>DIWA01000063.1:0-225 GCA_002422525.1 Candidatus Hydrogenedentes bacterium UBA6118
CGCCGCCGCCGCCTCCATAGCCGCCGCCGCCGCCTCCATAGCCGCCGCTGCCGTAACCGCCGTTCATGATGCGTCCGGTCCCATAGCCGGTGTAACCGCCAAGCGCCTCGATGATGGGCGGCGACTCACCAACCATGTAGTCGTCAATGTTATAGAACAGATCGGATATGTTTGAGAAGAAGGCGCCGCCGCCGCCCGTACCGCCGCCGCCGCCTCCATAGCCGC
>DIWA01000063.1:283-78650 GCA_002422525.1 Candidatus Hydrogenedentes bacterium UBA6118
GCCGCCTCCATAGCCGCCGCCGCCGTAACCGCCGCCGGTGCCCGTTGTACCGGTCGTGCCGGTCGTCGAGGTTCCCGACGTGCCGCTCGTACCGCCGCCCAGAGTACGCACGCCCTGCGAGCCGCCCATCGTGCTCACCACGACCTTGAACATCGTCTCCGTGCCCAGGCTCCGGAGGAAGTAGTACCGCGTCTCGAGCTCCTCGAACGACTCCATGCGGATCCGCTCAGGCGTGCTGACCCAGATGAAGCCCGGCTGGACGGAGAAGTCCAGCCCAAGCGGACGCAGCAGCGCCTGCAACGCCTGACGCAGAGTCACATCCTTGATGCTGAAGTAGAAAACCTTACCGTCGATGCGCGGGCCGAACGGACCGTTGATCATGGTGGTCACGCCTTCGTTCATTCCTCCCAGGCCCATGCCGCCCGTCGCTCCGCCCAATCCGGCGCGTCCCCCCATGCCGGCGCCGGTGTACGGGCTGCTCATACCGCCCATACCCATGCCCATGCCCGCGCCGCCGGGCATGGCGGTCATTCCGCCGCCCATGCCGGGCATGCCAGGCATGGCGCCGCCCATGCCCATGCCGCCGGGCATTCCTCCCAGCCCGCCGGGCACGCCGGCCGCTCCCTGTCCCTGGTACTGACTGAGGTCGATCTCAGGCGGGAAGGCTTCGACCACATGCTGCACGACACGCCAGTCAACCTGAATATTGACGTCCGCCAGTTCCGCCAGGTATCCAAGGATCTCACTGACATGGACGCCCTCTTCCGTGTCGCCGTAGTCCATGTAGTCAACCGGCGAATCCAACGCCTCTTCAATGCGGGCCGCTTTCGATTCGCGCTCCGGCTCTTTCTCCGGTTCAACGATGGGCGTCACCCGCCACGGCTTGATGCCCTTGGCATCCGCCTCTTCCGGAAGCGTCTTCGTCTCTTCGATGCTCGTCCGGATGCGCTGAACGTTGATGTTGTTCACCGCCTCCGACGTATCCAGGTCCGCCGCCACCGCCCCGAGCGTTGCTTCACGGAAGCCGTTCGTGGCCGTCACGTTCTGCGGATCGATGAGGAGGGCCTCCTCAAACAACGCCTGCGCGCGGGCGTACTTCTGGTTCTCCAGATAGTACTGACCCTGCGTGATCAGGTCGCGCAACCGCTGCACACGAAGCTCTTCCATCGAGAGCGGCGCCTGCGCGCTGTCGCCCTCCACTTGGATCATCTCCGTGTCGAGCGTCTCGAACACCGGCGTCTGCGCGGGATCCTGCCCCCCTGCGGCCATCTGGAGCTTCGTCTCGCAGCGGGCCTTGTAGATCGCGGCATCCTGATGTCCAGGCTCCAGCGCCAGCGCCCGGTTGAACTCGCTCAGCGCTTCCGCGAACAGGTTCTCCCTGTAGAGACGCACCCCCTCGCGAAACGCCTGCTCCACCGGCGTCAGGTTCGGGTCCTGCTGCGTTGTCGTCGGAGCGGGGAGCGGAGCGCTATCCACAGTCGGCGTAGACGCCGATCCATCGGTAGGCTCTATCGGCGCCATTTCGACAGGCAGCTCCGGCGAAGCCTCTTCTAGCGCCTGACCGTATGCCGGCCATGCGAACATCGCCGCTGCAGCGACGAACAAGAACAGGGTTCCGCCGCTTGCGGCAATCGACCGCGGCATCCTTCTACTCATGACGAAATGGTCCTCCCGCTAGTAAGCTTGGTTGCCCCTATCAGACGTATACAGGATAGGACGCAACGCGATCAACTCTCTACTCCGCTCTGAGCGTCGTACGCTTCCCCGACTCTTCCGAAACAACGACGACCGTACTGTTACGACCGTCCACCCGTTCGATCCGAAGCCCTTCCACAACGTCGCCCTCAGATACCCTCCGGGGACGGTTGTTTACGCGCAACTCCGCGCGGTACGTATCGGCCGGACCAGGTACGACCCGCACGAGCTGAACCTCGGGTTCGTCCGACTGCTCCTCGTCCGCCGCCGCCGCCGCCGCGCGCTGTCCCGCCGTAGACGGGCCTCCGTGCACAGTGAAGGGATTGTCGCCCAGGAGTGCGTCGGTGGCCGCACGCGGCAGGGGATCGGGCGTCGCCGCCGGCGGCGCCGGCGGACCGTCCTCCCACTCCTCGGGCAACTCCGCCCTCGGCGGGCGCGTGTCGACCTCCAGCTCGGGCGGCGGATCGGGGTTCACAACCTTCCACACGCTGTAGCACAGAACGAGCACCAGTACTCCGAAGAGCATCCGTTCCTTGTTCCGCCAGATCCACGCGACGATCTTGCGTAGCTTAGTCACTCCGACCCCTTTCGCTCAGGCCCCGCCGGCCCCTTCGCGCCGCGGCGGTCGCTCACCAGAACTTCCACCACGGATCAGAGCTCTGCGAGCTGCTCCGCGACGACGATCCGGATGCGCTGCTGCTGCTCGTACCGCTGCTCGTACTGCTGCTGGCGCCGGAACTCGAGCCGGAACTCGAGAACATGCTGAAACTGCCGAACGGACTCGACCCCTGAGTGCGGCTGCCTCCCGCCTGCGGCTTCGCTCCCTCGATCACTTCCGCCCGCGTGACGAGCATCTGCACTTCCAGCAACGGCTCGGCCGAGGCCACCAGATTGCGGTTCGCGATCCAGATGGCGTTGATGTCGTAGAACTGGTTGCGGTCCGTGGTGAGTCGGTCGATGAACGCGACAAGGTCCGCCAGGTTCATCGAGAAGGCCAAGCCGGCCGTGTGCATCCGCAGCACGCCCTGCTCCGTGCGCGGCGGCCACAGTTCCACGGCCTGGATGTACCGCACATTCGCATCCGCCAGCATCCGGACCGTGTCGCACCCCAACGCGATGCGACGCAGCCAGCGCTCGACGTCCTCCTCGCGGACCGAGGCGCCCGAGAGCGACGGCGGAGCCGGCACGCCGAACCCGGTGATCTGGTAGTACACTCCCTTCTCGTAGACCTCTTGCTGAAGGGCGGGGAGCAGCTTGTTGTACTGCTCCTCATAGTGGTACCGCGCCAGCTTGTCCTCAGGCACTTCCTCGATCTCCATCGCGTCGCCCAGCGTGAAGTACTGCTTGCGCTGCGCGATGGACTGCTCCCACGGCTCGATCACGTTCCGCCACTGTTCAAGAACAAGCTCCGGCTTCGTCCGTGCGAAGGTGGTCTGCAAGTCCTCCAGCTTCCGCTCGAGCTCTTCCGCGTATCGCTCGTCCTCGTTGTACCGTTCGAGCGTCTCCTTCACCCAGAACTGGTATCCCGCGCCGATCGCCGCCAGGGCGATGATCAGCAGGAGAACCATGACAATCGTCTGTTTGCTTATCGCCATCGTCTCATGATCCCCTGCCCGACTTGACCGCTCACGCTGCTACCGCCCTCGATCCGGGAGCGTCGCCCGACCCCGCCGGTCAGGCCGCTCCGCGGCCTCGCTTACTCGTCGTCGTCGTCGTCCGACGTTCCGGTCGTAGTCCCCGATCCCGTCATCATGGAGGGGAACGAGAAGCCGCCCATCATGCCCGACGACGGACCCTGCCCCGCCTTCTCGAAGTCGTACGCTTCGCCCCAGAACTGCAAGTCCATGCGGAACGCGATGACGCTCGGGCCCTGCTGGAACTGAACGCCGCCGCCTCCGCCCATGCCGCCGAGGCCGCCCCCGATGCCGCCGGGCATCATGCCGCCCATCATGCCGCCGGGACCAGCCCCGCCGACCATACCGCCGCGACCGCCCAGGCCGCCGCTCAATCCGCCCATGCCGCCCATCGACGTTCCGCCGACGTCCGCGTTGTACAGCACCGAGGCGTCGACCCGGTTGACCATACCCTCATCGAGGTACACGCCGTTCTCAACGAACGCTTCGGTAGCGACCAGCCGATCGCGGAAGGCGAGCACCGTCTCGGGGCTGGAGGCGTACCCGCGAACGATGATGCCGTTCGGCCGCGGGATGGGCTGCGACTCCATCTCGCCGTCGCGGGAACCGCCGCCCATGCCCGGCATACCGGGCATGCCGGGCATCCCCATGCCGCCGCCCCCGGGGCCGCCCATCATGCCTCCGGCTCCGCCCATCATCCCGCCAGGGCCGCCCATCATGCCGCCGCCCATGCCGGAGCCGGCCCCGATGCCAGGGAAGCCGCTGCTGGGCACCGAGCGACGCCCCTGCGACTGGGATGATCCCCCGCCCATACCGGGCATGCCGGGCATCCCAGGCATACCGCCGCCCATCATGCCGCCCATCATACCCCCCATGCCGCCGCCGCCCATGCGTTCGGCTTCCGCGCCGATCACGCTGGACTCGACGGAGGAAAAGTAGATACGGCTCTCGCCGCTCGGGTCGGCTTCCTGCACACGGATGCGCGCCGCATTCACTGTGTTCAGGTGCTGGAGCCAGACGATCCGGTTGCGATACGCGTCGTCGAGCACGTCGCCCAGCGCCTTCAGATCATTCACCTGCGCCTTAAGCTGCTTGAGCTCCTTCTCAAATTCCGACTGCGCGCCGCTGATCTCGCGCGACTCGATCGCGCGGCGCAGGCTCCCGTCGTACTGCAGAATCGAACTCTTGAGCAGGTCGATGTTCTCGAGGACGCCCGCTTGCCGGTTCGCACGGGCCGGGATGATCGACGCCATGATCATCAGGATCGTGACCAGTGACATCCCCCAGTAGAGCACCTGCTCGCGCCGGCGCGCCGCCTCGAGCACGCGCGGCGGAATCAGGTTCACCTCGATCGGCACTTGCGCCGTGCACCGCAGCGCCAGACCCAGCGCAACCGCCGCCTGCTCGGGACTGTCGTTCACAGACTGCGCCGCGGGGGCCACCGCGACGCCGCTGAGCGGTTGGGCGATGCGTACGTCCATGCCCAGCGTACGTTGGAGATACGGCACGATGTTGCGCAGGCTCGCCCCGCCGCCGGTCAGGACAATCCGGGACACCGTGCCCCCGCCGGGCTGCGAGCGATAGTAGGAGAACGAGCGTTGGATCTCGGTCGTGAGCCGTCCAAGCACGCGCCCGATCGTCTCGCCCGCCTTGCCGTCGCGCTGTGCGTCGCCCGTGGGCGCGAAGCCGCGCTCGCGTTTGACCCGCTCCGCCTCCTCGAAACTCAGATTGAAGTCCGCCGCGATCGCAGCGGTCACGTCGTTGCCGCCGATGCTCAACGGACGATTCCAGCGGAACTGATTGTCCCGCTCGATAACGATCTCCGTCGTGCTCGCGCCGATGTCGATCATCGCCACGCAGTCGCCCTGCTGTCCGAGCTCACCCGTATGGCGCAGCCAGTTATAGGCCGCCAGGGGCGCTACGTCTACTACATCAATACGACAGCGCGCATCCTCGATTACTTTCAGGTAGCGATCGACGATATCAACCTTGATCGCGGCCATCAGCACGAAATAGCCGCCGCCCTCGATGCGGTCGAGCACCTGATAGTCCAGCGCGATCTGATCGAGTGAGAAGGGGATCTGCTGCTGGATCTCGTACCGGACGATCTGCGTGACCTTGTACTCGGGAACGGGCGGGAGCGGTCGCGGACGCGTGAATACGGCCTGCCCCGGAACGGCGAGCACAACCTTGCGTGACCGCACGCGCCCCTCTCGGATGAGCGCCCGCACCGCGTCCGCGCGCACCTGGCGCTTGGTGTCCTCGTCGGTGGACGGATCGAAGAAGGTCTCGCGTTGGAGGTACTTGGTCAGTTGGTAGCCGGTCCGTGTGGGAGTCAGCTCACATAGGCGGATGGCGCTGGCGCCGATATCCAGTACAAGCCGGCGCTTGCGAGTCCGTCGCTTCCTAGCCATGGTCAGACGCCCTCACTGGGGTTATGCCGTGCGACCCCACGTCCGCCGCGCGCGCGCTCTGCAAGAATGCGCCCTAAGCGACGGCGCCACAAAACCCGACGAGCGGAACACACGGTAACTGCCTTACTGTCCATTGCTTCCGATTGTAGGAGAGGGCGAAAACTCTTGTCAAGCGAAAAAGATTCTTGACACATCCCCTGCCGCATTCCGCCCAGCTACGAAACCGGAGATTCCCGCCAATCAGAAACGGTTCGCATCTCGCAACGCCACCCCTGACGCCGCCTCCGCCGCGCAGGCGCCCGACGCCCTCGCGTCGCGCCCTGCCATGCCCACCGAACGGGTCCGAGTATAGCATGTCCGTCCGCTCAGGTGTAATCCGTCGCCCAGCGTTCCGCCGACGACCGTGAGCATCCGCGGATGGAGCAACAGCGGGCGACGCGCGTAACCGCGCGTCGCCCGAGCCGGACCTGCGCGTCGTTCCCCAGACGCGCCCAACATGCTACTGCTCTTCCGTCTCTTTGATCACCTGCACGTCCGGGTCGACCCGCTGATCCGATGCCCGCGGCCGCACGATGAAGGACAGGTTCGCCCACGTCGGGTCGATGCGCTCGCCGGGATCGTACACGCCGTTGGGCAGCGTGTCGCCCGACCCGTCGACGAAGGTGGCCGCACGGAACACATACGACACCGGCTTGCGCCGCGCGGGTTCGTCGCCCAGCTTGTACTGCAGCGCGATCGTCGCCGGATCCGGCCACATCTCGATCGGGTTCTCCAGCGCGTCGTTCGGGTCGATCACGCCGCCGACCAGGGACTGCCCTTCTCGGAGCAAGTCCCACGCCACCAACAAGACCTCGCCCGGACCGTGCTCCGCGGTCGCCGTGATCTGGAACCGGGCATGGACATAGCGATCGGGCTCGATCGGCATCTCCACGTGTACGTTCGATCCCAGATCCACGTCGAACGGCGTGGCCTCGTCGCCATGGTAGAACGTCGGCTTCACCACAGTGTCGGGCCGCGGGATGCCGGACCACAGGAACCGCCACATATTCGGCAGCTTCTCGACCCACTCCTCGCGCAGCGCGCCGCCCGGCACGGTGTCGCGCAGATCGATCACGTGGATGTCATCGGACGCGGGAAGCGGGTCGAACAGATCCGCGCCGACGTTCGCCTGCGGCTGGCCGTTGTATTCGGCCGGAACCGTCTCGTACCAGCGCTCCACGTTGCCGGCCTCATCCGCGCCGAGCAGCACCACAATCACCCAGAACTCCGACCCGAAGGTGTCGAGACCTCGCGCGTCCAGGAACCCAGCGAACTCGGCCGCGTCCAGCGTGGTGTTCGTGCTCCAGTTCGACCAGCCGATCGAACGGTAGATGCCGTTCATCGCGTCGCCCGGATCGGTCACGTACACGCCCCAACGGAAGATCGGACGCGGTCCGTCGTACGTGTC
Organism: Candidatus Hydrogenedentes bacterium UBA6118; assembly: GCA_002422525.1. Lineage (GTDB taxonomy): Bacteria > Hydrogenedentota > Hydrogenedentia > Hydrogenedentales > SLHB01 > UBA6118. The sequence continues at coordinate 7,474 of DIWA01000063.1, forward strand.
GGGGTCGTAGTCGCGGTTGAGATTCCACGCGAACGCGGGCAACGTCGTGCCCTCGAGCGGGTCCGGGCCCGTGGTGATGATCGTCTCGGCCTCCAGCAGCCACCACATGTTCATCGCTTCAGGCAGATCGCCCAACGGCGGGCGGTTCCCGGCGCGATCGCGTCCCATGAACCGGATCGCCATCTGGAAGAACGACTGTCCGCCCATGCCGAGATCCGCGCCGTTCCAGTCGAGGCCCTCGAGCAGCCACTCGGCTGAGAGCGTGTTGTTCGCGTAGTCCATCGCGTCCAACGGCGCAAGCTGCGCGAAGCCGCGATTCGCACGGACGTCGTCGAGGTTCATCTCCTCCAGCGTGTCGTCCTCCAGCGCCGGCGGCAGCGCCGCCAACGGCGGCAGGAGCGCCTCGGCATCCTGGCTATCGGTCGCAAACTCGCCGGTGACTTCCGGCGCAACGACGCCCGAGCCGCCCGGCGGATCCAGGAACCCGTCGCCCTGCTCGATCACCCACATCGCCTCGGCGTCCGCGAACATGTGCGACAGCTCGTCAATCGGCGCCGTGCCCTCGTCGCCGGTGTCGAAGTTGTACAGCGGGCCGTCGAACCCGGCCACGACGCGCGTCGTCACGCCCGTGTACGGATCGAAGTTGTAGGGCGGACCCATCTGCGCCGTGCGACCCGCCAGCAGCCCGCTATCCAAGTCGAAGTACGGCGATGCCGGCGCCTCGGTCAGATGCGGGTCGATCAGGCGCACCCGGATCGTTGCATCCAGATTCTCCCGCGGAAGCCCGTTCGACTTCGATCCGACGTTGAAGAAGATCTGCGCATCCTGCTCAGGCTTCACGAGATCCCCCGCCCGACGGCGCAGGTCATACACCGCACCGCTGTACTCGATCGGCGCGACCGTCGCCGGATCCGCCGGGGAGTAGATCGCCCCGCCGCCCAGCGTCACAGGCGGCAGGAGCCAGCCCGGAATGGAGCTCGAGTTCTCCGACGTCGTGCGATCATTGTGGCCGGACAACGGGAACACGTCCTGCTCCAGCTCCGTCGAGGCGTCGCGCCACGGATACACCGGACCGTCCGGGAACCCGACCCCGCCGGGCCCATACCACTCGACGTGCAGCCGCGGCGGCACGGTGTCGATGATGAAATGGCGGCCCCACACGGCCTGATCCACAATCTGCATTGTATCCGACGCGTCGGACATCGGGCTCGGGAACTGCGAATGGTAGTTCTGCGTGAACCCGAGCAGCTCGTGGTCGCCCCGCTTCAGCTCTTCCGGCACGTAGATGAACAGCGCCGCGTGGCCGTCCGCCAACACGTCGCCCTGCATCGGCGTCCCCTGGTCCAGCGGCGACTTCGCCGCGACGTTCTCCCACACGATCGTGTCGATCGGCTCCGCATTCGTGCCGATATACCGGCCGCCGCCGATGTTCACGTAGGAGATTGGGATCGCGCGCGGGATCAACCACTCCGACACCCAGTCCGGGTCCATCTCGGGGTTCACGCGCCCGCCTGCGTCAAACGCCGCCTGCAACGCGCCCTGCGGCAGGATGAACATGCGGTGCGCCGGCGGCGGGAAGATATCGTTATCGACGCCGCCGTCGAGGCGCGTGGCCGCGCCCAGGTTGCGCAGGCCGCGCACGCGCACGTCCACATAGAGCCCGCCCTCCGTGGTGATGCGTCCAACCGGGTTCGGCGAGATCTCGGCGTAGTACCACGCGAGATCCGCGTCGCTGTCCGGATCCGAGACCTCGTCCGCGCCGATATCCGGAAGCCGCGCGCGTCGGGACTCATCGCCTTCGACCGGATCCTCCGTCGGGCCCACGCCATGGATGTCCGTGCTCGGGACGTCCGGCCGCCCGTCCAGCTCAAGGTCCTCATACGTGTACGGCAGCTCGGTGAAGTTCCCCGCGCGATCGCGCATCGGGTTGTGGTAGGTGTCCTCGCGCAGCGCCAGTTTGCCCAGCCACCAGTCTTCGGCCTCGGCGCGCACCATCTGCGGGCCGGGGGTCGAGACAAGCGTCGGGCCCGGGTCGAACCACGGTTCCGCCGCAAGGCTCGCCATGCCGGGCTTGACATTCACGTAGTCACGGTAGTTGAGATAAGCGTTGTTGAACGCAAGCACAGGCGTCCGCAACCCCGGCGTCTCTGTATCGTCTACGTAGTACAGATCCGCTGGGTCGCTCGTCACGCGGTCCTCGTCGGCCAGCGGATCGGCTGATGGCGGCTGGTTGCGCACTTCGATGCGCAGCCCCACGATGCCCGCCGAACCCGTGCCGATCCCATCGTCGAAATCGGCCTGCTCGAGACCAAGGTCGTCCGTCGCCGACGGCGCCAGCACGACGATCTCCGACGGCGACACCGCGAAATGCTCGCGCACATACACGTCGTCTTCCGGACCCGGCTCGCCGCGCGCATCCGGAATGCCGTCGTCGTTCGCATCCACATAGAAGCGGAGCTGCACCCGGTCGTCGAAGTTGCGGCCGAAGACCGTGAAGTACACCGAGTCCGCCGCACTCGGCGCCTCGCCCGCGGCCGGGTCGGCCGCGCCTGCGTCGCTCGCCTCGCGCGAGACGAAGTTCGGGCGCACCTCCGTGATCACGGGCGGCCCGTCGGACACGTAGGTGTAGGCCAGCTCGTCCGGCAGATGGATCTCCAACACGTGGTCCGGGAACGCGGCGTCGTCGACGACAAGCGTCACGGGCACACGCCCGGCCAGGCCGCCGAGCGCCGGCGGCGTCACCACCAGCAGCGATCCCGGCTCGCTGTCGCCCACGGGCACGTCCGGCGCGATATAGTCGAGGCCGTCGCGCGCCGTGTAGGTCTCGCCGATCTCCAGCACGCGGCCCTCGACATCGCCGAACCGCACCGCCGGCAGCACGCCGCCGCGGTTGAACCCGGCGCCGTCAAGCTGCACCAGGTCGCCGCCGTCCACCACGCCGTAGCGCGCGTCCGGCACGCCGGCCGCCGCCAGGTCCGCCCGGAACAGGTCCGTCACCTCCGGCGCCACGTAGCTCGGGACGAGCACGATCGCGCCCTCCAGCCGATGCGCCAACGGATTCCCGTCTTCATCCAGCGCCGGCTGGTGCGAACCGTCGTCGTGAAACACCTCAACGTCCAGCGGCACGTTGTGGTTGGCCGCCAGACCGAGGACCGGGTCCGGCTCGAGGTCCTGCACCACGAAGTCTATCCGCGACGGGGGCGACACGGCGTAGTCGGCCACGTGCGTGCCGCTCAACAGCGGCACCGCCGTCTCCGTGCCCGTGTCGTCCTGCGCCCAGACGCGCACCCGCGTGCCGTCCTCGAGAAGCTGGTACAACTGCACCGCATCCACCACCGTGCCGAAGTTCGACGGGTAGTATTCGTCCGGATGCGCGAGTCGGATGGTCGTATTCGGATCCGTCGCCGTGAAGGCCATCGACCGGATCGTCCAGCGCATGTTATTGGGCAAAGTCCTCCCGGACGGTCGCGCGAACTCAACCGTCTGACCGCCGCCGGCGCTCGCATACGCGATCACGCGGCCGAAGCGCGCGTCCGTCACGTTCAATTCGGGATGGACGCCGTGGGCGAACACCAGCTCGTAGCGGCCGCCGGGCGTCGTCGCCACGGACTGCTCGACCGAACCCACGTCATCGTAGCGCGGTATCAGGTGGACAAAGCGGTCCCCATCGTATGCCGGCGCGTCGTCCGCGACGACGTACTGGATGCCGTCCAAGCCGATGTCCCAGCCGGGCAACGCCGTGGATCCGGGCGGGAGCTCGGTCGTCGTCGCGGGCCCGTCCTCGAAGCTCGCGTTGTCCAGGGGTTCCGGGACGCGTACGAGCGACGATCCCGGCGGGATGAAGTCGGACCCGAGCAGGGTCACATCGATGCCGCCGTTCAGCGGGATCAGGCGCGGCGACACGGACCACAGCCGCGGCGGCGCAAGGACGTCGTCCGCATCCGTCCGCGGGACCCAAATCGCGCCCTCGCTCACCCAGTAGGCCGGCTCACCGCTCTGGTTATACGTCGATTCCTCGGGCAAGAGGAGCAGGACGTCCAGCGTGCCGAACTTGCCGGACGGCAGCGCCTGCGAGACGTTGAAGTAGACATCCGACTCGCCGATCCACGGCGCCGGGCCCACTTGCGTGATCTCCTCCGGATCAACCTCATGCCCCCCGACAAACAGGCGCATATCCGTTGTGCCGAGCCAGTTCCGCACGCGCATGCGGTATTCGAAGTCCTGGTACGCGGCCGGCGTGCCTCCCGGAACCGTCGCGTCGCGGTGCACGCCCGCGATCGAGTCGACCTGCAAGATCTCGAAGTAGAGCGACTCGCCGGACTGAATGGTCTGGTTCGCCGGCCGGTTGGCCGCGTAGATCATCGCCGCCGAGACGGTCTTGACGTCGCCCGCGGCGTCGGTCGGGTTCCCCTCGACATCGAGCGCGTTGCGGACCTCCACCTCGAGGATGCGCGGCTCCGTCCCGAACACGTTCGAGAAGCCGGGGCCGTAGTCGCCCGGAAGCAGCGGAACGTCCAGGTCGATGCCCCGCTGCGTGTGGCCGCGATGCTCCTCCACGACCTCCGTCGGCATCACGATGCCGTCGCCCGCCGCATCGACGATCTTCTCCCCGCCGGACGCCGGCTGGCGGAACGTGATCGCGAGGCCCGTGTCGAACCCGGCGCCCAGCAGCGTGCGCGGTTGCGGATCCGGCGCGACAGGGTAGACCGTAGTCCCGATGGTTACGAAGTTCGACGGCCGCCACACCGCCGCGACGTCGAGCAGCTCGCCGCCGGCGCCGACCAGACGCCCTCCATCGAGCCCGGGCGCGCTGTCCGCGTAATAGGTGAACCCGTTGGCCAGCACGTCACGCTCGCCGTCGTAGTTGATCACTTCCACGTCGTAGGCGCCTGCCGCGCCGAACTCGGCGACCGGAATCACGACGTCGCGAATCTCGTCATAGGAGTCGCCGGCGGGGTTATCGGGTCCCTGGCGCAGCTCGGCGTAGGGGCAGACGATCCCGCCGATCTTGACGATCACCGGATGGGGTTCGCCCCCGTCAAAGGCGCCCGGGCCGATGTTCCAGCCCACGATGTCCGCCGTGAACGCGCGGTCCGCCGGATCCGCCTCCGGGTCCGCGTCGCCGGGCGTACCGCCCAGATCGCGGTAGTAGTTGGGCGAGATCTCGACCACGTCCAGCCGCGGCCCCTCGGTCGGGTCGACGTATTGATACTCCTTGAGCGGTCCCGCGGGACTGGTCGCCGACGGCGGGCCGGGGTTCACCACGAGCACGTCGATCTTGTCGGTGGGCGTCGTGCGGACCGGGGCCTGCACATACAGCTTACTGGACGACAGCCAGAGCACGCGACCGCTCTCCTCATCGGGATCGGGCGCTTCGTCGCCGTTGAAATCGAAGTAGACCCGCGCGTCGCGCTCGAACCCGGATCCGATGATCGTGGTCCAGTTGCCGCCGCGCTGTTCGGGGTCGATCACATCGGTGTCCGTCCAAACCGGTCCCGTTTCCGGGATCGCCGCCGCCACCTGCGGCACGGTCGACGCGGATCCGGTGTACGTGAAACCGAGCGGAACCATGAACGCCAGACCGTCGTCGCGGATCAGATGCACGTTAACCGGGCCGGGCTTCGCCAGGTAAGACGCCGGCGCGGTCACCTCGATCATGTCGACCGTGCTGTTCGCCGCATTCACGGTCGCGGCCGTCTCCGCCCGCGAAGTGGGCCCGAAAAAGACGCGCACGGCGCCGACCGCCGCGTCATTGGTCGCGAGGTTGTTCCCGTGGATCCGCACCACGGTCGGCACGTTGTAGATCCCGTTGTCGGGCTCGAGGACGATCTCCTCGTCCGCCCACACCAGACCGCCTTCCTCCGCGAACGGCGGGGCATCATCATCGGCGGGCTCGGCCGGATCGCGGCCGTCGCCGTTCCCGTAGACGATGGTGTTGCGCACGCGCGCGTTGGCGCCCGTCTCCACGTAGACGCCGTAGTCCTGGTTCAGCAGCACCGTACAGAAGAGAATGTCGGTGAACAGCCCGGCATCCGGATCCGCCGGCGTCTGGACCCACACGCCCGCCTTGCTCGAATACTGCTTGTCCAGCCAGCGCTCCATCCAGGGAGGCGTCTCGTCGTCCTCGCCGAGGCCGAAGTCCTCCGGCAAGGCGTTGCTGTAGCCGCCGATCACGCAGTTCACCAGCAACGGCGCCGCGTTGCCTTCCACCAGCACGCCCGCGCTGGCGCCGCCGGGCAGCATCAGCGCCTGCGACGCCCCGAGGATGATGCATCGGCTCAGCGTGGGTCGGATCGCGGGCTCGCCTTCCTCGCTGCCCTGGATCCGCACCCGGTACGGCCCGTTGCGGATCGTCAGCCCTTCGATGAGCACGTTGCTCAGTCGTTCCTCGAACGTCGCCGCGCTGTCCTCGGCGCCGGGGGTATAGCGGTAGTACATCCACGGGTCGGAGGCGCCGTCAGGCGCGCGCTCCGTATGGATCTCAAACACGCCGCTGCTGTCGTCGACCCCGCCGCCGTCCACGGTCACCATCCACGGGCGCCCCACGGCGCGCTCGTCCTCCTGATCGTCAGGCGTCAGGCCGATCACATGGATGTTCGCGTCGCCGGGGATGCGGATCGGAGCCGTCTCCGTGTACTCGCCCTGCTCCACCCACACCGCCACGCGCTCGCCCGTCTGATAGGCTTCCTCGAGCGCCATCTCGACGCCCTCGCGAACCGTGGCGGCGTCCGCGGCGGCATTGTCATCGCTCACGACAACCGTGTTCGGGGGAATGACCGGCGGCAACTGGGCCGCGGCGAACGGACTGAACGCGCAAAGCAACGCGGCCAGCGCCGAAACGGTCGCGAACGCGCCGCGGCGGGACGCGGCACGCTCCACGCTGAGATGGCGCCCTCCGGTCCTGAATCGTTCCCAGAGTCGATGCCGCATATCGTTCATCTCCTGTCCCGCTCAGCCCCGATGCGCGCGGGTTGTGTATCCGTATGTCCGCCCCGCCGTCTCCCGCTCCGCGGGAAGGCATCGGGCGGCCCGGCGTCTATGTTGCGGGCGAGCCGCGACGCGCAGCGACTGCACGGGCCCGCCGCCTCGCCATCTATCGCTCGTAGACCGTCCGGATCTTCTTCTCGCCCGTCACGACGAAGCGGTTGCGCCAGTCCACCACCCGGACCGGCGTCCCCGCCGCGTCCTCGACATCCAGCACGGCGTCGTTCGTCACATAGCCGGACTGACCCAGCACGATCACCTCGAAAACGTCCGAATGCGTCGTGACCAGGTTCGACAACCGCGTGAACCGCTGGATCTTCTCGTCATACACGATGGGCGCCATCGGGTCGGTCTCGTCGGGCCACTCCGTCGGCTCGACCCAGTCCACCGGCCACAGGTGACTCAACCGGCCCGTGCGGAGGATGAAGGTCGGATCGACCAGCGGCTCGGTCGGGTCGGCGGCCAAGGCCCCGAGACCGCGCGTCAGCAGCTCGGCCGCGTTGCGGTAGTATCGGCCGTCGTAATGCGCCGGCGCGGAGCTCTCGATGCCGGCGGCCACCCCCTGCGCGTCCACATAGAACGCCTCGGACGGACTGATGCCGTCGAGTTCGCCGGGAAAACTCAGGACCAGTCGCGGCGGGTCGCCGACTTCATCGACCACCGTCCGCGCACGCATCAGCGCGCCCGGCGCGCCGACCAACGGGTTCAGCGGCTTCGTGCCGCCATCGTAGTCCAGGATGGCCGTGGCCGCCGTGTTGACGTTGACCTTGCCCGGCGTGCGTCGGCTCGACGTCAGGATCACCCGCGAGAACCGGTTCAGCCGGCCGCCCTGCGCCCAGTTCCGCAGCAGCAGCGCGAGGTAGTTGTTCTCAACCGTCACCTGACCGTAGTAGACCAGCCCCTCGGTGGACGGCTCCGGCGCCACCTGAAGCCCGAACGACTCCTGCGGCGCGAGCGGATCGCCCGTGATGCCGCGGTTCATCAGCGCCGGCGCGGGCGCGTCCGCACCCGACCAGCACCGACGGTTGCCGTCGCGGTCCGTGAAGAACTCGACCGTGATGCCCATCTCTTCGGGACGCACCCGCTGTTCGATCAGCGTCTTCGGGTCGAACCGGTCGTCATGCGCCGCGGCCGTGGCGAACAGATCGCCCACGCGATCCGCGTCGATCCCCGCCAGCCGCTCGTACACGTCATCCAGCCGGCTCAGGTCGTCCATCGTCACCACGTAGACGTCGTAGGCCCCGTTCTCGAGCCCGTCGTCGCCGTCCCACACGAACAACGCCTCGGCCGGGGGCATGTCGTCCGGCATGCTCCACAGATCGACGTCGTTCGGATCCACATACGAGCCGTCCTCCTGCGTGGGCTGGAAGTCCTGCGGGTTCATCGACACGTACATCACCGTGCGCCGCAACAGCGACCACCGCGCGCGCAAGGCCGCGTAGTAGTCCGTCACCCCGCCCGGCGTCGTCGGATAGCCCGGTGGGAGCAACCGCGGCGAGTCATAGGGGTCGGCGGGGGGATCCCGTTCGAGCCGCGGACGGAACAGGAAGTTGAGCTGCACCGGCACGTCCATCGCCGCGGTCGGGTCGACCTCCGCCAACGGCTGCACCGAGCCCATCGCGTACGTGTCCTCCAGCCCCGGATCCGTCACAAGCGGGTCGTCGGGCAAGGGGAACAGGAAGATCGGCGTCCACGCGCGCGGCCGCACGTTCGGGTCGCCCGGCGTGGTCACGTCGTACCACTCGATGAACTCGGTGTACTCCGCTTCGGTGTATGCGGCGGGGTCCGGCCACAGCGGGTAGAAGTCCGCCTGCCCCGCCGTCAGGGTCAGCGTCGCGTGCGTACCCGATTCGATCAGCTTCTCGAGCTCGCGCACCGAGTCGTCCACGCCCGCATCGAACAGCACGCCGTTGCGACCCATCAGCACCTTGTCCAGCCGCTCGACGGCCGCCGCGTCGGCGCCGAGAAGCGCCGTCATGCCGAACTGGTGCAACGTCGCGAGCTGGCCCGGCGTCGTATACGGCCGGTTGCGCACGTTCGCGCGCGGATGTTGCCACGCCAGCACGTCGTTCTCGATGCGCGTCGCCGTGATGTCCCCGGTCTCCACCGTGCGGTGGAGGAAGTTCATCCGGCCCGGCGTGCCCGACAGGCCATGGGTCAGGTCCGCCCGGATAACGTCGGCGTCGACGGGGTCGGGCTGGTACCAGACGCCGTCGCCGAAGTAGAACGGCCCTTGCCCGCCGTCCCACTCGTCATAGGCGCCGTCGGTCGCCTCCCACCGGTTCGTCGTGCCGGCGAGGTCGCCGTGGTACAGCGGGTGCTTGCGCTCGAGCGACCGATAGAAGTCGATCCCCATCGTGTTTTCAGGCCACATGCGCAGATTCGCCGGATCCAGCGCCGCCTCGCCGTTCTCGTTCACGTAGGGGCAGATCACGCCGTCGTCCAGCGCCCGGTTCTCGACATCGAGCTGGGTGTAGGTGACCCGGTCAACGACGCGCGCCTCCGACTGCGGCCCTTCGTACAACGTCACGAACACCGCATCCCCTGGGAAGAACCGCCGCTCGATGAACCGCTTCCAGTCCGGCGGATCCGCGGCGCCGCCGAGGTAGTCGCCGCTGAGCACTTCGAGGTCGTCGAGCTCGGTACGGAACGCATGGTTGACCGGATCAGGGTGATAGGCGCCCGGCACGGCCACGGGCACGCCCGCCCGGCGCGCTTCGAGCAGGTATCGGCCTTCGTCGACCCCTTCGTAGGCCTCGTCGACGCCCAGGTTGTCGAAATCCGGGTTGCCGGCGGCGCCAAGATACTCGAACGCGCCGCTGAACTGGTCATAGCGCAGGTACGACGTCCCGGAGTTGTCCACGCCGTCGTTGCTCAGCACCGAGTTGTCCAGGTCATTGTCTTCCCAGTCCTCCTCGGGCGCGTTCGGGAACACCCCGCCGTCGAGCACGACGCGCGCGAGCTGTGCGAGCCGCGCGGAGGGGTTCGTGCCGAGCCGATCGAGCGAGATCTCGCTGAGCTGCACGATCCGGTCCCACGGCTTGCGCGCCTCGGACCCGAACGCCGGTTCGAGGTCCGGTCCGGGGTAGTTCGCCGGCCAGTCGTTCGCCGTCGACTGGATCCGCCACTCCACCGGGAACGGCTCGATGATCTGCTCCAGGTCTGGGTCGAACCGGAAGTCGTCATTGATGGCGTAGTCCACGCCGCCGACGTTCACAACCACTGGAACGCCGGAGTTGCCCAGCAGCGCATCGCCATCGGCGTCGAGGAAGTCGACCCACTCGTTCACGCTCGCCAGGCCGGTTTCGGCATCGTGCAGCGGCAGCGCCAACGGCGTCCGGAAGAAGATGCTGTCCCCAAGCGGCCGGTTGATCAGCAATGGGTCGTCGGCCACGCGGAACGGTCGCACCGGCGGGAATGGGGGCACGGTGATCTGCGCGGCCCGCGTGCCGGCGACGCCGAACATGGGGAACATGGCATCGTCATCGGTCGCGGCCAGGCCGATGCCGTTCCTGCGCAGCACGCTCAGCGCCGAGAAGTCGCCGTCGGCCGATGTGCTCTGGTTGAACTTGTCCGCCCCGACATCGAACTTCGTGACCGCGAGGATCAGCGAACCGCCGGGGGCGATCCGCGTGCCCTCGGGCACGGTGAACAGGCGGTGGTGGCGCTGGGTCGCCGTGCGGCCCACCTGCAGCCGCCAGTCCGACATGTCGATGTACTGGTCCTCGATCGGGCGCACGGGATCGACCGCGGCGACGTTCACCACCTCGACCCACTCGTGGTCCGGCTCCTGGCTGAACTCAAAGTAGTTCACGACGAGGTCATCGTTGAGCGGATCGCCGGTGGTGTATTGGGGATCATCGCTCTTCCAGACTCCGAGATACAGGTACTCCTGGTCCGCCGGATCCGCCGCATACTCCGGAATCACCACCGTGTACGCGTAGAACTCGTCGCGGTTGCCGTAGGGCGCCAACCGCCCGTCCAGCGTCGGGTCGGGCTCGGGCAGGGACGGCAGGAACACCATGCCGGTCTCGCGTTGGGCGCCGTCGACGTCAGGCCGCGTGCCGATGATCGGTCCGTCGCCCGCGTCGCCCTTGTGCACCACATTGCCCGCTTCCATCATCGGCTCATAGTCGTAGCCGACGTCGGGCAGGACGTCCTGGAAGGCGCCGCCGCCGAGGAAGTCCAGGTAGTTGATCTCGGACCCCGTCACGAACCCCACGGCGTCGCTCAGGATATCTTCGTCCGCCTGGCCGTACTTGATCACGTAGTTCAGCTTGTTCTCCTGGCCTTGCAGCATCGTCGTCGTGGCGGCGTCGCCGTTGCGCGTCACGTTGGCCAGCAGATAGTAGCGTCCCGGAGGCAGACCCGGTCCCGGACCGAACCGGAACTGGATCATGTTCGGCGTCTCGTGCCACTCGTCGCCGAACGCCAGCGGCGTGGGCGGCGGCGCCGCGATCGCGACCGTCGTCGCGGAGACGTCGTTGATCACGTTATCCGCATCCACGAAGCGCGAGGAGAAGCTGACGTACGATCCCGCGCCCAGGTGATAGGCCTTCGGGTCGCTGGCATCCTCGCCAGGCATGTAGCGTCGACCGGCGACGGCGATGGAAGGCGCCGCGGGCACGCCGTAGCTCGATCCGGGAGGGAGGGGATCGAGACCCGTGTCATTCACCCACACGGGCCGCCCGTCCCAAAGGCTCCGCGCCGGGTCGATGGGCACGGTGTAGTTGTCGAAGGTGTGCAGGTTGCTGGGCCCGTTGCCCGCCGCGACGATCCGGTCGCGCGGCAACGTCGCCTGCGTCATGTCGAAGTCCAGCTTGCCGTAGTCGTCGACGAACTCCTGCGGCGTGAAGTAGTTCGGGTTGAACTGCTCGGCGAGGCGATCCTCGAGGATCTCGCCGCCGGGCACGTAGGCCCACCGAAAGAGCTGCGGATCCGGCGGCGCGAGCGTGTTGTACATCTCCGCCTCGATCCGGCGGACGGGGCGCGCCATGATCTCGTTGATGCGGATGCTCTCGATGCCCGCGCTGGTGTAGTTGATGCGCCGGTTGACGCCGAGGCCGACGTCCGCGGCCCAATCATCGCCGGTCGACGACGTCAGCGTGGTCCGCGCGGCGTCCGGGTCGCGGTTGTCGGTGATGTTGACGGCGGTCTGCTGGACCCGCAGGACCGGGTCGATCTCGAACGACGTCGGCCCGGACGGCCCGAGCAGCGGCGCGGTCGCGTCGGACTCGAACCGGACGCCTTCGACCCGCAGCCCCTGAGCGAACCGTTCCGCCGCGGTCAGGGCCGGGTCGGACGCGAACCGCGGCCGATAGCCGAGATCGTTGATGGTCGCCGTGGCGATCTGCGACGGCGTCGCGAGGTTGTAGTTCAGCTTCAGCCCCGACAACGCCGGCGCGTCGCCTTCAAGATTGTAGCGATAGTTGCGGTCCGCCGAATGCACCGTCAACTCATTGCGGTTGCGGCTGAACGTGGTCCCGCCGATGCCCGTTACGAGCTTGATCTGTTCGCGCGTGTAGTACTGATGGTCGCCCAGTTCGCCCAGTTCGTCGGTCTTCGTGTCGCCGAACGGCGCATCGTTGTTCACCCCGTCGCCTTCCGCGACCAAGTTGCGATGCGGCCGGAACTGACGCTGCTCTTCCGGCGCGTCGATGCCCTCGAACTGCCCCAGCAAGTACTGGTAGCGATCGTCGTAGCCGTCGTCGACATACTCCGAGAACTGGATACCCAGCAGACCATCATCAAGGTCGTGCAGAAGCTCCCCGGTGTAGGGGTCAATCAGGTACAGACGACCCTTGTCGAAATCGATCTCGCCGTCGCCGTCGAGATCGCCCGCCTTGGGCAGCGCGAACCCTTCGTCGATCAGGCCGTCGCCGTCGTTGTCGATGCCGTCGTAAGCCATCCAGAACGCGTCGCCGTCGTCATCGACGCGGCCGTACCCCGGCAGGTTCGCGTCGTAGACATACGGAACGGCCTCGACAGCCGCCAGCCGGTCGTCGTCCGGATAGAAGTAGTCGCCGCCGGTCTGCACGCCGGGCTCGGTTGGGAACGTGCGCCCGCCGGGGGACCCGCTGCGGGCCGCGTGGATCCGACCCGAAAGCACGACGCCCATGTCGGACAGCACGCGCAGGTCGTACTCGTGCGGCCCGAGTCCTTCGCCAAGCGCGCGGCCCATCAGACCCCGGCCCGGACCCCGGCCGTCCTGGTCAAAGAACGCATCCACACTTCCGTCGTTGACCGCGCTCGACGGCGGTTGGGGGGGGAGATCGCGGAAGTTGCGGCCGTGCGCGGTGTTCAGGTTCACACGGCTCGCTTCGTCCGTGACGAGCACGGCCACGCGCCCGGCGATTTCGCACTCCGGTTCGCCGGAGAACGTCAGCACTTGCCCCTCGGTCCCGGGGAAGTAGTCGTTGTGCACGATGTTGTACATGTGCGGCACGTGCGTCTGCAGCTCGTAGTCCGTGAACTCGCGCCGGACGTTGTCGTCGTCGAAGAGCGGCACGCTGTCATTCAAGTACACGAGATCCGGGTAGGTGTAGCCGTAAGAGTCGTCGATGATCTGGCTGAAGTCGTTGTCTCGACGCGGGATATCCGGGTCCGACCCCTCGAACACGACCGTCCACCCGGCCACGTCGTACACGAGCTGGCTCGTGAAGTCCACGGGGTCGCCGAGGAGGTTGCCGTCTTCGTCCGCCTCAACAGCGTAGAACGGCGCGCTCAGCACAGCGACGTTCTCTTGCGTCGGGTGCTTGTAGAGGAAGATCGCCAGCTCGCCGGGTTCATCGATCTCGCCGTCCAGGTCGTTGTCGATCTCGTCGTCGTCGGCGATGACGTCGATCGGCACGGGAACCCACACGGCGTCTTTCAGCCCGTCGTCGTCCACGTCCACATCGGCCCAGGAATCCACCCACTGCGCGTAGGTCAGCCCGTCGGGGTTGTTCACCGGATCGAGCAGGTCCGGGACGGCCCAAGGGTGCTCCTCCGGGTCCAGCAGCTCCTCCGGGGTCGGGGGCGGGTCGGCGGACTGGTCGTAGGCGTTCTCGTCCACGCGGGGAATGTAGAGGTCGTCCGGGTTCTGCATCTTGCGGACGAACTCGGCATACACGATCGGCGGCAGGGAGGGGTCGCCCACGACATCGCCATCGATCTCGCGATGGATCAGGGCCCAGTTCTTGCGCGCAAACCACGCGCCGTTGAAGTAGGTGCGCCAGGCGTGGTCGAGCGAAGTGTACGTGGGGCGCTTCGCGTGGTCATCGCGCAGATGGGACTGCGCGAGGGCCAGACCGGCTTCCGTGACGAACTGAGCGGACACGGAATCGCGCTTGTTCGTGGCGAGACGCATCTCGATCCGGCTCGTGGTGTAGAACGTGATGGTGAGCGCAAGCAGGATCGCGAGGACGCTCACGGCGATGAGCAGGGCGGCTCCGCGGGTTTCAGTTCGCAGTCTCATGTCTCCCTACTTTCTCTGCAGGCGAGACCGCTGCGCGCCGCGTCCGTCGTTCCGGCGGGCGGCTGCCCGCCCGTGCTGGACGCCGTGGGCGCTGCGGTCGCGACCCGCCGCTCAGAGCGCCATCCGCAAAGGATGCGCCCCGCCTGGATTCGCGATGTCCCGTCCAGCGCCCCGAACACGGACGAGCAATGCCCTTCAATTCCTCCGGCTCGGCCACGAGGCCGAGGGCCGAACGCCGCGGCGGCGGCCTACGCCCCGCCTTCCGGGTCCGTCCACGCCTCGGGGTCGACCGAATCGTCCGGTGAAGTGCGGATGTAGCCGCTCGGCACGTCGATGAGCTGGAGGAAGTCGCGCTCCAGATCCGGCGCGCCGGGGTACGGAGATGCATACTTCAGCCTGACGTCCACCTTCACGACTTCCGGCAACCGCGGGTTCAAGGGGGTGCCGATGAGGTGGAGCAGGGGTTGCCAGCTCAGCAGCCCGGGCGTCCCCTCCAAATCGTCCCCGTAGATGGGATCGTCGGGCGAACGCGGGAACTGGTACATCGGATCGGCCGGATCCTGCACGACCGTCGCGTCGCCCGCCACAAACGGCAGCGGCAGGGCGCCCTCCGCGTTCCAGAACGCCGACATAGTCTGCTCGGACGAACCGGTCAGCCCGTACCAGAAGAAGATCTCGCGGTCCGGGTCCGCGGCATCCGCTTTGTTCAGATACATGTAGTCGTACGGCTGCAGCTCGGGCACGGACGCCGCGAGCAGGTTCTCCGCGAGGACGTAGTCGCGCGGGTCGCGCCAGACCTCGCCCGCCGGCCGCGGGAAGTCCTCATCCCAGAAACTCGGGAATTCGTCGTCCACCCCGGCGTCCATTTCCTCTTGCGTCAACGGCTCGGCCAGAAAACGGATCCAAAGCTGCCGCCGCTTCGCCCGCATCAGAGCCTCGACGATGTGGGGCGGCCACGCGCTGGCCAACGCGCGAACCTCCTCCAACTCGGCCGCCACCACCGAGTAGTCGTCCTCCAGGGTCGCCCAATCGATGGGGAACACGTCGAGATTGTCGACGCCCGGCTCGATATAGCGCAGCAATGCGTACGTCCGGACCTCATCCGACTCGCCGAGATCGTTCGTAACCGCGGAAGTGAACCCTTTGGAGCGCACGGTCGGGTGGACGACGTAGGTGACGCGGCTCAGGTTGTGTCGCGAACTCGTCGGGTCGTACGCCCGCGCCATGCCGACGTAGCTGAACCCGATCGGCGTGCCGTAGAACTGGAACGTCGCGCCCCGGTCGCGCGCGGTGAACGCCGAGTTGAGGTCGCGCTCGAGCACGGCATACGCCATCCGCGACTCCTCGTTCGCGTCCATCACCTGCCGGCCCGCCTTCACCGCATGGAGGCTCGCGACGAACAGCGAAGCCACCGCCCCCATGATAACCGTGAAGATGGCGGTCGACACGAGCATCTCGGACAGGGTGAAGCCGCCCCGCTCCGATCGCCGTATCCGTGTCCGTCCGTTCATCACCAGACCCATTCCGCCACGTGTTGTATCCGTCACCGACGTCCGGACCCGCTAGGGTTCCACGACGTACGTGACAAATCGCTCGACTCGTCCGTCGGGCATCTCGACCGTGAAAGACGCCCGCTGCAGACCGCGAAGACCCACGTTCGGGCCCACCCGCTGCACATGCGTGTTGTACCGCGTGTACACCCGCTGCGTGTAGGTCTCCGTCGGGATACGAACGCCCACAACGTCACCCACATCCGGGTCGCCGGCGTCCCCGGCGTCCCCGGCGTCCCCGGCGTCCCCGGCCGGCGGCGCGACGGTGTACCCTTGTTCATCCACGCCCTGGTGCTGGAAGAACTGCGTGTCCTTGAGCCCGCGCTCCCACTCCTGCAACACCACCCGACCGCCGGCGGTGCGCAGATGGCCCAGACGCGCGTCGGCCATCTCGCTGACCAACGTCCGCTCGTGCGCCACCTGCACTTGCCGCAACGCGATCGGAAACAGCTTGAACGCGCCCATGATCCCGATGGCCAGAATCGCGATCGCGATGATCACCTCGATCGGGGAGAAGCCTCTCGTCTCGCGCATGCCCGCCATCTCACGTCTCCGGCGGGGCGATCGCGGTCTCGTCGCCGACGATCCGCACGCGCCCCGTCATCTGGTTCAACTCGATCAGCACATGCGGAACCGTGACGTCCGGGAGATCCGGGTCGTCGTCGGGATCCGCATCCGCCTCCACATAGTCGTAGGCGTCCGCGTCCAGAAAGCGCCGCTCGACGCCCGCCGCGGGCGAGTGCCCCACGCGCACCGAATACCGCACCCGGGCCGTGGTCTCGCCGACGCGCATCTCGCCGCTCGAGAGGAACACATGCGCCGGGAACACGCCCTCGTAGAGCGTCAGGTCGAGCGGTTCCGCACGTTTCGCGTTCTCTTCCTCGAGCAACACGCGAGGATGCACGCGTTCGTAGGTCACGCCGTCCAGTTCGCCGTCGCCGTCCGTGTCCTCTTCCGTCGCCCGATACAGCAGGATCCGCATCAGACCTTGCGAGGTCTCCGCCGTCTCGGCGAGAAGCTGATCGCCCAACGGCACGTTGTGCAGTCCTTCGATCCACGCCCACACGGCCGCGTCCGGATGGAACATCTGCAGCCGCGTCTCCTGCCCATCCAGCGCGACGAAACAGCGCTGCTCGTTGAAGGTGGCGTCTTCTGAATAGTCGACGCCGTCCGCCTCGAGCTGCGCCTTGAGCTGGTCGACCTCCATGTGCGTCATGCGCCGCGCCACGCCGACGCCGTCGGCGATCACCTGTGCGGGGAGCGTCGCGTCCGTCTCGCCGGCGCGGCTGTCCTGCACCTCAATAAGCGTGTAGTACACCGCCGTTTCCGCGCGGTAGGTCGCCGCGTGCATGCGCGCTATGTTCAGCATGCCGTAGACCAGCCGGCTCGTCGCGTCGATCCGGTCGCTGTCCATCTGGGCGATGCGCACGAACGAGGGGATCGCGGCCGCGGCCAGGATGGCGAGAATCGCCATGACCACGATCATCTCGACGAGGGTGAAGCCGCGGGGCTTGCGCCCCGGCTCCGCCGCGCGTGCGCGTTCCCATCGTCTCGTCTTCATGACCGGATCCCTCTGCCTGCGCTGCATCAGCCGTAGAACGTTTCCCAGCCGGCCTCATTGTCCCAACTGTTGATGTCGTCGCCGCCGCCCTCATACCCAAGCTCGGGCAGCGTCGTCATATCGAGGTGGTACCAGGACTGGTCGTCCACCTTGTTCGCGCCAAAGCTCCAGACGTAGAACGGCAGATCCTTCGGCGCGGGGTAGCCGTACACGCGGTTTCCCGACACGTCCGGGGCGTCCGCCTTCGGGTTGCCCGGTCGGCGCTGCTCCTCGAGCAGCCGGGTCTCCTCGGTGTACTGATAGGCATGCTCCTCGGGGACGTACGTCTCGTCGAAGCGATCCACCTCGCCTGGGCGGTAGCACCGGAAAGGGATGGACCGGTTGCTGCGCCATGGCCCCGGCACGAACGTGTACTGCGTCTTCCACGGGTCCAGCGGCACATCCATGTAGAACGAGCCCAGCTTGCGCCGCACGTCCTCCTGCAGCCCAATGTCATCCGCGGCCCGGCCCAGACGCAGCAGGTTGTAGAGCACCCGCGAGTTGTGGCGCAGGTCCGGCACGATCTGCCCGGCTACCTTGCCTTCCTCGTCGCGCACGATGCCTTTCAGCTTGTCGGCGGCGTCCTGCTCGAAGAGCTGCGTCATGTCCGACCGCCCGGCGTCGCTCAGCATCTTGGTGAGCGCCAGCTCGATGTTCTTCACCTCGCTGACCGCCTTGGCCTTGTTGGCCGAGTCGATCCAGCCGCTCACGTTCGGGACGACGATCGCCGCGAGGATGCTGATGATGGCGATGACCACCAACAGCTCGATCAGCGTAAAGCCTCTCTTACGATCCATCTCAGTTCTTCCTTCCTAGTCCAGGCCCGCCTTGCCGGCGCACGACCCGTCGCGGCGACGCGTTCGAGCGGTCCGACGCACTCACGTGGTGCCGCTCATCACGTCCGCCAGGGCGAAGATGGGCAGGTACAGCGCGATCACGATGAACCCGACGATGCCGCCCAGGAACACGATGATCGCGGGCTCGAGCAACTGCAGCAATCCCTCGACCGCCGCCTCGACTTCCGCGTCGTAGATGTCGGCCACCTTCATCAACATCGCGTCCAGGCTGCCGGTCTCTTCTCCGACGTCGATCATGTTCACGACCATCGGCGGGAACACTTTGGCTTCGTCAAGCGGCGCCGCGATCGTGTCGCCTTCCTTGATGCCGTCATGCACCTTCATGATCGCATTCTCGACCACTTCGTTCCCGATGGTCTCTTTCGTGATGCGCAACGACTGCAGAATCGGGACGCCGGAGGTGACCAGCGTGCCCAACGTGCGCGCGAACCGCGCCACGGCCACCTTCGTCACCAGATCGCCAACCAGCGGGATCTTGAGGACCACGCGATCGCGGATGCTGTGGATGATCGGGATCTTGAACAACAGCTTGAGGGCGATGATGGTCCCGTTCAACCAGAGCGAGAGGATCCACCACTGGTACTTCAGGTACTCGCCCGCGTCCATCAGGAACTGGGTCATCCACGGCAGTTTGGAGCCGAAGTCCTCGAAGATCGCGCCGAACTCCGGCACGATGTAGGTGAGCAGGAAGAACACGATGCCCGTCGCGATCAGGATAACGAAGATCGGGTAGACCATCGCGCTCTTGACCCGTCGCTTCAGGGCCTGCCGCCGCTCCATGTACGTCGCGAGGCGGTTCAGCACCTCCTCGAGGATACCGCCGATCTCGCCCGCGCGCACCATGTTCACGAACAACTTGTCGAACTGCTTCGGGTGCTTGGCCAGCCCTTCCGAGAACGTCGCGCCGGTCTGGATGTCCGACGCGATCTCGCGCAGAATGTCGCGCAGTTTGCACGGCTTCTGCTGCGCAATCAGCACGTTCATGCTGCGCAACAGGGGCAGGCCCGCGTCGATCAGCGTCGCGAGCTGGCGGGTCATGATCACGATTTCCTTGGTCTTGACCCCGCCGAAGTACAGCTCGCTGATGCCGCCCTTGCCCTGACGCAACGCGCGACGTTCGTCGGCCTTCGTAGCCGGACGCACGGTGGTCGGGTACAGCCCAAGCGACCGAATGTCGTTGATGGCCAGCGCCAGGGTGTCCGCCTGGAGCACCCCGAAGGTCTGCTTGCCATCCTTGTTCATGGCCTTATATGCGAACTTAGCCATCTTCTTGCCCTCATCTCCTGCCAATGCTACGCCGGACTCAGGTGTCGTACCGGTCCGTGTGGATCAGAATCTCCTCCGTCGACGTGATGCCCTTCAGGCACTTGATCAGCCCTTCTTCGCGCAGCGTGCGCATCCCTTGCTTCTTGCGGGCGTACTCACGCAGCTCGTGCGACATGGCCCGCGACAGAATCAACTCCGCCATCTCATCATCCATCTCGAGCAACTCATACAAAGCGACACGGCCCATGTAGCCGATGTAATCGCACGCCGCGCACCCCTTGGAGCGATAGAACCGCAGGTTCGGGTCTTTGCGCCAACCGGCGGGCAGCCCCAGCAGCTCCATCTCGTTCTCATCGGGCCGATAGGCCTCACGGCAGTGGCGACACAACGTGCGCACCAGCCGTTGCGCCAGAACGGCCGTCAGCGAGGACGTAATCATGAACGGCTCGATGTCCATGTCGAGCAGACGTGTGATGGTTTCCGGCGCGCTGTTCGTGTGCACCGTGCTCAGTACCAAGTGACCAGTCAACGACGACTGGATGGCCATCTCGGCGGTCTCGGTGTCGCGGATCTCACCGACCATGATGATGTCGGGGTCCTGACGCAGAATAGATCGGAGGCAGTTGGCGAATGTCAGCCCCACTTCCTCGCGCACCTGCACCTGCACGATGCCGTCAATCTGCAGCTCGACCGGGTCCTCGGTGGTGATCAGCTTCACCCCCACCTGGTTCAGGATGTCCAGACAGCCGTACAACGTCGTCGTCTTGCCGGAACCCGTCGGCCCCGTCACGAGGAAGATGCCGTTCGGCTGCTGAATCACCCGGTGGATGCGCTTGAGCATGCCTTCTTCGAAACCGAGCTTCGGCAGCTCGAGCTGCACGGCCGCGCGGTTGAGCAGACGCATGACGATGTTCTCGCCCCAGAGCGTCGGGAGCGTCGCCACACGGATATCGATCTCCTGTTCCCCGACCTTGAGGTCGATACGCGCGTCCTGCGGCAGCCGGCGTTCGCTGATGTCCATGCTCGACATGACCTTCACGCGCGACACGATCGCCAACGCAAGGTCCTTCGGCGGACTCACCGCCTCGTGCAGCACGCCGTCCACGCGGATCCGGATGCGGAAGTCGTTCTCAAAGGTCTCGTAGTGAATATCGGAGGCGCGTTTCGTCACGGCCTCGAGCATCACGAGATTCACAATCTTGATGACGTGCGGCTCCTGCGCCAGGGCCACCAGGTTCTCGATGTCGCCCAGATCCTGCTGCCCCAACTCCTCCGCCGTGAGCTCGCCGTCGCCCACGCGATCGATCAGATCGTTCAGCGTGTCGGTGATGCTGTCGGTCTCGTACACATAGTTCTGCTGGATGAACTCGTTTACCTCGTGCTGGTTGCTGACCGCACCCTGCACCTCTTGGCCGAGAATCTGTCTGAGATCATCCAGCGTACCCAGATTGAGCGGGTCGGCCATCGCGACCGTCAGCACGCCGTCCCGCTCGCGCACCGGCACCACGTTGTAGAACCTGGCGATGTCCGGCGTGATCTTGTGCAGGATCTCGTCGGGGATCTGCAGCTTGGTCAGATCCACCCGCTCCATGCCGGACTGGACCGCCAGCGCTTCGACGATATCCTGCTCCTCGCAAAGCCCCATCTTCACGAGGACGCGCCCCAGCATGTCGCCGGTCAGCCGCTGGCGCTGGAGCGCCTCGTCCATCTCGAGCGGGCTGATCACGCCCGAATCTACGAGCACGTCGCCCAAGCGTCGTTGTTGTGCCACGGCCATAGTCGCTCTGATCTCCTATCACCCGGGACTCCGCCCGGTTACGGGAACCCGCTCCCGTCGCTCTCGCCGATCAGTCCATCAGGCCCTTGGACTCGCCACTCTTCGCCCCGGCCGCCCCGGCCGCCCCGGCCGGACCGTTCTCTCCGCCCGGGCCGCCGACGCCCAGCGCGCGTGCGTTCGCCTCGAACTCATCCGCCTGCTGCGCCCGCCCCACGGCTTCCTCATACTTGATGACGCCCTTGCGGTAGAGCGCCAGCAGATGCTCGTCGAGCAGGTTCATGCCGTACTTGTGCCCCGTCTGGATCGACGACGTGATGCGGTAGGACTTGTTCTCGCGGATAAGGTTCTGGATGGCGGGGGTGGTGATCATCACCTCGAACGCCGCCACACGGCCGAACCCTGACTTCTTCGGGACCAGGGTCTGCGAGATCACCGCCTTGAGGTTGCCCGCCAGCTGCGTGCGGATCTGCTCCTGCTGGTTCGTCGGGAACGCGTCGATGATACGGTCGATCGTCCGGACCGCACCTGTCGTATGCAGCGTGCCGAACACCAAGTGACCGGTCTCGGCGGCGGTGATGGCGGCCTCGATCGTCTCGAGGTCCCGCATCTCCCCGACCAGAATGATGTCGGGGTCTTGTCGCAGCGCGCGTCGAATCGCTTCGGGGAAGGTCGGCACGTCCACGCCGACTTCACGCTGCGTGATAATGCTCTTCTTGTGGTAGTGGTAATACTCGATCGGGTCCTCGATCGTGATGATGTGGTGGTCGAACTCGTCGTTGATCCAGTCGATCATCGTCGCGAGGCTCGTGCTTTTGCCCGACCCCGTCGGGCCCGTCACCAGGATGAGTCCGCGCGGCTGGTTGATGACCTGCTTGAGGTTCTTGGGCAGGCCGATCTCCTCGAACGTCATGATCTTGTTCGGGATAAGGCGCAGAACCAGCCCCACATAGCCGCGCTGCTTGAAGATCGACACACGGAAACGCGCCACGTCTTCAAAGGCGAACCCGAAGTCGGATCCGCCCACCTCCTGCAGCTCCTGCTGGTTGTCGACGGACGCGATGCTCTTCATGAGCCGTTCGGTGTCTTCCGCCGTCAGCGGGTTCTCACCGAAGAACTGTAGACGGCCGTGCACGCGGCCGACAGGCGGGTTGCCCTGTGCGAGGTGCAAGTCCGACCCGTCACGGTCGATCAGCATCCGCAAGAGGCTGACCATTTCGTATGCCATATAGCGCGTCTCCTAGTCTGCGGCGGCCCGATCGCCGCCCTGTTTCAGCGGTTCATCCTGATGGGTGACCCGCAACACTTCTTCCAGGGTGGTGACGCCTCGGGTCGCCTTGAGCCAAGCGTCCTCGCGCAGCGTGTGCATGCCTTCTTTGCGCGCCGCGCGGCGGAGCCGCGCCGAAGAGGCGCCCTGCATGATGAGCGTACGCACAGTGTCCGTCGTCATCATCAGCTCATACACGCCCTGCCGCCCCTGATAGCCCGTTCCCGTGCAGTTCTCACAGCCCTTGCCGTAGAACAACTCCACTTCGTCTGGGTTCACAGGGAAACCGAGTCGCTCGAGCGACTCCTGATCCGGTTGGATAGGCGCCTTGCAGGTGGTGCACAGCGTGCGCACGAGGCGCTGCGCCAGCACCACGCGCACGCCCGAAGCCACCAGGAATGGCTTCATGCCGATATCCACCAGGCGGATGAATGCGCTGGGCGCGTCGTTCGTGTGGAGCGTACTGAACACCAAGTGGCCTGTCAGCGCCGCACGCACGGCGATCTCCGCCGTCTCCTGGTCACGAATCTCACCGACCATCACGATGTCGGGGTCGACGCGGAAGATGGCGCGGAGCGCACGCGCGAAATCCCAGCCGATCTCATGCTGGATCTGCACCTGGTTGATGCCGTCCATCATGTACTCGACCGGGTCCTCGATGGTGATCAGCTTGTTCTTGACCGTGTTGAGCTTGTGAAGCGAAGCGTAGAGGGTGGTCGTCTTGCCCGAACCCGTGGGCCCGGTCACCAGCATCACGCCCGAACCCTGCCCAAGCAGGCCCTCCCACTTCTTCTGGTCGTCCGGGTTGAACCCGAGCTGCCCCAAACCGAGCGTCAGGCCGCTCTTGTCCAGGATACGCATGACGATCGTCTCGCCGTACACGGAAGGAAGGCAGCTCACGCGCAGGTCGAGCATCTTGCCGCCGATGGTGATCTTGATACGTCCGTCCTGCGTCACCCGGCGTTCGGCGATGTCCATCCCGGCCATGATCTTGAGTCGCGAAATGATCGACGGCTGCGCCCGTTTCGGCGGTCGCGGCATCAGATGCAGCACGCCGTCGATCCGGTACCGCACCTTGAGGTCGTACTTCCCGGGCTCGACGTGAATATCACTCGCGCGCAGCCGGAACGCCTCGGTAATCAGGTTGTGCACATAGCGCACCACCGGACTGTTCGCGTCGTCCCCGTCGTCATCGAGGTTGCCGCCCCCGCTCCCTACCGACTCCTCGTCAAAGTCGACGCTGTCTACGCTGATGCTGCTCATGCTGATGTCGCCCGCCGACATGCTCGAGGCATCCAGCGAACTCACATTGGACATCGTGCTCAGCGTGCTCATCGAGCTGGCGCTGCTCACGGTCGACAGCATGGACTCGACGGTCTGCTCCCCCACACCGTAGTACCGCTGCAATGCCGATCGGACATCTTCCTCGCTCGCGAGGCTCGGTTCGATCCGCGCATCCAACAGCCGCTCCAGGTTGTCGATGTTGTTGATGTTCGTGGGGTCCGACATCGCCAACGAGATCGTGTTGCCGTCTTTGCCGAGAGGAATCACACGGTACAACGTCGCAATGTTGGGGTCGACGAGATTTCGGACGCGCTCGGGGATCTCGCGCTCCGACAGATTGACCACGGGAATCCCCAACTGATCGGCCAGACCCTCCGTGATGTGGCTCTTGCTGATGTAGCCCATCCGAACGAGGATCTCGCCGAGCTTCCGGTGGGTCATCGACGATTGCTGCCGATGTATCGCTTCGTCGAGCTGCTGCTGAGAGATGATATTGCGCTCGACGAGCCGCTGCCCGAAGAGGCTGTAAGTCTGCTGCTGCTGCACGTCTAGCACCCCTTACGTTGGCCGCCTGAACTGTACCAGAGTCATGGCGGACTTGTCAATGTAAATAGTGCGAGTTAGTATTGATAACACTGCACTTACAGCGGAAATCGTCAACAGATCTCTTGACTCCCAGTCCGCCCCCGCATTCGTCCCCCGGAGCGCTCGGATGTCCGTCAACTGCATCTGGTTCGGTATTCCGTTTCCGCCCTTGCCCGGCGGCCCGCAGTGTCATATCAAACTGGTTCAGGTCTTCCCGTCGCACACCCCTGAGCGACATCCCCAGCCTCTCGACCCGCACCGTCTACTTCAAATGGTAGCACATCACCGCCCAAGATGGCGGATCCATCTGCGCGCGGCGCCCCGCCGATCCGTTCGCGTCCACTACCCAAGCTCGCATTCTGTCCGCCTCCCGGCGGGGAAGTCAAGCGAAAGTCGGCGCAAAGACGGGCGAGGCCTCCGAGATCCGCGCCGCGTACGCAGGCGAACCATGGCGGCGGCGGGGTCGTGGGGCCCCGCCGCCGCGCGCGTCAGACCCGTCAGTCCGTCAGTCCGTCGCGTCCAGTTTGCTGAGATACTCGGCCGGAGCCGCCTCGATGGCCTCAACGCACGCCGGGCAGCACAGCCGGACGAGCCGTCCCGCAACCACCTTGTCGACGGGTTCGCCCATCGCGTCGAGCGACTTGCCGCTGACGACACAGACCGTCTGGGGATAATCCGCCTTCTGGTCTTCCACGACGGCATCGTTCAGCTTGGCGATGTACGACGCCGGGTCGTCCTCGAACTTGCCGACGCACCCCGCACAGCACAACCGCACGAGCCGGTTCTTGTACACCAGCTCCACCGGGCCGCCCATGGCGTCCAGATCGCCGCCGCCGACCACGCACGTCGTCAACGGATAGAGGGGCCGCTGCTGCTCGGCGATGGCCAGGTCCGCCTTCTCGAGAACGCCGGCGGGATCGGCTCTGAGCTGGGACTCACACCCCGCGCAGCACAGCCGCACCTCCCGACCATCCACCTCCACGACCGCCGGATCGCCCATGGAGCCGAGCTTCTGTCCGGTCACGGGGCAGAAGTCGAGCAGGTAGGGATCGCCGTCCCAGGCTTCCGCCTTCTTGGCGCCCTTGTCCGACTTGGCCGAGGCCGTCTCCGACGCTTCTTCAGCCAGCGCGATCGGCGTCACAGCCAGGAGCGCCAGCGCCAACGTAAGGGCGGCGGTCCGTGTATTCACAATGTGTTGCATGGTGTCTTCCTCCATCGGGTTCGGGGCATCAGACGCCCCAGGTCGTCCACAGCGACGCGGCCGGCGCACGGCAACAGGCGCGCGCGCTCCCGCGCCGGTATGCCCACGGCCCGCGCTACTCGCGCGCAACCGGTGATGGGTCCGTCTCGTCCTCCGCGGCCTCCCGATCGCGCGGTGCGATCGGCTCGGCCGGATCGGCGGTCTGCGGATCGGAAGCGGCATCCTCCGTCCAGGGCCCGCCCATGAGGTACTCCAGACGCGCCGCGGCCAGCCGACGGTCGCGGTCGGCCTCGAATCCCGCCAGCTCGTACGTAAGGATTCGCTGCACGCTCTCCATCAGATCCACGAACCCAGCCGTACCATGGCCGACGGCGTAGCGCCCCTGCAGGCTCTCGAACGTCTGCCGCGCCTGCGGCAGGAGGGTCTCCCGGTACAGCGCCCGACGGCGTTCCGCATCGCTGAGCTCGAACATCGCCTCCTGCACGGCGGCGTCGATCTCGAGAGAAGCCTTCCGTTTCTCATGCACCACGGCCTTCTCCATCAGCCGCGCCTCGGCGACGCCCGCGCGGATCTTCTTGCGCCAGATGGGCAGATTGACGCTCACCGACAACACGATGTCGTCCTCCCCGCCGTCGGAGTAGTTCATGGGTTCGAAGGTCGTGGCCAGCCCATAGGCGTTGATCGAAGCCCGGGTCAGGTTGAACGGCGCCGCCCCGGACAGCATGCCGCCGAGCCCCTCGAGCGCCATCAGCGATCCGCTCCCGATGCGGTCGGGCAGCATCTCCCTGGGCTTGCTCTTCCCCATGTACTCGAGACCCACCGTGACGTCCGGAAAGCCCGCCTTCCGGGCGACCTCGGCCTGCTTCCGCCGGCCTTCGGCGAGCCGATCGAACGCCTGCAACGAAGGATTCGCGACGCGCGCGCGGGCCAGGGCCACCGGCTGCGGCGGCGGCGACGCCTCGGGCGGGCTCGGCGTGTCGGCGGAATCGGGCCCTGTCGCGGCCAGCTCCGGCCACGGGAACTCCGGCCCCGGATCGCGCCCGACCGCGGCAAGCAGCCGCCCCGACAGGGCCGGGCGCATGTCGTGCAGCCGTTGGTAGGCGTCCTCGAGCTCCGCTTCCGCCATCGACACGCGCAGCAGCTCGTCGTCGCCCGCCAGCCCGAGCGCGAGCTTCGAACGCACGATGTCCTCGACGTAGGCCAGCACCTCGGCCTGCGACCGGGTCGTCTCGATCCGCTGTGCGAGGAAGGCGTACTCGTAGTACGCGCTCTTCACCTCCGCGACGACGCGGTTGCGTGCGTCGAACAAACGGCGCAGCACGGCGTCGGCCTCGGCCTGCGCCTGTTCGCCGCGCAGACGACGCGTACCGGACCACGGAAAGCGCTGGCTCAGCATCACGCGAAAGCGGTTGATCTCGGACTGCAGGAACTGCCCGTAGGTGAACATCGGGTCGTCAAGCGCGGTGACTTGCGGGATTCGTTCCAGCGCGGCCAGCCACTCCGCGTGCAGCGCGCGCACACCGGGGCTGCGCTCGACGGCTTCCGCCAGCAGACGCCCCAGTTCCTCGGTCTCGGCGCTGTACACGGCCCGAGGAAGGTCGGACTCAACGACGTCCATCGTCGAGACGCCGGCGGCGCCTGAACTCACAAAGACAAGCAGAAGGGGGACGATCATGGGTGGGACTCCCCGCCATCTCGGCGTCCGCGCGGTCTGAGCCGCGGCGCCTTCAGGGCGATCTCCTGGGCCGTGCAGTAGAGCACCGGCGCCAGGAACAACGTCAGCAGCGCGATGGCCATGCCGCCGAACGACGGGATCGCCATCGGGATCATCACATCAGACCCGCGCCCCGTCGACGTCAGCACCGGCAGCAGCGCGAGGATGGTCGTGGCGGTCGTCATCAGACACGGCCGGATGCGGCGCATCCCCGCTTCCAGCACGGCGGCGCGGATCTCGGTCGTGCTGCGTGTGCGGCGCGCGGCGAACGTCTGGTCGAGGTAGGTCGCCATCACGACGCCGTCGTCGGTGGCGATCCCGAACAGCGCGAGGAACCCCACCCAAATCGCCACGCTCAGCAGGACCGGTTGCACCCCGAACAAGTCGCGCAGGTTCACGCCCCACACGTCGAGATCCAGGAACCACGGCTGGCCGTACAGCCACATGAGCAGGAAACCTCCCGACCAGGCGACCGCGATGCCCGTGAACACAATGAACGTCGTGACCACGGATCGGAACTGCAGGTAGAGGATCACAAAGATGACGAGCAGCGAGACGGGCAGCACCACCGCCAGCGTCTTCTGCGCGCGCACCTGGTTCTCGTAGTTCCCGGCGAAGCTGTAGCTCACGCCCGACGGCAACGACCACGCGCCCGTGTCCAGCAGATGCTCGAGGCGGTCGCGGCACGCCTCCACCACATCGACCTCGGCGTAGCCCGGCTGCTTGTCGAAGGTCACGTAACCGACGAGAAACGTGTCCTCGCTCTTGATCATGTCCGGACCGCGGACGTAGCGAATCTCCGCCACCTGCGACAAGGGGATCTGCGCGCCGTCGTCCGCGGCGACCAGCACGCGTTCGAGCGATTCGATGTCGTCGCGCAATTCGCGCTGGTACCGCACGCGGACCGGATAGCGTTCGCGCCCCTCGATGGTCGTCGTGAGGGTCCGCCCGCCGATCGCCGTCTCGACCACGTCCTGCACGTCGCCGACACGCAGGCCGAACCGGGCGATCGCCTCGCGATCGATGTCGATCTCGAGGTACGGCCTGCCGACGATGCGTTCCGCATAGACCGTCGCCGGCTCAACGCCCGGCGTCTCGCGCAGGAACCCCTCGATCTCCTGCGCCACGCGTTCGATCGTCGCGAGGCTCGGTCCGCGCACCTTCACCCCCATGGGCGCGCGCATGCCGCTCTGGAGCATGACCAGCCGCGTGGCGATCGGTTGCAGCTTCGGCGCGGACGTCGTGCCGGGGACGGACCCCGCGCGGATGATCTCCTCCCAGATGTCGTCCGGGCTCCGGATCTCATCGCGCCACTGGCGGAACGGCAGGCCGTTGGCGTCCGGGATCAGATCGCCTGCCGCGTCGCGCGCGAACGCGCCCGCATCGTAGTCGAAGCGAAACCGCACCCGCCGCCCGTCGGCGTCCGTTCGGTACTCCGGCTTGTATTGGATCACCGTCTCGATCATCGAGATGGGCGCCGGGTCAAGCGCGCTCTCGACGCGCCCTATCTTCCCCACGGCCGTGTCCACCTCCGGGATGGCCGCGAACGCCCGGTCCTGCAGTTGCACGACCTCGAGCGCCTCGCCCAACGACGCATGGGGCATCGTGGTCGGCATATACAGGAAGGACCCTTCGTCGAGCGGCGGCATGAACTCCCGGCCGAACCCAGGGAAGGCCCGCTCCAGCGCGGAGACGAACGGCAGCTTCCGCACCGGCTCCGGCAGATGCCGCAGCGCGCGTTCCGCTCCGATCCAGGACATCGCCCCCAGCGCCAGCAGCGCGGCCGGCAATGCGACGTAGACGAGTTTGTGGTCGAGGAACCACCGCAGCAGCCGGGGATAGGCCCAGTAGAATAGCTGGAACCCCCCGAGGAGCCCCCCGGCCAGGAGGGACACGAAGATCAGGTTCGCCGCGAACCCGCGCCCGGGGCCCAACGGCAGCCACTGACTCGTCAGGACCACGGTAACCGCGATCGCGGCGACGGCCGTCGCCAACCGGGCGCCCGATCGTCGCACCCACGCGGGCAGGCGGTCCTCCGCAAGGCCGTACGCGCCCATGAGCACGAGGACCAGCCCGAGCTGCCACGTCAGCGCGACCATCGCGCCGATCCCCGCAACGGCGAGCGCGGCCCAAGCCGTGCGCCGGACAACGCCGTTCTCGATGCGGCCGGCGAACAGGAACCGGGCCAGCACGGGCAACACGGTGAGGGCGATCGTCACGCTGGCGAGCAGCGCGAAGGTCTTCGTGAACGCCAACGGCCGGAACATCTTGCCTTCCGGACCGGTCATCGCGAAGACGGGCAGAAAGCTGACCACGGTGGTCGCGATCGCGGTGAGCACCGCGCCCCCCACCTCGCGCGACGCTTCGTAGACGACCGTCGCGCGGTTCGCCCCCGGCGGCGCATCGTCGAGGCGTCGCAGGATGTTCTCGCACAGGATGATGCCCATGTCCACCACGGCGCCGATCGCGATCGCGATGCCCGACAGCGCCACGATGTTGGCGTCGATGCCGCCGAGTCGCATCGCGATAAAGGTGACCAGCACCGCCAACGGCAGCACGGCGCTGATCAGCAGCGCGCTGCGCAGGTGCCCCGTCATCACGATCACCACGAGGACCGTGATAAGGATCTGGAGCGAAATCGCGTCGGCCAGCGTGCCGAGGGTCTCCTGAATCAGCGTCGTGCGGTCGTAGTAAGGCGCCACCGTCACGCGGCTCGTCGTCGCCCAGTCGGGCCAGGATGCCCGCGGCGTCGCCTGCAACCACGCCAGCCAGCCGTCCTGGTTCAGGGCGCCATCGAGAAATGCTTCGAACCCTTCATTCCGCGCGAATCGGCTCACTTCCTCGGCATCGACGGCGTCGTAGTCGATCACGGCCTTCACCGGCAGTCCGGGCGACACCTCCGCGATCTTCTCTTTGACGTGCTTGATCGTCGCGAGCGGGTTCGCGCCCTCCCGGACCACGACCACCCCGCCGACCGTCTCCGCCCCGGCCTTGTCGAGCGCCCCCCGTCGTTGCGCCGGCCCCAAGCTCACCGATGCAACGTGGCGCACCAGCACCGGGACGTTGTCTACGTTCTTCACCACGGACTGCGCCAAATCGTCGGCGTCGCGCACCAAACCGCGCCCGCGGATGACGTATTCGACGCGGTTCACCTCGATCGTCCGCGCCCCGACGTCCACGTTGGATCGACGCACCGCTTCCGTCACGTCGTTGAGCGTAACGCCGTGCACGCGCAGGGCGTCCGGGTCGACGTCGACCTGGTACTCCTGCACGTAGCCGCCGATCGAAGCGACTTCGCTCACGCCCTCGGCAGCCGTGAGGGCGTAGCGGACATACCAGTCCTGCACGCTGCGAAGTTCATGCAGGTCCCATCCGCCGACGGGACGCCCGTCCGGATCGCGCCCTTCGAGCGTGTACCAGAACACCTGGCCCAGCGCCGTGCTGTCGGGGCCCAACGCGGGCGCGACGCCGTCCGGCAGCGTGTCCGCCGGCAGGCTGGCCAGCTTCTCGAGAATGCGGCTGCGCGACCAGTAGAACTCCGTGTCTTCGTCGAAGATGACGTAGACCGTCGAGAATCCGAACATCGACAGGCTGCGTACGGTCTCCACTCCCGGGATGCCCAGCAGGGACACGGTCAACGGATAGGTCACCTGATCCTCGACGTCTTGCGGCGAGCGACCGGGCCATTCGGTGAAGACGATCTGCTGGTTCTCTCCCAGATTGGGGATGGCGTCGACCGGCACGGGGTCGCGCGGCAGGCCGAACACATCCCAGTCGAACGGCGCGGCCATGAGCCCCCACGCCGTGACCAGCGCGAGCGCGATGCACACGATCAGCACGTTGTTCATGCAGAAGCGGATCAGCCTGTCGAGGAGGCCGGGGCGAGTGGAGTCAGTGGTCATGGGCGCCCTCCCCGTGCGACGCCGGCGCGTCGAGCCGTTCCTCAACCGTGCCGCAGGAGAACATGGCGGCGCCGAAGTACGGGTTGCGGATCTCCTCGTCCGTCTGGATCCAGTCCGCGCCGGCGAAGTCGAACGCCATCGGGCAGTGGTGGCGATAGATCGGATCGCCGTCGCCTGCGCCGAACCGCCGGATCGCCGCGATCAGCGCATCCGACACGGCCTGAAACGCCATCCGCTGGGCGTCGATGTCCGTGCCCGCCGCGATGAACCGCTCGACGGACTCGGCCAACTCCCGCCCCACGCCCCGCTTCCAGTTCGCGATCGCCTCGCCCTCGAGCGCATCCACGGGCGCGTCGGCCACCGCCTGCGCCAACGCCGACGCGGCCTCGGCCGCGGCGTCCGGTTCATCGTGGGCAAGCGCGTCCTGCACGGGCAGATAGGCGGCGACCATCTCCCGCAGACTCCCGCGGAACGCCTCCGGCGCGTCCGTCATTTCCATGGCGTCCCCTTCGGGCTCGGGCGGAGACATCATGCTGGGTCTGGCTTGAATCTGGAGTTCGCTGTCCAGCTTGAACGCGCCTCGCGTCACCACGCGTTCGCCCGCTTCCAGTCCGGAAGCGACGACGAACACGTCCCCGGCGCGCGGCCCCAAGGTGATCTCCCGCCCGTCGTAGGTCGGCCGATCGGCGTCCGGGGCCTGCACGTACACGACCGCCCGGCGGCCGGTCCGCAAGACGGCCGAGGCAGGGACCGCAAGCGGCGGGTCGTCGCCGTCGGCGCCGACGCGCGCCCGCAGCTCCGCGCGCACGAGCATGCCGGGCTTCAGCCTCCCGTCTGGGTTCGGCGTCGCGACGCGCACACGTACGGTCCGCGTCCGGTCATCCAACACCGGCGCGATGAACGCGATGCGTCCCTCGAATGTCTCGCCGGGAAACGCCTCGGCGGTGAAGGTCACGGGCTGGTCCAACCGAACCCAGGGCAGGTCGTCCTCAAACGCCTCGAGCTGCACCCACACTTCGCTCAGGTCGGCGATCGTATAGATGATCTCGCCCGTGTCGACGTACATCCCCTCGCGGCCCGTGCGCTCCGTCACCGTGCCGCCGGCGGGCGCGTGAATCGTGATGCGATCCGACATGACGCCCTCGCGCTCGGCCAGCGCGATCTGCTCTTCCGTCAGTCCCCAACGCGCCAACTTGCGCCGCACGGCCTCCAACGCGCCTTCCGCGGCGTCGCGCAGGGCGCCGGGGCCGCCCGACGGCATGGACCGCAGCGCCCGCGACGCTCGAAGCAGCTCGTCCTTGGCCGTCAACAGCTCCGGACTGTACAGATCCACCATCGGGTCGCCCTTGCGCACCCGCACGCCGGTGTAGTCCGCGTACATCCGCTCGATCCGGCCCGGGACCCACGCCGCGATGCGACCGACCCGGGTCTCGTCATAGTCGACCTTGCCCGTCATCCGAAGACGAACCTCGACCGGCCGCCGCACGACGGGCGCCGTCTCGATCTGCAGGAGCGCGACCGAGTCGCGCGACGTCGAGAGTCGTCGTGGCGACGGCTCGGCCGCGTCGTCGTCTCCCTCAGAGACGGGGATCAGCTCCATGTTGCAGATCGGGCAAAGCCCGGGGTTCGGCTGCCGGATCTGCGGATGCATCGAGCAGGTCCACTCGGTCGCCGCCTCGGTCTCGGCGCCGGCGTCGTCTCCCTCAGAGACGGGGATCAGCTCCATGTTGCAGATCGGGCAGAGCCCGGGGTTCGGCTGCCGGATCTGCGGATGCATCGAGCAGGTCCACTCGGTCGCCGTCTCGGTCTCGGCGCCGGCGTCGTCCGTGGAGGGCGGCGCGTGGTCAGGCGCCCCTCCGCTCCAGCATCCGCGCGCGGCGAATCCCACGGCAAAAGCCGCGATCAGGGCGATCCACACCCTGCGCGACGGCAGTGATCGGTTTGTTTGCATCATCTCGCACTCCTCTGACACCAGTTGCGATCCACGGGAAGACAGGCGACGCTGGACGCGAGCAGGGGCGAGGGGCGCTTGGCAAAGCCCGATCGCCGCGCCTATCCACGACGACACAGCACGCCCGGCCGCGTCAGCGACGCAGGGCGAGGCGGATCAGAGGAGCAGCGTGCAGATGGTGAGGTACGTCGAGGGGGGAGACAGCGCACCGCTCGACAAGCGCATCTGTCGCGCAGGGGCGGTCGGCGCTGGGAGACCAGGGACGCCATCGAGATCGGCGGGAACGGTCGCGGTGCGGACGGCCGGCCCGACAGCGCCTTGGGTCTGGCCGGCGGGCTCGAGCGGCCGGTAGACCGCGCAGGGGCAGGACTCCGCACCGCCATCGCAAGGCCGAGCGCCAGATGCGGGGGCGGGTCCCGATTGCTCGACGGCCGTACCGGTCGGGTTGCAGCACTCGTGGTCCGATGCGGGGTCTGCCGCGGGCGCCGGAACCGGATCGCGCACGCCGCACACGCCGCGCGAAGACGCACACGCGCAAGGCGACGCATCGACCGCGCAGGCGCACGCGGCGGTCGCCCCGCCCTGAAGCAGGGCGACGACAAGCGCGAGCAACATGCGCACCGCTGTGCTGTCCAGACTGTTCAGCATCGCCTTCCCGCGCGACACGGCGCCGCGCTTCCTGTTCCGCCGACCTGAGGAGACCATCTCCACATTACACACTAACGAACGCGGAACCGCGCGGTATTTCCGCGTCGCGCTCCGCGTCACACCGGCGCAACGCCCTCGACCTTCTCTTCGACGCGTCCTCGCAACCGATCCAGCATGCCGCCGATGTCGTATCCCGCTGCCTCTGCGGCCTCGATCGCCGCTTCGACGCATCGATCACGCGACGCGACCAGAGCGCGGCGGTCGGTCTCATCCAACCCGTCTTCCGCGTGGATGGCCACGGCGGCCGTCAGGCGAAGCCAGCGCATCGCCGCCTCGAACGGCTCTTTGCGTACGTAGTACCGGCCCGCGTGCTCGTTGACGCCAAGGTACGCGCGGGAAATGTCGTCTTCGAGAATCTCCTCGAGGAAATGCGCGGGCTCCTCGTCGTACGCGGCGAGGAGCGAGGCGGTGTGGCGCACCAACAGCATGACGAGATGGCTGTCGTCGTGCGCTTCGGCTTCGGAACGCCCAAGCTCGACGTAGGCCTGCCGGATCGGCGTCGTGAGCAGCCAGTGCTCCATCCAACCGGCGCCGTAGTCGCTCATCGCCCCCAGCCCCAGCATGCCTTCGAGATGGCGCGTCAACGCCCAAGTCACCGGGATGCGCCAGAACAGCACCTGCGCGCGCTCCTCCTCCTCCGCGACTTGCTTGGCGTCGCGCTTGTCGGTCCTGGGAACCGGCGCGCCCTCCTCCGCCGAGCGCGCCTGCCCCTCAGCCACGACCGCGGGGACCTCCGTCTCAGGGGCGATCCGCTGGATCGCCGCCAGGTCGCGGTCGGCCGACCGCAGCGCCGGCTCCGCGTCAATCGCGATCCCCGACTCCGACTCCGCCACGTCCAGGTACATCCGCAACGCCTTGATCACGGCCTTGCGCACGGGCGCCTGACGCTTCGGCTCATGCAACGACCGCGTGAAATCCGTCAGCGTACGGGAGTTGAGCACCAGCCGGAAGGTCTCGAGCATCGGCGCGAGCACGGTCTCGCGAAACACGCGCTGGATGTCCGGCACGCCCCGGCCGTTGAGCCGGTCGCACACACGCGACCACACATGGTCGGTGTCCACGATCTCCTCAAAATCAAGGAAAACGTGATACTGGTAGCCCGCCAGTTCGAAGTACATCCCGTCGTGCGCCAACGACGCCCCGCGTCGCAGGTACTGCAGGCCGTCTCGCGAGTCGCGGAACAGGTAGAACACGTCGGACGCGTCGCGCAGCCCGAGCGCCTCGCTCAGCGTCAGCCGCCGCAGGTCCTGGTCCTCCGCCGACCCGAAGTTGATCGCCGCGCTGGTGTGAATGCGCCCCCGCGTCGGCGCATAGGCATTGTTGTATACGACCAGCGCCCGCTCGTCCCCGTGCCGGTTCGAGTACACGAACACGTTCTCGTCCACGTAGTCCTGCGGGTGAATCAAGTCGTACAAGACGAAATGGCGGATATCGCAGAACAGCCGCCTGCGCCTGAGCAACGGCGCGATCTCGCGTTTGTGTCGCGCGATCATCCCCTGGTCCGGCGTCTCGTGCCAGTAGGCCCGCCGGAACTCCATCCCGTACTTCTCCGTGAACCCCTCGACCTGCCCATGGCCGAACATCGGCAGCCCGGGCAGGGTGGCGAGCATCACGCTGACGCCGAAGAACTTGTCGCCCCGGCCGAACTGCTCGACCGCGGTGAGCTCATCCGGGTTATTCATGAAATTCACGAACCGCTTGAGCACCTCGGGACTGAACTCGAGCACGTTCTTCAGCGTCATGCGGTACTTGAGGTTCTCCTCCATCTTCAACATGTTCATGAACGCGCTGTTGTACACCCGGTGCATGCCCAGGGTACGGACGAAATAGCCCTCCATCAGCCAGAACGCCTCCGCAAGCAACAGCGTGTCGGGCGCTTCGGCCTGCACCCGGTCCACCACCTCGCGCCAGAACTCCTCCGGCATCGCCCGGTCGAACTCCTGACGCGTCATGCTGTACAGCGAGCGCGAAGGGATCGCCCCGCCCTCCCCGGGCAGCGGGAACCAGAGCCGCTGGTAGTGTTTCTTCGCCAACGTCATCGCCGCGTCGAACCGGATGACCGGCGACAGGCGCGCCACGTGCAGGATCGTCTTGATGACCGCCTCGCGCACCTCCGCCAGCAGGTAGTTGAGCTGCGCGGTGTCGTTCCACGGCATGCTCGTGCCGTCGTTCCCGTGGTAGATGTAGCGCGTGTCGCCGCTCGCCGTGTCGACCCGCTTGAACACCACCGCGGCGTCGCTGCGGTTCCAGTAGCCGTCCTCGATCTGCACCGCGACGCGCGGGTCGGGCGACAGATTGGGCCCCGTGAACCGGTAGCCGGGGAACGGCGGCTCGGCGCATTGGATGAACCAGTCGGGATGCTCCACCACCCAACGTGAGAAGACGCCGACATGGTTGGGCACCATATCGCTGGCGAGACGGATGCCCCGCTGCCGTGCGCGCTCCTTCAGACGCAGATAGGCCGGTTCGCCCCCGAGATCGGCCGCGATCGTGTAATCGTACAGCGAATAGGCCGACGCCGCCGCTTCGGCGTTGCCCATCCGCTTCTTGATCTCCTCAGAGGCGGTCGACCGCTCCCAGAGTCCGATGAGCCACAGCCCGGTGAATCCGCGCCGCGCCAGACGGTCCAGCTCCTCATCCGGGACCTCGTCGAGCCGCTGGA
The DNA here is from genome assembly GCA_002422525.1 of Candidatus Hydrogenedentes bacterium UBA6118. Taxonomy (GTDB): domain Bacteria; phylum Hydrogenedentota; class Hydrogenedentia; order Hydrogenedentales; family SLHB01; genus UBA6118. Next base: position 44,235 of record DIWA01000063.1, read on the forward strand.
TCGCGCGGCCATACGCGCGGGAGAGCTGATCGAGCCAGACGTACGTGATCTTGGCGATCAGCACCAGCTCAGACATCCACTCGGCGTCGTGCGTAAACCGCTCCGGCTCGGGGTAGTCCGACGCGCCGCCAAGCCCGCGTCCGAACGCGAGGACCTCCACGACATCCTTGCCGAACCCCCTGTCCCGGGTCTCCTCACGCAGGATGTCGCGCGTGCGGATGATGCGGCGGATCAGCCAAGCCGGCAGAAGCCGCCCCCAGTGGGCGCGGATGTACTCGAGCTGCCCTTCCAACGAATCCGGCGCGGCGCGCATCGGCGCTCGCAGCGTCGCGAACAGGTCGTCGCCCACCAGCTCGACCGGCGGCTGATCGCGATAGAACGCCTCGACGGCTTCCATGGCCTCCGCGATTGGGGCCGCCTCACGCAACGCCGCGTCGTCAAACAGAACACGGAACGGCTTCAGCGCGGGGTTCTCGATCGCGAGCTGGAGCAACGCGATCTCGCGCAAGGCCTCATGCGTCGCGGGCTCCGATCCCGGCCGCCCCGCCAGGTAGGCCGCCGGGTCCTGCCAGCCCTTGGCCACGGCGAACGGGGGAAATGCATCCGCGAACGCCTCGAAAAGCCGGTGGACCGCGCCTGGACTCCCCAAAGCCGACGCCAGCGCGCGCAGCGCCTCCTCCGACGCCCGCGGCCGCTGGTCGCACGTGTACAACCGGAAGACGTACCGCAGCACGTCAACCACTACGCCGGCGGTGAGGAGATGACCGGGCCGAACAGCCGCGTCCGAAGCGTCGCCGCCGAACCGCTCGTTCACCCGCAGGGCGATCTGGCCCGCGATCGGCGCGAGTCCGCGCGGATCGGCTCCCGGCGGATCAACCAGAACCGCATCGAGGTCCAGAACGCGCCAGGCCTCGCGACTGAGGTGAAGGCCCAACGGGTAGGGCGACTCCCCATCCGCGCCGTCAAGCTGTGCTGTCCAATCTTCCATGGCGGCAAGCATACACAAGCGGCCCCGCCCGCCGCCAACGCCAGAGCGCCGCCGACGCCGAACCGCCCCGGGGCCAGGCCCCGGATACGGCTCTCCATGCACCTGCAGACAACGCACTTGGGGCCATCTGCACCGGGGATTTGGCTCTTGACCCCATCTGGACCCCGTGGTATACTCTGGACACGACGTAAGGGGTGTCTGTGCATCCGCATTCTGTCGATCTGTTGGTGGATGGCGGAACGGACGGGCAGACAGCCCTGTTAAGTATCTGGAAGGAAATCGAAGGAGGGAAAACGCCATGCTGAAATACGGCAAGTTTCTGCCGCTCGTCGTCCTGGTCACGTTGACCGTGGGCGCACTCGTCGGTTGTCCGGGTCTGGTTCCGGGCAACGCATTCAAGGTCGTGAACTTCAGTGGTCAGGTGATGACCTCACTGGCCCTTCGCGATCAGGCCGCCGGGAACTGGAGCCCGAACGTGCTGCCCGAAGCGATCCTCGAGGATGGCAAAGGCGCCGCGATCACGGGTATCCCGGATGGCATCTACGACGCTCGCGCCGTCTTCAATACGCCTACGCTTCCGTTCGTGAAGGACGCTGAAGGCGCCTACGACGCCGAAGCGGAGAAGAGCACGGCCGTGGTCACGCTGCTGCAGTTCGACGTTCCGATCGACACTCGCGGTACGTGGGAGTGGATCTTCACGTCGCTCGCAATCGGCGACGACAGCATCATCGTCGACAACCTGCGCCTGACCGAATAAGGCGAGCGTTGCCCAATCGACCCGTGGTCTTTGGCCTCGAAGCCGCTTCGCTTTGATGCCAGGCGCCAACAGGATCACGGCGGTGACTTGATAGTGTGGAACATGGCGTCTCCCGAACGGGAGGCGCCATTCGTCTTTCTGCGAGCCGGCTCGGCGATCCGCCGCCCTCTCCGCCGTTCCCCGTTCCCCGTCCCCGTTCCCCCTCCCCCCTCGCGGGGGCCCGACCATCCCAGTCCCGTTGTGGCGATGCATCCGTTCGTCGGGTCGCACGCATACGCCCATCTGCGCGGACGCCAGGCGCAACGGCGCCTGGTTCGGTAACACGGGTAACACGGGGACAGGCAGACGCGCGAGAACTACACGGGGAAGAAGCGGTCAGAAGGGGGAAACTGCTTGCGGAGGGCGCGGGGACGAGCGGATTCGGGGAGAATCCCGCACGCCCCCTTCTTGGCGGTTGTTTCTACCGACGACGCAGCAGCGTGCGACGTCTGCGAGCGGTGCGCTTGCGGGCAGCCTGCTCCTCCGGGGCATGGAACAGCGACAGCACCTGCACGGCGCCTTCCCACTCCGCGCGCGGCAAGTGGGTCCCGAGAGCGCGCTCAATCCCCTCAAGCGCGATGTGCTCCCCAGGCGATACGAACGTGATGGCGTCGCCTTTGGCGCTGGCCCGGGCCGTCCGGCCGATCCGATGGATATAGTCGTCGGGGTTCACCGGGATGTCGTAGTTGATCACGTGGCTGACATTGTCGATGTCCAGTCCGCGCGCGGCCACGTCCGTCGCCACGAGCACCGGGAAGCGTCCATCACGGAAACCTTCCAGCGCGCGCTGCCGTTGCCGCTGCGTACGATCCCCATGAATCGCCTGCACGTCGATGCCGGCGCGGTGCAGGGCCTTCGCCACGCGCTCCGTGCGGCTCTTCGTCCGCATGAACACGATGCACGAATCGACCACGGCGGCGTCATCGCGGAGCAGCTTCAGCAGCAAGGCGATCTTCGACTCCGCCGCCACCGTGTAGAGGATCTGGCGCACATTGTCCACCGGCTGCGAAATCGCGCCTACGGTGATGCGCTCCGGCTCGTTCAGGATATCCTGAGCGAGCCGCTCGATCTCGCGCGGGAATGTCGCCGAGCAAAGCAGCGTCTGCCGCTCCGCGGGCAATGTGCGCAAGATGCGCCGGATGTCCGGCAGGAAACCCATGTCCAGCATGCGGTCGGCCTCGTCGAACACGAGCGCCTCCAGCTCATTGAACCGGATGTTGCCGCGCTCCATATGGTCCAGCAGCCGGCCCGGCGTGGCCACAATCACCTGGCAGCCTCTCCGCAGCGCCCGCGTCTGCTGCTCAAGGTTCACGCCGCCGTACACGCATACGCTTCGGATGCCCAGCGCCTTGCCGTACTCCTCGATAACGTGGTGCACCTGGACGGCCAGCTCACGGGTCGGCGTCAACACCAGCAACTGGTTGCGACCGGCCTTGCCTTGCGCGATGCGCATCAGCAGCGGCAGGACATAGGCAAGCGTCTTGCCTGTCCCCGTCTGCGCGATGGCGATCACGTCCCGGCCTTCCAGCGCAACGGGAAGTACGGCCGCCTGGATGGGGGTGGGGACCTGGATGTCGTTCTTGTCGAGCACTCGAAGGCAACGCGGATCCAGGTCGAAATCAGCGAAGGATGCTTCCTGTTCTGGCATAGTTTGCAGGAGTTCTATGGGTCTGCTTCCTTTCATTCGCCCTGAAGAGGGCGGTCTTGTAGCGGATCCGAGGATGAAGGGCACAGCCGACAGTCGTGTCCGCCGTCAGATGGTAAGAGATGCTGGGCATTGCCAGCACTGGTAGATTACCAACCGTACACAAAGAAATCAAATTCCGCGGACTCCCGCGATCCGGCGCGCGACGAACGGCGCGGATACACGTCCGCGGCCCGCAACGCGTCAGCGCCGGCTCCCAATCACTTGCGCCGGAGCAGCAGGGCGTCGACCGACCACTTCCCGCCGCCGACGATGACCAGGTAGGTCGACCCGAGCAGCATGGCGAAGTCGGTCCGCATCTCGTGGGCCATGCTCCAGAAGCCGTAGGTTGACAGCTCGCGCACATGGAAGCCCCAGAGATCCTCGCCAAGCAAAATGGGCAGCTTCGTCGTCACGAGCGCGGTCAGCATGATGCAGATCAACGGAAGGGCGGAAAGACGCGTAAGCGCCCCCAGCAGGACCAGCGCGCCGCAGAGGATCTCGAAGACGCCCACCATCGGCGCCAGTATCTCCGCCGCGTCGAACCCCATCTTCTCGAAGCGCCCGACCCCGCGCGCCGCGGGATACAGGAACTTCTGAATGCCTTCGGAGAGAAACACGGACCCCACGGCGAGCCGAATCAGAATCACCGCCGCGGTCGCTTTGGATGCCAGCAAACGTTGGAGCATGGTGAGTTCCCTTTCCCAGTTCCCGTCCGCCTTCCATCCCGCGCGTACGACGGAAAACGCGGGAGGATCGCTCCCCCCGCGTCACATACCGCCTGCCCCGCCTCGCACGGCGACGCGACCCGATCAAAGTCGGACTCCGCTCAGGCGCGTTCCCAGACAGGCACGAACGGCCGACGATTCCCGCCCACATACACCTGCCGCGGACGATGAATGCGCCCGGAGGTGTCGGCGTGCATCTCGCGCCAGTGCGCCAGCCACCCCGGCATCCGGCCCAGCGCGAACATCACGGTGAACATGTCCGTCGGGATGCCCAGCGCGCGGTAGATGATGCCGCTGTAGAAGTCGACATTCGGATACAGCTTCCGCTCCACGAAGAAGTCGTCGCTCAGGGCCACCTCTTCCAGGTTCTTGGCGATGTCGAGCAGCGGATCGACCACGCCCAGTTCTTCCAGCACCTCGTCACAGGCCTTCTTCAGGATGCGCGCGCGCGGGTCGAAGTTCTTGTACACGCGATGACCGAACCCCATCAACCGGAACCCGGACTCCCGGTCCTTGGCGAGACCCACGTACTTGCGGTAGTCGCCGCCGTCGTCCGCAATCCGCTGGAGCATTTCAATCACGGCCTGGTTTGCGCCGCCGTGAAGCGGGCCCGACAACGCGCAGATGCCCGCGCTTATCGAGGCGTAGATGTCCGCCTGACTGCTGCCCACCATGCGCACCGTCGACGTGCTGCAGTTCTGCTCGTGGTCCGCATGCACCGTCAGCAGCAGGTTCAGCGCGTTCTCGAGCGTCTCCGACACCTCATAGGGTTCGGCCGGCGTCGCGAACATCATGCGCAAGAAGTTCGCCGCGTAGCTGAGCCCCGCCTGCGGATAGACGATCGGCTCGCCCACGGATTTCTTGTACGAGATGGCCGCGATGGTCTTGGCTTTCGCCAGCAGGCGCACGATATTCCGGTCCACGTCATCCCCGTCCGGGTAGAACGCCGGCAACGACGCCACCATCGACGAGAGCACCGACATGGGGTGCGAGGTGGGCGGGAAGTGATCGAAGAAGTTGATCATGCTCTCATGGATCAGGCTGTGTATCGTGAGCTGGCGCCGCCATTCGTTCAGCTCCGACTGGTTCGGCAGGTGGCCGTAAATCAGGAGGAATGCGACTTCCGGGAACCGAGCCGACGACGCCAGGTCCTCGATATCGTACCCGCGATACCGCAGAATCCCCGCCTCGCCGTCGATGAAGGTCACTTCGCTCTGGCAACTGCCGGTGTTGCCATAGCCCGAATCCATGGTGATGTAGCCGGACTGACTGCGCAAGCTCGATATGTCGATGGCTCGCTCGCCTTCCGTGCCCACTACAACAGGAAACTCGTACTCTTTCTCGTCGAGGATCAACTTCGCCGTACTCATACTCACTCTTCCCACCATAGCCGGGTTGTCGCCCGCACCCCGACTGAATCGAGCCGCGGACGGCCTTCACCACTTCTGCCCCGAGAGGCTTCGCCCGCATGGCCACAGCCCCATGCGACGATGGACACTGGTGTGCGCAGTTGCGCGAAAAACCGGCGAACCGCCCTGATTACCGGCGGCGCACTATACCAATCCCGCCGGCAAATTGTCTATCGTCAGGCCTTGCCGCCGTTGCCGACCGGGCCAGTCCGCCGGGCATCCGGGAACATCGCGGATACCAACACCCGAGCCCTCCCCAACCTTCCCGAGGAAATGCACATTGACACGCCGAGACGACCCGACTGAGAATACAGGGACGAGACTGACCAAGCCCACTGCAAACCGGAACCGTTCACACGGAGGCGCCCGATATGCATGTGCAACTCCTGCGCTCCTTCTGGGGCATGGAAAGCATTGCGCGGATTGAAGATCGCGTTCGCATGATCCGCGAGGCCGGATACAGCGGCGTAGAGGCCCCCATCCCCGACATGGAACCCCGAGAGTGGCGCGCGCTCCTCGACGCCAACGGTCTTTCTTACGTCGCCATGATGTTCCCCGTGACACCGGATGAGTTCCGCCGGCAACTCGAGGCCGTCCACGCCTACGGCCCGACCCTGGTGACCTCGCAGAGCGGACGCGACTGCTTCAGTTTCAGCGAAGGCTGCGAGTTCTTCCTCGCCGCGCTTCAGGCGGAACGGGACGTTGGCGTCCCCGTCGCCCATGAGACCCACCGAGGCCGTATCTTCTTCACGCCCTGGCGGACGGCGCAGTACCTCGAGGAATTCCCGGATCTCCGCATCTGCGCCGACTTCAGCCACTGGTGCGCCGTCTGCGAATCCACCCTGCAAGGACACGAACACGCCCTCGAACTGGCCTGCGAACGGGCGATCCACGTCCACGCGCGCGTCGGCTATGAGGAGGGCCCGCAAGTGCCGGATCCGCGTGCGCCGGAGTACGCCTCTCACCTCGCGCGACACGAGGCCTGGTGGGACGCCATCGTGAGCGCCCGCGCCGGCAGCGGCGCCCAATCGCTCACGATCACGCCGGAGTTCGGCCCGCCCCCCTACATGCACGCGCTGCCCTACACCCAGCAGCCCGTTGCGGACCTGTGGGACCTCTGCCTGTGGACGGCCGGGCGTCTGCGCCAGCGCTACGCATCTCGCCCGCCGCGCTGAGACCCGCCATCACGTTGGGTTTCAGCGCTACAACCCGAACTGCTGGACCAGCAGGGTCACCATCGCGTCCAGGTCGGCGCGTGTTTGCGGATGCAGCCCGAGCATATCGAGAACCGGCCCGACCGCCCGCTGCAGCGAAGCGATCTCGATCTCGACCGTGTCATCGCCTTCGAAAGGGCCTTCGAGCGCCGTCACGGCGGTCTCGCGCAACAATGCCTCGACATACGCCGTGATCTGCGCCATCTTGGCGTAGTTCAGCCGGTCCGGGGTGTCCGTCGGCGCGTGGTAGTGCGGCCAACGCCCGCATGAGAGGAACAGGTAAGGTCGTCGGTTCACGCGAAACACGTGGTGGTCGCTCAAATCGCCGATGTAGCGGTTCAACGTCAGCACGGCGCGCAGTCCGGAAGCCGGCCAGGTCTGCTGCGCCACGCGCTGCAGCCCGCGATCGGACTCGACGCCCGTAACGAAGATCAGATTCTCCAGCCCGGGGATCGGCACGTCGTGGCCGCAGAGGTCCAGAACGACCGCGCAGTGCACGGGTCCTGTCCGCTGGTCACGGTAGAACCGCGTCGACCCCATCGTATCCGTCAGATAGTGAGGCGGCTCCTCTGCATCGAAGAACGCGAAGACGACATCCCGCTCCGCCGGGGCTTCGCGCAGACGCCGCGCCGTCTCGAGCAGAATCGCCACGGCCGCCGCGTTGTCGTCCGCGCCGGGAAGGGGTCCGCACGTATCGTAGTGCGCCGCGACCAGGACCGGCGGCAGCTCCCGGGAACGCCCCGGCGCAACGCCGAGCAGGTTGCGTCCGTCGAGCGCGCCCGCCTGGTAAGGCAGCTCGTAGCCGGCGTCCGCATAGGGAGGCATGCCCAGCGTCGCCATCCGCTCGGATATCGTCTCCCGCGCCGCCTCGTGTCCCGGCGATCCCGGCAAACGTCCGCCGGGCGCCGCCAACCGTTCCACATCCGCCCTGAGTTGTCGTTCCGTCATCGCCGCCCTCCTCCTTCCTCAATGCTACGCTATAGCGCGGCGCAAGGGGAGCGAGACGCGGACCAGGGCAAAAAGAAAGGAGGCGGATCCGAGACCCGCCCCCTCGCGACACGCGCTGCGCCGCCGACGCCTCGCGCGGGCTTAGTCGATGCTCTTGAACTCGTTCACCAGCTCCTGCACGCTCGCCTTGGCATCGCCGAACAGCATGCGGGCATTCTCCTTGAAGAACAACGGGTTATCGACGCCCGCAAACCCGCTGGCCATGGAACGCTTGAGGATGAACACGGTCTTCGCCTCATCCACGTTGATGATGGGCATGCCATAGATCGGGCTGTTCTCGTCCTCGCGCGCGGCGGGATTCACTACGTCGTTGGCGCCGATGACCATCGCCACGTCCACCGTCGGCAGATGCGGGTTGATGTCGTCCATCTCCACGAGCTGCTCATAAGGCACATTGGCCTCCGCCAGCAGCACGTTCATGTGGCCCGGCATCCGTCCCGCCACGGGATGGATGGCGTACTTCACCTCCGCCCCGTTCTTCTCGAGCAGCTCGCCCAGCTCGCGCACCACATGCTGCGCCTGCGCCACGGCCATGCCGTAGCCGGGCACGAACACAACGCTCTGCGCCGCCTCGAGCACGTAGAACGCGTCCTCGGCCGAGATCGGCTTCGCCTCGCCCTGCGCCGCCGCGCTCACCGAGCCGCCGGCCGCGCCGAAGCCGCTGAACAACACGTTCGTCAGCGAGCGGTTCATCGCCTTGCACATGATCGTGGTGAGGATGATGCCGCTGGCGCCCACCAGCGAGCCGGACACAATCAGCACGGTGTTGCCGATCACGAAACCGGCGGCGCATGCGGCCAGGCCCGAGTAGCTGTTCAGCAGCGAGATCACCACCGGCATGTCCGCGCCGCCGATGGGGATCGTCGCCAGCACGCCGAGGACAAACGACAACGCGACGATGCCGATGAAGGCCGCATAGGTCGCCTCGGGATTCACGACGTACACCACGCCGAGCGCCACCGCCAGCAGCATCAGCGCGCCGTTGGCGAACTGCTGCCCCTTGAACAGGATCGGCTTGCCGTTCAGCTTGCCGGACAGCTTGCCGTAGGCCACCATACTGCCCGTGAACGTCACCCCGCCGATGAGCACGGCCAGGAAGATGGGCAGGGACACGCCGATGCCGATGCTGGGTTCCGTCGCCAGTCCGCGCTGGTATTCCGCCCAGCCGACCAGCAGGCTGGCGATGCCGCCGAATCCGTTGAACAGCGCCACAAACTCCGGCATGGACGTCATCGGCACGCGAACGGCCGCAATCGCGCCGATTCCGCCGCCCACCAACATGCCGGCGATGATCCACTGATACTGCATGCCGCCGTTGCACAACGTCGCGACCACGGCGATGAGCATGCCGATCGAGGAGATGAGGTTGCCCCGCCGCGCGGTGCGCGCCGAACTCAGCATCTTCAACCCGAGGATGAAGAGCACCGACGCGACGATATAGGCCAACTGAATGAGGGAACCCACGGTCTACCGTCCTTCCTTGTGCTTGAACATGCCCAGCATGCGGTCGGTGACCAGGTAGCCGCCTACGACGTTGATCGTCGCGAACGCGACCGCCAGGGTCCCGAGCAGCACGCTCAACCATCCGCCCCCGACTTCGCCCGCGGCGATCAGGGCGCCCACGATGGTGATGCCCGAGATCGCGTTCGACCCCGACATCAACGGCGTGTGAAGCTGAGAAGGCACCTTCGATATCAACTCGAATCCCAAGAAGATCGAGAGCACGAAGGCGAACACCAGCAGAACCATGTATTCACCCATCGACCATAGACTCCCCCGGCGACTCACCGGAATTGTCCGGAACCCGCTGCGGGCTCCGGGTTTACGTTTGTTCCGCGACGAGGGGTTGCGCTGCGCTATCGCGCAGGCGCCGACCCGACACCATGATGCCCGGGCGGCCCATGCTCTGCCCGCTCAACTGCGCGTTCGCGGGGTCGCGATACCCGCAACGCACCATGCGCCGCACGTTCTTCGTCTGATTGATGTAGCTGCCGTGCACGCAGAGGATATTGAAGCACACCACATCGCCGCGTTTGGCCGGCACGGCCACGGAGTCCTCCAGCCGGTACTCCGCCGTATCCAGGTGCGGCGTGCAGGGACCGTCGGCCGTCTGCGTGATATGCGGCAGGTATCCCAGCTTGTGCGACCCGGCCAGGAAACGGATCTCGCCGTTCTCGTGCCGCGTGTCGTCCAGGTGCACCAGCACGTCGACATACCGGTTGTCCGTGTGCTCGTAGAACGCGTTGTCCTGGTGAAGCGGGAACGGGCGCCCCGTCTCCGGCGGCTTCGCGTGCAACGTTGTATGGTGCAGCTCGACGTCTTCCCCGAGCAGGTCCGTCATCGCGCCCGTGAGCTTGGCGTTGGTCACGGCGCGCAGCCAGGAAGCGGCGTACAACTGCAGATCGTGGAGCGCCGTCAGTTTCGATTTCCGCTCCGTCTCCGCGTCCATCAGCGCCAGGCGCCACGGACCCGTCCAGCCCATTTCCGTCTGGGCCCACGCATCCATCAGATAGTCCAGGTCCCGTTCGAGCTCATCCATTTCCGCGGGCGTGAACATCTGCGGGATATGGAGATACCCGTGCTCCTCGTAGAAAGCGATCTGTTCGGTGGTCAGCATGCTGTCATCTCCCGGTTGGGCGCATCCGCGGGGTCAGGCCCCGCGGTACGACCCTCAGGAGTCCGCGTAGACCTGCCGGATGCGCTCACTCACGACGTTGCCCTGATGCGTAACCAAACAGCCCTGAATAATCTCATCTTCCTGATTCAGCGCGAATTCTTTCGTTTCCTTATCCCAGTACTCGAGAATCAGCGCCGTCACGTTCGCGGAGTACATCTGGCTGGCGTGCACCGGGACCTGTCCCGGCAGGTTGGGGATGCCGATCACGCGCACGCCGTGATAGTCGACCTCCTTGCCCAGCTCGGCGCACTCGACGTTTCCGCCCGTCTCGATCGCCAAGTCCACAATCACGCTGCCCGGGCGCATCGACCGGACCATCTCGCTCGTGACGATGACCGGGGCCTTCCTACCAAAGAGCTGCGCCGTCGTAATCACGATGTCGGCCTGGGCGCAGACCTTCGCCATCGCGTCGCGCTGCTTCTGCTGCTGTTCCGGCGTGAGCTCCTTGGCGTAGCCGTCCTTCGTCTGCCCCGTCTCGCCGAGGTCGACCTTCACGAACCTGCCGCCCAGCGACCGCACCTGCTCCTCGACGACGGGCCGCGTGTCGAACGCGTCCACGTGCGCCCCGAGCCGTTTGGCCGTGGCGATCGCCTGCAGTCCGGCCACGCCGGCGCCGATGATGAACACGCGCGACGGGGCGATCGTGCCCGCCGGGGTCATCATCATGGGCAGAATCTTCGCCAGCCGCTCCGCGCCGAGGATCACCGCGTAGTAGCCCGCCAGGTTCGCCTGGGAGCTCAGCGCATCCATCTTCTGCGCGCGCGTGGTGCGCGGGATCATCTCCATGCTGATCGCGGAGACGCCCGCCTGCGCCAGCGCCTCGACCAACGCGCGTTCGTGGAACGGGTCGAGAAAGCTGACGTGCACGGCGCCCTGCTTCAGCGAGGCCGCCTCCTCTTGCGGAGGCTTACGCACACGGGCCACGATGTCGGCTTCGGAGAGCGCCGCCGCGCGGTCGGCTCGGACCGTCGCGCCCGCTTCCGTATACGCCTCATCCGCGTGGCCGGACGTTACGCCGAGACCGCTCTCTACAGCGATTTCGATGCCGACGCCGGCGAGTTTGCGCACGCTCTCGGGCACGAGGGCGACGCGGGTTTCGATGGGATCAGTCTCTTTAGGGACGAAAAGCAGCATTTCCAGGCTCCAGGTGACAAAGAGCCGCTAGTATAGGGATCAGCCGCGCACGATGCAAAAGCGACGCGTTGGCGACGCAGCCGAATCGACCCGTGCGCGCCCGAAGAGATTACTTCTTCAGGAACCCCATGCCCTTGCTCCGATGCAGATCCTCAGAGAGGATCTGCTCGGCCCGCTTATCGCGATAGGCCTGTATCCGGTCGCGCAGCTCCGGGCGGCTGTTCGCCAGGATCGCAATCGACAGAAGCGCCGCATTCGTCGCCCCGCTCCGCCCTATACCGAGCGTGCCCACCGGGATGCCGCCGGGCATCTGCACCGTTGAGAGCAGAGAGTCGAGACCGTGCAGCGCGCTGCCCATCGGCGCCCCAAGCACCGGCCGCAGGGTGTGCGCGGCCACCACGCCGGCCAGATGCGCCGCGCCGCCCGCCGCCGCGATGAACACCTCGCAGCCGCGCGCTTCCGCCGACTGAACGAACTCGACCAAAGGGCCCGGCGTCCGATGGGCGGAGAGCACACGGCATTCATGCGAGATCTCGAACTCATCCAGCGTCTCCGACGCCGCCTCCATCGTTTCCCAGTCGGACTTGCTGCCCATCAACACCGCTACCAGTAGTTCCGACGTGTCCGCCATGGTCCTATCCTCCAGTTGCTCGGTTGCCGCAATCGCGCCAAACTACTGATTCGGCGCACGAACTGCAAGAACACACAGAAAACCGGCGGGCAATCCCGTCCGCCCGCAACGGAGCGCATTGATCCGTTCGGCCGCCTGCCGCACAATGGCGCGGTTGCACAGCCCTGGCCGAGTGGTGAACCGTGGCGGCAGAACTCCCTTCACATTCAGCAGATCCCGCACGACGGGTCCGGATCGCGCTCGCGGCGTTCGCGGCGGCGATCGTCCTCGCCATGACGCCGTTCACGCCCAAACCGACCGAAGACGTCAAACTGCTGTTGCTCCTGCTCGCCGGGTTCGCGCTCCCGACGATGCTCATCGCCGGCTCGTCGCGAGGCGGCCCGCCGCTGCGTCGTCCCGCCCTTTTCCTGGCCCCCTTGGGCCTGTTCACCGTCCTGAGCGTCGCCGCGACCGTCGCGTCGCCCTACACGGGCCTGTCCGCCGTGGAGACCGCGCGGCGCTGCGCCCTGTTCGCCGTCTGGCTCGCGGCCGCCCAGGCCGTCCGCCACCCCGATGAGGCGCGCGGCATCGGCGCCGCGATCTGCGTCGCCGTGGCGGTCTCTTCGCTCTACGCGTTCGCCCAAGGGCTCGGCTGGGACCCCTTCCCGTGGAACGCGGCCGACCTCGATACAACGCAGTACCGCCAACTGCCCGGCACGTTCGGCAATCCCAATGTCGCCGGACACGCGCTCGTTCCGGCGCTCTTGCTGGGGGTCTGGCTGACCGCGCAACCCGGCCGCCGCTGGTGCGCCCTCCCCTCCCTGATCATCCTGACGCACATCGTCCTCACGCGGCATCGCGCCAGCCTGCTCGCACTGGCCTGCGCGCTGGGCGTGGTTCTTATCGCCCTCGGCTGGATGCGGCTGCGAACGCCCTCACGCCGCGCGGCGTTCACGCTGGCGACGCTCGGACTGCTCGCATGCACGGGCGTTGCGTCCGTCGCCGGCTTCACTGCGATCCGCCACGGATCCGACGCCCCGCTGGACGGCTCCCTGCTACTGCGCTACAACTCGTTCTACGGCGCGGCGCGCATGGCCATGGATCGGCCGCTCCTCGGGTTCGGCCCGGGCGCGTACGAGATCGCCAACGTGCCCTACTGGACACAGTTCGAACAGGAACACTACGCGCGCGACCGGCTGCTGAACCACCACCCCCACTGCGAGCTTCTGGCGATCGCCTCCGAGACGGGACTCCCTGCGGCGCTGGCCTATCTGGCGCTCTTGATCACGGCCATCTGCGGGGGCGTCGTTTTCGCCGCCTTCCGACCGCCGGGCTCCGAACGGCGGTTCGGCCTGCTCACGGCCGCATTCGGCGCCGCCTTTCTGGTCGACGGCGCGTTCGGGTTCAACTATGCCTCGCACGCGTCCGCGGTCTTCCTGATGCTCATGCTTGGCGCGTTTGCAGGCGTCTGGACCGCCGCGGTTCGCCCTGCAGCCCCGCCGGTCGCGCGCCGTCGGGCGATGGCGCTGCTCCTCCCGCTGCTCCTCTTAGGTGTCGCCGCACTCTCCCTCGGTCTTCTAACGTTCTACGGACGCGTGAATCTCAAACGCGGCCAAGACGCGTTGTACTGGTCAGCGCCAGACGAGGCCGAACCCGCCCTGACCCGCGCCGCGCGCGCGCTCCCGTGGAGCTGGGACGCCCCCCACGCCCTCGCCCAAGTGCGGCAGAGCCAGGGCGATGCCGAAGGCGCGGCGGACTGCTACCGCCAGGCGCTCGACCGACACCCCTATCACCTGCCTTCGCTCGCGGCGCTCGCCCGCACGGAGTTCAACCGGGGTTCGGCGCTGGCCGCCGCCGGGGACGCGGCCGGGGCGGAGCAGGCCTTCGCCGCGGCCGAAGCCGCCGCGGAAACGGCGCTCGACCTGTGCCCCACGCTGCCGGAAGGCCACGACATCGTCGGACGGCTGCTGTTCCGCAGGGCCGCGCCGCCCGAGGGAACGCCGGATCCCCACCTGCTCATCACAGCCGAGTCGCACTTGGCGGAGGCCTTGGCCGCGGGCGCGCCGAACCCCAGCGAACTGCTCCGCATCATCGCCCAGAGCAGGCTGCAACGCGGCGCCCCGGAGGAAGCTGAACGCGCGTTGCTCCGCGCCGCGGGGTACGAGCAGGTCGACCCCGGCGTGTGGCCGACGTTCGTCGAGACGGTCCGGCGCACGGGCGACGTCCGGACCCTGCGCGATGCGCTGGACCGTCGGATCGAGCGCAGGATCCCCGACGTGCGCGACACCGCTCGACGCCGCGCCCTGTCGGAAGCCTTGGCGGACGCCCTGGAGTGGCGGGCGCGGACCGCCGAGCTTCTCGGCGACGTACCGCCGCGAGACGCCGTCGCCACGTTCACGGACGCCGTGCGCCTCACGCCGGGCGACGCCGCGCGCTGGGCGCGGTTCCATGCCTATTGCGTGCAGGCGGACCGCATGGACGCGTTCACGGCCGCACTCATCGAGGCCTCGGCGCCGAATGCCCCCGAACGCCGCGCCTTGCCGGTCGAGGTGCGCGCGGCGGCCCAGGCGCTCGCCTCCCCGGCCGACGGCGATCACACGAAGACGTTGGGGGAATCCGCGCTCGCCGTGGCGTGGCTGGGGCGTCCCGCGTCCACGGACGGCGGCGGACGCGACCCGGCGGAGATCGCGTGGGCGGCCGAGCTGATCGCGGACGCTATTGTCACCGTCGACGCCCCCACGCCCGCACTCGACACCGCCTGCTTGGCCCTCGCTGAAACGCTGCTCAGCGCGGCACGTCCCGAGACGGCCCTTCGACTGCTCGAACAGACCGCCCCCGGGGCCGACACGCCCGAGGCCCAGGTCGCCGCCCGACTGCGAGCTCAGGCCTGCATGCAGCTCGGCCGACCCGACCAGGCCGAGCCGCCCCTGCGCGAGGCCTTGCGCGCCGCCGACGCGCCGGATCTGCGGCTGGCGTTGGCCCGCGCCCTCGCGGCCCAGGGGAAAAACGCCGCGGCGCGCCTCGAATACATGACGCTGCTGGACATGCCGCGCCTGCCCGGGGCGATCCGCGCGACCGTCGAGCGCGAACTGAGGGAATCGACCGCGCCGTAGGGCGTGTTGTCGCTTGGACCCGCTTCCGCCGCCCGTGCACCGCCTCACAGGACGAGTACAGCCGATGACGCACGACACATCGGACCATCCGGCCGACGCCGCCGACGCGCAGACCGCCCGTCGCGCGGCGCGCATCGTGTTCTTCACCCTGTTCCTCGACATCATCGGCTTCAGCATCATCTTCCCGCTGTTCCCGAGCCTGCTCGACCATTACCTGCACGCCCCCGATGTTTCGCCCGTGCTCGCAAGCCTGCTGTCCGCAATCCACGCCTTCCAGAGCCGCGTCGGCATGGACGACGCGTCGACCGTGGTGCTGTTCGGCGGCGTCCTCGGGGCCATCTACTCGATGCTCCAGTTCTTCTTCGCGCCGGTCTTCGGCGGCCTGTCCGACCGGTACGGGCGGCGACCGGTGCTGATCGCGTGCATCGCGGGTACGGTGCTGTCGCACCTGATGTGGGTGTGCGCCGGGTCGTTCGAACTCTTCGCGCTCTCCCGCGTGCTCGGCGGGGTCATGAGCGGCAGCATCACCACCGCGAGCGCGGCGATCGCCGACGTCACCCCGGAACGCGGCCGGTCTCGCGGCATGGCCCTCATCGGCATCGCCTTCGGGCTCGGCATGACCCTCGGTCCGCTGCTGGGAATCTCGGCGGCGTTCGATATCACCCAAGTCCGCCCGGAATGGACCGCCTGGGGCGTCAACCCCTTCTCCGCGCCGGCCGCGCTGGCCGCCGCCTTGGCGCTTGCGAATCTCGCGTTCCTCTGGTTCCGATTCCCGGAGACGCTGCCGCCCGGCGCGCAGCCGGCCGCCGCCTCCGCGCGCACCGCCAACCCCCTCCGCCTGTTCCAACGCCACCCCTCGCCCGGCGTCACCGCGACCGTCATGGCCAACTTCGCGTTCACGGCGGCGCTGGCCGGCGTCGAGTTCTCGCTTACCTTCCTCGCGGCGGACCGGTTCGGATTCGGTCCCGCACGGAACGGCGCGATGCTCGCCTTCGTCGGCGTCTGTTTGGCCCTGGTTCAGGGCGGATACGTGCGCCGAATGGCGGCGCGCGTCGGCTCCGCGCGGATGGCGCGTCGCGGACTTCTCATCCTCGCGCCCGCGCTCGTCCTCATCGGGTTCGCCCCCGCGCCGTGGGCCCTCTACGCGGGCCTGCTCCTGTTCGCGATCGGCTCCGCGCAGACCATGCCCTGTCTCATGGGCCTCGTCTCCGTCTACGCCCCGCCCGACGAGCAAGGGCAAGTTCTCGGCGTGTTCCGCAGCCTCGGCGCGCTCGCCCGCGCCGTCGGCCCCCTGACCGGCTGCACGCTCTATTGGATATGGGGACCCGAGATGACCTATCTGGCCGGGGCGGCCGTGCTCGCCGTGCCGCTCTGGCTCATACGACGTCTGCCCTCCGAAACGGACGCCGCAACCGATCCGCCGCCGCAACGTTTACCCCGACCGCCGCAATCCACTACAATAGGCGGCTGAACAAGGGGCGTTCCACGCCCGGACGACGAAGCGACGGGCGCCCGTAAGACCCTGTCGCTCCAACGCACCCGAGGGGAGAGCAAGCATGTTTCGCGGTTCCATGGTCGCCCTGGCGACGCCGTTCAAGAGCAATCAAGAAGTCGATTTCGATGCCTACGGGCGGCTGGTGGACTTTCAGCTCGAGAACGGCACAGACGGCATCGTTCCGTGCGGGTGCACCGGCGAAGCCGCGACGCTGTCGCACGACGAGCAGAAGGCATGCATCCGGTTCGTGATCGAGCGCGTGGCCGGGCGCGTCCCCGTGATCGCCGGAACCGGCTCCAACAACACCAAGGAGGCGGTGTCGCTCACGCAATACGCCAAGGAAATCGGCGCGGACGGCGCGCTGCTGATCACCCCGTACTACAACAAGCCCACGCCCGCCGGCCAGCTCGCCCACTACACGACGATCGCGCAACAGGTAGAGGAACTGCCTCTGATGCTCTACAACGTGCCCGGGCGCACCGGCACGAAGATGCTCCCCGTGACCATCGCCGAGCTGTCCAAGGTTCCCGGCATCGTCTCGATCAAGGAGGCCTGCGGCAGCGTGAGCCAGGTCTCGGAGATCCTGAGCCTCTGCGACATCACCGTCATGTCGGGCGACGACTCGCTGACCCTGCCGATGATGTCCGTCGGCGCGACCGGCGTCGTGTCGGTGGCCGCGAATATCATGCCGGGCCCCGTCGCACAGATGTGCAAGGCGGCCGAAGCGCAGGACTACGCCGCGGCCCGCAAGCTGCACTATGAGATGCTGCCCATCTTCGAGGGCCTGTTCATCGAGACGAACCCGATGCCGGTCAAGGCGGCTCTGGCCGCGATGGGCCTCGCCGAGAACGTGCTGCGTCTGCCACTGACGCCTATGCTCCCCGAGAAGTACGCCCAGCTTGAGCGGATCCTCAAGAAGCTGTCCCTGATTTCCTGACGCAACGGGAACAACGGAAGGAGGAACGAAGCATGGTGCGAATCTGCGTGGCCGGCGCCTGCGGCCGCATGGGCCGGCGCATCCTCGAACTCGCCGCCCAGGCCGAGGACCTCGAGATCGGCGGAGCCTTCGACCTCCCCGCCGCGGCGGGGACCGACCTGCCTTTGGCCGCGGGCACGCCCCGCGCCGCGACGGTGACCTTGGGGCAGTCCGCCGAGGACGCCCTCCGCAACAGCGACGCGATCATCGACTTCACCGCCCCGGACGCCTGCGTCGCCCACGTGCAGACCGCGGCGGAGCTCGGCAAGGCGGTCGTCGTCGGAACGACCGGCCTGAGCGCCGAGCAGAACGCCGTGATCCATGCCGCCGCCCAGCGCATCCCCGTGGTCTACGCGCCCAACATGAGCGTCGGGGTCAACCTGTTGTTCAACCTGGTCTCCGAAGCGGCGCGGATCCTCGGGCCCGACTACGACATCGAAGTCGTGGAGATCCACCACAACCAGAAAAAGGACAGCCCCAGCGGCACGGCGGTTCGACTGGTGGAACGCGCGGCCGAGTCGCGCGGGCTTCGCGTCCCGGACGACTGCCGATACGGTCGCGAAGGGCTCGTCGGCGCCCGTCCCCAAGACGAGATCGGCGTGCATGCCGTTCGCGGCGGCGACGTCACCGGCGACCACACGGTCTACTTCCTCGGACAGGGCGAACGCATCGAGCTCACGCATCGGGCCCACAGCCGGGACACGTTCGCGCAGGGCGCATTGCGCGCGGCACGTTTTACGGCATCGGCCGCGCCGGGGCTGTACGATATGCAGGACGTGCTCGGACTGCGATAGCCGAGCGGCCATCGCCGGCTCTTACTTCGGGCCGCGCCCGAGGAGCCGCAGGAGGGCGGTGTGGATCCGGTGCAGACGCGACGCTTCAGGCAGAAACATCAGCGGGCAGTAGCCCGCGATGAGCTCGATGCCCTGCTCCGCGCAGAAGGCGTGGCGTTCCTCCGGCAACTCCCGCGGACCGAGGTATCCGTGCACCCATACGCGCCTGACGCCCGCACCCGCGCGACGCACGGCGCGCCCGCTATCTCGACGCGGCCTCAGCGGCCTTCGCATTGACGGGCACGGCGTCGCAGCCGTGGTCGCGGAGCGCCTCGAGTACCGTGCGCGAGAAGTCCTTCGGATTGCGCGGCGCGCCGACCACCGCCATACGGGTTCCGTCCAGACATGCATCGAGCCGCCGTTGTTCGACTACATGCATCCCAAGCCCCTGTCCGGATCCGTTGAGCCGCCGTCCGCTTGCGGGATCAGCTTGCCAGAATATGCCCGACGCGCAGGATGCGCGGATCGAACTGCGTGCGGCAGGTCCACGCCTCCGACAGCGGACGAAGCGCGACGTTGTTCGCGTTGACGCCGACCATCTTGCCCGTCTCGCCCTCAATCAAGGCTTCGACCGCGCGCAGACCGAGGCGACTCGCAAGAATGCGGTCGAACGCCGAGGGGGTCCCGCCCCGTTGCAGATGGCCGATCACAACCACACGCGGGTTTTTGTAGATCGACACCTCGGCAACGCGCTCCGCAACCGCATGCGCTTTGCCGAAATCATCGCCCTCGGCCACCACAACGATCGCGCTGGTCTTTCCTTTGGCACGACCCGCCTCGAGATCGCGCACCAGCTCGTCGATGTCCGTCAACGTCTCCGGCACCAGGATGGCCTCGGCGCCCCCGGCGACGCCGCTCATCATCGCAAGATACCCGCTGTGTCGCCCCATCACTTCAATGAAGAAGACCCGATCGTGCGACTCGGCGGTGTCGCGAATGCGGTCGATCGCCTCCATCGCGGTGTTCAGGGCCGTGTCGTAACCGATGGTGAACTCCGTGCCGCCGATGTCGTTGTCAATGGTGCCGGGCAGCCCGATGCAGCGGACGCCGTGCTCCTCGTACAACGCCTGCGCCCCACGGTAGGACCCATCGCCGCCGATGACCGCCAACCCTTCGATACCGTGCCGCGCCAGGGTCTGCGCCGCCCGCGCGCGCCCCTCCGGGGCCATGAAGTCCGCACACCGGGCCGAATGCAGAATCGTGCCGCCGCGGTTGATGATCCCGCCGACGCTCCGGGCGCCCAGCGGCACGACGTCGTCGTCGATTAGCCCCTGGTACCCGCGCTTGATGCCCAAGACTTCCAGTCCGTGATAGCACGCCGTGCGCACCACGGCACGGATCGCCGCGTTCATCCCGGGTGCGTCGCCGCCGCTGGTCAGCACGCCCAACCGCTTCATACTAGATCGCTGTCCCCTCAATGCAGGCGCCTACGGCGCCTGGTCGGTGTGCACGACGTACTTGTCGCCGATATGAAGCACCTGGTTCGTGCTCCAATTGTTCCATTCGCGCAGATCGTCGAGCGACACGTTGTAGCGCTGGCTGATCGCCCATGGGCTATCGCCGCGCTTGATCGTCAGTTCCAGACGCCTCACCCCGTCCGTGGATGCCTCCTCAGTCCCGACCTCCGTCTCCTGCGCGGCCGCATCGGATGCGCCATCCTCGTCCGATGGGCCATCGAGGGGCGGCTCCGGCACGTCCGCGACATCCCCATCGTCTCCTTCGTCCGGAACGGAAGCGTCATCCTCGGGCGCGCCCTCCGCTCCGTCCGCCTCGCTCTCCTCCGGCTCGCCGAGCTCCGGCGCGACGGGTATCGCCGGCGGCGCGTCGATCCGCTCCGGCGGTTCGGCTTCCGCGGCAAACTCAAGCGACCTCGCCCGCCATTCGGCCATCGTGGCCAGCGCGTTGGCTTCGATCCCGCGTCCGATGCGGTCCAGCGCCTGCGCCTCCGCTACGAGACGATCCACCTCACTCAGCAGCCAGTCGCCGCGCGCCTTCTGCCCGTTCGTCGCCCGCGACTGCGTCAGGTACAGGCTTTCGAACTGGCTGCAACGGCCGAGGGTCTCTTGCAGCGGCTCGATGAACTTCTCGCCGCTCTCCTGCTCGACCACGCAAAGCAGACGCGTGAGCCGCGCAAGCCCGGCCATGGCGGAGACGGCGCTCGCCTGCGCCAGCCGCCCGGCGTGCCACTGCCGCTCGATGTACGGGAACGTCCGCACGAGCTGGAAGAATTCGGGACGGTCGAGCCGGGCGCCGTCGTTGCGCACAATCTTGGCCACGATGTCCGCGAGGTCAGAGGGCAGGTCCTCCGTCACCTCCCGGTTCTCCAGGAAGGTCTCCGCCGCCTCCTTCGCCGCCTGACGCGCCGCCTCGCCGAGCACCGACCCGCCCCTTCCAAACAAGTACGCGGGCGTGGGTCCTGCCTCGAGGCGCACGCTGCCGTCGTTCGACGCCGGCGGCGAGAGCGGGTTGTTGTACACATCCGACAACGCGACATCGGTCGCATCGCCCACGTCCACCGAGATGGAGGACCCGCCGTCACGGCCCCAGAACACGACGCACCACGCATCATCGATCCGGAACACGTAGGCCTGTCCGCCCGAACCGACGCTGAGCTCGCCGACGTAGACCGCCCGGTCGAGCCGACGCGCATACGCCGCCAACATGACATAGCCGGAACCGAACGCGCCCTTTCGGTAGACCAGCGACGGGGCGATCTCGGTCTGCACCACCTCATTGGCGGCATTCCGGATTAGCTGCTGAATCAGCCGCGCGCCTTCATTCTCTCCAGCGTGCACCCCGCGCCCGCGCACGTGCAGCGGCTCGCGCTCGTATCCGGAGGCTTCCGTCACGCTGCGATAGTCTTGCAGCACAGCATCGTCCGGGGCGTCATGCTCGATGATCACCACGTTCGCATGGCGTCCGCCGTTCGCGCTGAACAGCTCCAGCAGCTCGTCCGGCGAACGCACGATCACCGCCACCGGCGCGAGGCCGCCGGCGTTCCGCACCGCCGA
This sequence comes from Candidatus Hydrogenedentes bacterium UBA6118, assembly GCA_002422525.1. GTDB lineage: Bacteria > Hydrogenedentota > Hydrogenedentia > Hydrogenedentales > SLHB01 > UBA6118. Next base: position 65,911 of record DIWA01000063.1, read on the forward strand.
CGCCACCTGCCGCAACCCATCGGCGCCCAGACGCCCGTCAATCTCCCAGCAGGCCAGCTCCCCCACGTGCGCCGCCGCCAGCGTCGTCGCCAACGTCGCCGCCTCGGATGCATCACCCGGCGGGAAGTAGACCGACACGCGGAAGCCCTCCGCAAGCGCGGCTTCGATCTGCGCCGCCGCATCCGGATCATCCGCCGATACCGTGATACGACGGACTCCAACCGCCGCCATCGCCCGCAGCTCTTCGCCGGTCGTGTCCGCATGCCGTACGCCCACCGGGAGCATCAGGCTCTCGTTCGGCCGGTCAATGCGGCAGAAGACCAGCTCCTCTTCGCGCTCCGAGTCGCCGCTTCGCAGCCGGACCGTCGCCGCATAGTGTCCGCGCTTCGTCGCCACGCCCTCAATCGGTCGCCAGTGGACGCCCCGGGCGCGCAACCCCGCCGATCCGAGCTCCACCGCCTCCGGCTCTGTCGACGCCGCGCCATTCACCGGGCGAACGGACAATCGGACGCCCACGGTCACATCCGCGTCCGCGACCAGCTCGAGAATCAGCGGATCCTCCATGTAGACATGCGGAACCGGCTGGTCTGGAGCAAGCGAAACGTCGATCTGCGGCAGCGCAGCCAGCGTTACGATGAGCAGATAGGGGATCATAGGCCGACCAGGAACGGGTTGCCGCGACGCTCGGCCCCGATGGTCGTGGCAGGGCCGTGGCCGGGATATACCGTCGTGTCGTCCGAGAGCGACAACAGCTCGCGGGCGATGGACGCGATGAGTTGCTCGGAATCGCCGCCGGGCAAGTCGGTTCGCCCTATGGACCCGGCGAACAGCACGTCTCCGGCGAACACCAGCGAGCCGCCTTCATTCTCTGTCGTTAAGACGATATGACCCGGCGAGTGACCAGGCGCATGCCGCACCTCCAGCTCGACGCCGCCGACCCGCAGCCGGTCGCCATGCTCCAGCAGACGGCCGGGTTCGCACGACGGCGGTACGGAGATTCCGAAGTAGGCCCCCTGCTCCGAGATGGCTCGCAGCAGCGGGACATCGGCCGCGTGGATCCGCGGCGCTTGGCCCGTCCATTCGGAGACGGCCGCGTTCCCGCCGCAGTGATCGCAGTGGCCGTGGGTGTTCACCACCCCAACGGTCGTGTATCCGTCGAGCGCGTCGCGCAAGTCGGATCGCCCCTCCCCCGGATCGATTACCAGAGCCTCGCCCCCGTCCCGCACGACAAAGCAGTTCGTGGCGAACGGAGTCATCTCCAAACACAGTATTTCCACTGACAGTTACTCCGAAAGGTCAGAGGCATGCTACTACCGGGGGGAAAGACAGTCAAGATCAGACGTCGCTCGGTCGTCAGCGACCGGTCCGGCAGGAACCGACATCGGACGTCACGAAAGCCGCTATCGGCCGACCAGGCCGTAGTGAGGAATGAAGCGGTCGCGGCTTGCCCTCGCGCGCCAGGGAACCGACGACGGAACGGAGCGCGCAGGCGGGTCAGCGCGTTTCGCCCGTCAGTTCGGCGTGTCGATCGCAACGCTCGCCGGCGTGGCTGCTCTCGCGCCCGCAGCCGCACGTGCCGCAGCTCTCCGAACCCTCGGCCGCGTGCGATCCGCAACCGCTGTGCGAGAACTTGCCGGTCAGAATGACGCCGACGCTCAGCGCGACCATGGCCGCACCGACAACGAGGACGGTAAGCACAAACACTGGCAACATCAATCGCCCTTTCTCCGGCTGAACGACGCGCCGGACTGGCGGAACGCCGTCGCTACCGCGTCTGGTCCAGAATCATCTCGCCGAACCGCCGCGTGGTGAGTCGGACCAGGTCCACGTCCGGCCCGGACGCGGCGTCCGCATGTACGAGGAACACGACCGCCAGCCCTTCGTCTTCCGCAAACTCAAAGCCCTCGTCGACGCCCATGACCATCAGGGCGGTGGCGTAGGCGTCCGCAGCGGCGCAACTCGGGTGGATCACGCTCACGGAGGCCAGTCTGGTCATCACGGGTTCGCCCGTGCGCGGATCAATCGTGTGGCTGAACTTGCGCCCATCCACCTCCCTGAAATTGCGGTAGCCGCCGGATGTCGCTATCGACAGTCCAGACAGCGGAACGACGGTCTCGATCGCGCGCACGTGCTCGTCCGGGCGCTCCACGGCGATGCGCCAAGGCCGGTCCGCGGCGGTGCGACCTCGCGTGCGGACTTCTCCGCCCAGCTCGACCATGTAGTTCTCGATGCCGATCGCTTCCAGCGCTTCCGCCGCCTTGTCCACTGCATAGCCCTTGGCCACCGCGGACAGGTCGCAGTACAGCTCCGGATCGCGCTTGCACACGGTCGACGCCGCCTCGTCCACCTCGAGCAGCCCATGGCCGACATGCCGGCGCAGCTCCGTGAGCCGCGCTTCGTCCGGCGGCGTTGTGTCGCGACCGTTCGGGCCGAAGCCCCACGCGTTCACCAGCGGCCCCACGGTCACGTCAAACGCTCCGCCGGTCCGCTCGCTCACCCGCTGCGCGAGCGCGAACACGGCCGCCGTGTCGGCGGACACGGAGAACGGCTCGGTCGATCGCGACGCGTTGAACCGGCTCAACTCCGAGTCCTCGCGGTACGTCGACATGAGCCCGTTGATGCGCTCGAAGGCCTCCTCGACCGCGGCGCGAAGGTCCGCTTCGGAGATCGTCGCATGGCCGGGAACGACAGCCCGCACCGTGTACACGGTGCCCATGGTCTCGCCGGTAATCGTCTTCGTGCGCGCGGCGCGTTCACAGCCGACGGCGCATACAAGCGCCGCGAGAACCAGCGCGACGAGCCGGGCGCTGCTATGCAAGGGGCGCGTCATGCCGCCCTCACCCGCCGAAGTCGTCAAAGAGGATGTTGTCGTCCTCGACGCCGAGGTCCTGCAGCATATTGATCACAGCCGAGTTCATCATGGGCGGACCGCAGATGTAGTACTCGCAGTCCTCCGGCGCCTCGTGATCCTTGAGGTACTCCTCGTAGAGCACCTGGTGGATGAACCCGCGCGGCCCTTCCCAGTTGTCCTCGGGCAGCGGCTCCGACAGCGCCAGATGCCAGGTGAAGTTCTCGTTCTCCTCCTGGATCTTGTTGAACTGCTCCACGTAGAACGCCTCCCGCAGGCTGCGCGCGCCGTACCAGAACGACACCTTGCGCTTGGTGTGCAGCCGCAGGAACTGGTCGAAAATGTGCGAGCGCATGGGCGCCATCCCCGCGCCGCCCCCGATGAACACCATCTCGTTGTCCGTGTCCTTGGCGAAGAACTCGCCGAACGGACCCGAGATCGTCACCTCGTCCCCCGGCTTCAGACCGAAGATGTACGAGGACATGATCCCTGGAGGCGTACCTTCCGGCGCACGGGGCGGCGGCGTGGCGATGCGGACGTTCAGCATGATGATGCCGCGCTCCTCGGGGTAATTCGCCATCGAGTACGCCCGGGTCACCGGCTCGGTGCAGACCGACTCATACCGCCAGAGGTTGTACTTGTCCCAGTCCTCGCGGAACCGCTCCTCGATATCGAAGTCCTTGTAGGCGACCCGATGGGGCGGACACTCGATCTGGATGTAACCGCCCGCGCGGAACGGCACCTCTTCGCCTTCGGGCAGATCCAGGACCAGCTCCTTGATGAAGGTCGCCACGTTGTGGTTGGACCGCACCTTGCACTTCCACTGCTTGACGTTGAAGACCTCGGGCGGCACCTCGATCTTCATGTCCTGCTTGACCTTCACCTGACAGGACAGACGGCGGCCTTCGCGCGCTTCGCCGCGGCTGATGAAGCTCTGCTCGGTAGGCAACAGCGCGCCGCCGCCCGGCTGGCCGCCGATCTCCTTCACGGTCACCTTGCACACGCCGCAGCTCCCCTTCCCGCCGCAGGCCGAGGGAATGAAGATCTTGTGCTGGGCGAGCCCGCTGAGCAGCGTCGTGCCCACGGGAAGCTTCACCGCGTTGTCCGGATCGTCGTTGATGGTGATCGCCACGCTCCCGGAGCTCACCAGCTTGGCCTTCGCGACCATGAGGATCGCCACCAGGCTCAGGATGACGAAGGAGAACATGAACATGCCCATAAGGACGGTGGTCATTCGAAGTCTCCTGAATCGGGCCTACAGTTGGATGCCCGAGAAGGACATGAACCCAATCGCCATGAGTCCCGCCGTGATGAACGTGATGCCGAGACCGCGGAGCCCGGGCGGCACATTGCTGTAGTGCATCTTCTCGCGGATCGCGGCGAGCCCGATGATGGCCAGCGCCCAGCCGATGCCGCAGCCCAGCCCGTACACGGCGCTCTCCGCGATCGTGTAGTCGCGCTGCACCATGAAGAGGGCGGCGCCCAGAATCGCGCAGTTCACCGTGATCAACGGCAGAAACACGCCCAGCGCCACGTACAGCTTCGGGAAATACCGGTCCATGGTCATCTCGACGAGCTGCACCGCCGCCGCGATGCTGCCGATGAACGTGAGGAAGCTCAGGAACGACAGGTCCAGCGTCGCGAAGCTCGGATGGATCCACGCCAACGCCCCCTCCGCCAGGAGGAACTTGTAGACGAACGCGTTCAGCGGAACCGTCAGCGTCAGCACGAACACCACCGCCGTGCCCAGTCCGACCGCCGTGTCGACTTTCTTCGACGAGTTCAGGAAAGGGCACATCCCCAGAAAGAACGCCAGCGCCATGTTCTCGATGAAGATGGCCTTGACCAGAATGTTCAGGTAGTGTTCCAGCATCTTACTCGGCCTCCACCAGTTGCGACTTCCAGGTCCGGAGCCCCCAGATCAGGAAGCCGATGATGAAGAACGCCGCCGGCGCCAACAGCATCATGCCGTTCGGCTGATACCAGCCGCCTTCCTTCGTCAAAGAGAGCACTTGGTATCCCATCAGTCGCCCGGAGCCGAACAGCTCACGGATGATCGCGACCGACATCAGCACGACGCCGTAGCCCGCGCCGTTGCCCAGCCCGTCGATGAAGCTGATCAACGGCTTGTTCTGCATCGCGAACCCCTCGGCGCGACCGAGCACGATGCAGTTCGTGATGATCAAGCCGACGAACACCGACAGGCTCTGACTGATGGTGAACAGATACGCCTTGAGGATCTGATCAACCAGAATCACCAGCGAAGCGATGATCGTCATCTGAACGATGATCCGGATCGAGTAGGGCGTGCTGTTTCGGATGAAACTCACCGACACATTCGCCAACGCCGACACCGCCGTAAGCGCGATCGCCATCACGAACGCGGTCTGCACCTGGGTCGTGACGGCGAGGGCGCTGCATACGCCCAGCACCTGCACCCCGATCGGATTGTTGTCGAAGATCGGATCGACCAGGGCATGTCGTTCCGCTTTTCCCAATACCGCCATCGTGCCTGCTCCTATGCTTGCCGGCGCGAGCCGCTGCCGCTGCGCCGGTTACCGCGCTCTTGGTCAGGCGGCGCCTTCCCGCAGCTTCGCCAGAAACGGTCCGTACCCCTGACCGCCCATCCACAAGTTGATCAGATGCTCAACGCCTTTGCTCGTGATCGTCGCCCCCGACAGACCGTCCACGCGGTGCGGGTCCTCCTCGGGGCTGCCCGCCTCGCCCTTCACCACTTCGATCGCCGGTTCGCCGTTCTCGTCGAAGACCTTCCGGCCCGGCCACAGCGCCTTCCAAGCCGGATTGTCCACCTCGCCGCCCAGGCCCGGCGTCTCGCCGTGCTCATAGAACGTCAGACCGCGAACCGTCTCGCCGTCCTTGTCGAGCGCGAGGTAGCCGTACATCGTCGACCACAGGCCGTTGCCCCAGACCTGCAGCACGTACTGGTCCGCGGCGCCGGCCTCATCCCTAACCTCATACACCAACGCCACGTGCGGCACGGCCCGGACTTGGGCGGGGTTGGGCTCCAGCGCCGTACTGCTCGCCGGATCGTTGGCCGCCTTGACCGGGTCGTAGATGCCCGGCGTGTCGCCCAGCTCCGTGAACGTCCCCTCGCGCAGATCCACGTACTTGGTCGTAATGCGCTCCTCGAAGCGTCGCTGCACCTCTTGCGGCGGGATGGACTCGTCAGCCTCGAGCAGACCGCTCACCGCGAGCACCTTCTTTTGCCGATCAAGCAGCACGTTCCGGTCTTGCCGACTCTTGAGCAACACCGCCGCGCCGGAGACGACGATCGAGCAGATGACGCACACGACCGCAGCGAACGAGATGGTATAGAGGGTGCTGTTACGCTGCATAGCGCACCATCCTCCGCTTGATGTTGGCCCGAACGAGGTAGTGGTCAATCAGCGGCGCGAACATGTTCATGAACAGAATCACCAGCATCCAGCTCCCGGGGTACGCCGGGTTGACCTCCCGGATCAGGATCCCCAGCAGTCCGATGCAGCAGCCGTAGATGAACTTGCCCGTCTCCGTGAACGGCGAGGAGACCGGGTCGGTCGCCATGAACACGGCGGCGAACGCGAACCCGCCGATCACCCAGTGCCAATACAACGGCACGGCGTAGTAGGCGTTCTCGCTCCAACCGGCGAATGCAACCACATTGAACACAACGACCATGGCCGCGCTGCCCACGAGGCAGCCGAGCATCGTGCGCCACGACCCCACGCCCGTAGCGATCAGAACCGCGGCGCCGATCAGGCAGAACAGCGCACTGGTCTCGCCCATCGACCCTGGTTCGAACCCGAGGAACGCGCTCCACCAATCGACCGGCGTTCGCCCGCCCAGGCTGGGATCGTTGATCCCGGCCATCCCCTGGTCCTTGAGCACCGCAAGCCACGTGGCGCCGCTGTAGCCGTCCGCCCCGGCGGCGGTCTCGGCGGCGATCCACACCTTGTCGCCCGAGATCTGCGCGGGATAGGCGAAGTAGAGGAAGGCGCGGGCGGTGAGCGCCGGGTTGAAGATGTTCATCCCCGTGCCGCCGAACACCTCCTTGCCGACCACGACGCCGAAGATGATGCCCAGCGCCACCTGCCAGAGCGGGATCGTCGCGGGCAGCGTCAGCGGGAACAGGGCGCTGGTGACCAGGAAGCCCTCGTTGATGTCGTGCTTGCGGACCACCGCGAACAGGGCCTCGAACAGCCCCCCAGCCACGAGCGTCACGATGTACACGGGCACGTAGTAGAGGGCCCCGTGCGCGAAGCAGGCCAACACGCTGTTCGGGTCGAAGGCGAGACCCATGGCCTGCATCATGGCGGTGCGCCAGTTCGCCAGCGGCGCCGCGCCCGCGGCGATGGCGAGGTGGGCCTGATACCCCGTGTTGTACATCGCCATCAGCATGCACGGCGCAAGCCCCACGACCACGATGCTCATCATGCGCTTGAGGTCAATCGCATCGCGCACGTGCGATGCGCCGCGCGTCACGTGGTCCGGCGTGAAGAGAAAGGTGTCGCCCGCCTCAAACAACGGGTAGAGCCGCTCGAGCTTGCCGCCCTTCTCGAAGAGCTTGCGCTGCTTGTTCTGAAGTCCGAGGAGAAACTTCATCATCCTTCCTTTTCAATCTGCTCGAGATTAGCCCGCAGAAGAGGCCCATACTCGATCTTGCCCGGACAGACGAAAGTGCACAGCGCCAGATCCTCCTCGTCGAGTTCGAGACACCCCAACTCCTCCGCCTTCTCCACGTCCCCCACGGCGATCGCCCGCAGGAGATGCGTCGGCATCAGATCCATCGGCATCACTTTCTCATAGAGACCAATCGGCACCATCGCCCGTTCCGAACCGTTCAGGTTCGTCGTGAAGTCGTACCGCTTGCCCCGCGACAACGCCGAGGCGAACACCCGCGTCAGGGAAAACTTATTGAAGCCGGGCGCCATCCACCCGAGGAACTCCCGCTCGCGGCCCTCGCGGAGCGCGGTGATCTGCAGATGGAACCGGCCGAGATACCCGAGCGCGTCGCCTGAGGCGATCCGGCCGGACAACACGGATCCGGAAATGACCCGGAGGTCTCCCTCCTGCAGCTCGCCCTTCGTCAGTTCGTCGATCGACGCGCCCACGCGCGTGCGCAGCAGCCGCGGGTTCTTCACCGCCGGACCGCCCAGCGAGACCAGGCGCTCGACATCCAGCGTTCCCGTGCGGAACAGGCGTCCGATCGACGCGACGTCCTGATAGTGCAGGTGCCACACGACCCGTTCGCGATGCGCCGGGGCCAGCATATGGATGTGCACGCCGACGGTCCCGGCCGGGTGCACGCCCTCGAACTCAGCGATCTCGACGCCCCAGGAAGCGTCGCCCGGCACGCCCGAACCCGGGCGTCGACACAGATAGCTCTTGCCTTCGGTGAGTTTCGCGACCGCCCGCACGCCGATCTCGAAGTCCGCCTCCCGCCCCCGGAGCGCCACCTCGGGCGCGGGCGCGAGCGGGTTCGTGTCCGTCGCCGTGATAAACAGCGCATGCGGAACGCCGTCCACGGGGGGAATCTTGGAGAACGGACGTGTGCGAAGCGCGGTCCAGAGCCCTGACTCGAGTAGCAGCGCGCGCACGGCGTCCGCGTCAAGCCCGTTCACGTCCTCGCCGGTGTAGCTCTCAAACGCAACCTGGTCATCGGCCGTGAGCTCGCCGCCGCGTTCATTGGCGTTCAGCGCGATCACCACGGACTGCAACGCGCGGCGTTCGCCCCGGTTCACCGCGACGACAGTCCCGGCGCCAGGCGCCGTGAAGCGCACGCCGGGGTTCTTCTTGTCCTCATAGAGCGGCTGACCGCGCTTGACCGCGTCGCCCTCCCGCGCGAGCATCGTGGGCCGGAGCCCGACAGCGTCGGCGGCGACCAGCGCGACGCGCTCAGGCTGCGGAGGGGTATCTATCTCGCTCGAGGGAACCCCGCTGATGGGCAGATCGAGCCCTCTCTTGATAACGAAGTGGTTTCTAGCGGCCATGGACGAGTCCCGTTCTTTCCAGGCGACCTCTCACCAGCGACGAGTGCGGCGTGGACCGCCCCCGCGAGAGCGCCGATCCCGGGGATATGCGACCTCGCTGATATGTGAAAAGAATCACAAAACCAATCCCCAAAAAACCGACCGACCCGCCGCAGGCGGGGGTTCGGACGTAACGCCCCGCGACCCTTCCCGTAACGCTGTTTCGGCCGCTGGGTATTTCGGAACCCTCACGGAAAACTGCGAAGGTCCTGCGACACGGCCGCCCCGGACATCGGCCAAGCAGTCGGGCAATCTTGCCACAACCCGCGAAGGGTTGGCAATCGACCCGACGGACGGATATCCTCCAGGGTCGATGTCGTCAAGAACGCTGTTCCGTCCGGTCAAAGAGATAATCCCATGAGCAAAACCTCAAAAGCGACCAAACGCGCCACGTCGCCCCGGTTCGGCTGCGGGCTCGGCCTCATGTCCGGCACCTCCTGCGACGGCGTCGAGGCCGCCGTCGTTCGGTTCGAGGAGTCCAAAGGCCGACTGAGCGCGAGGCTCCACTCCCACGCCACCGCACCGTACAGCTCCAAGAAGCGGGAGATCCTGCTCAAGGGCATGTGGACCGCGCAGCAGGTCTGCGTCCTCAACTGGGAGCTGGGCCTTGTCTTCGCTGAGGTCGCCAGACAGGCCATCGCCGTCGCGGCGAGGCACGGCATCCATGTCGATTTCATCGCCTCGCACGGCCACACGCTGGTTCACCTCCCCCGCACGGAACGTACGTCCTGCTCCGGTACGCTGCAGATCGGCGAACCCGCCTGCATCGCGGAGGCCACCCAGCTCCCGGTCGTGTCGGACTTCCGCAAGCGCGATATGACCGTGGGCGGCCAGGGCGCGCCCCTTGTGCCCTATGCGGACTGGCTCTTCTTCGCCCGGCCCGACCGACGCGTGTGGCGCCTGAACATCGGCGGCATCGCGAACGTCACGTCGGTATCGCGGCGCTTCGACGATGTCATCGCCTTCGACCTCGGCCCGGCGAACATGCTGATCGACGCCGCCGTGCGCATCGCAACGAAGAGCGAGATGAACATGGACACGAACGGTGCGATGGCCGCCCAGGGACGGATCGACGCGAAGCTCCTCGATATCCTGACCAACCACCCCTACCTTGACCGCGAGCCGCCCAAGAGCACCGGGATCGAGGATTTCGGCGCCGGCGTCTACCTGGAGCCCGCGCTCAAGAAGCGCAAGCAGACCCTCGCCCCGGAGGACCTGGTCGCCACCGCGACCGAGGCCGCGGCGCGCATCATCCACACGTCGGGCATGCGATACGCGTGGGACCTCGGCGGCCCCGCCGACGCGCCGGCCGAGATCATCGTGAGCGGCGGCGGCGCCCGCAACCCCACGCTCATGGGCCGGCTCCGCGCGTTGTTCGGCGACACCCCGGTCACCACCATCGACGATCACGGCATCCCAAGCGAAGCGTGGGAAGCGGCCGCGTTCGCCATCCTGGGCTACGAGACGCTGAAGGGGCGCCCGTCCAACGTCCCCTCCGCCACCGGCGCCAGTCGAGCCGTCATTCTCGGGAACCTTACGTTCCCTTGAGGGCCGGCCGGCCCATGGTCGCCTCCGCCTCGCGCACGGCCGCGCGGAACAGCGCGAGCCCCAGCCCTTCCTCGGGCAGCGCGTCCCGCGTCCACGTGGGATGATGGAACCGCTCCGTGTACGCCTCCGGGTGCGGCATCAGTCCGAACACGCGTCCCGTCGGGTCGCAGATCCCCGCGATGTCGTCGATTGACCCGTTCGGGTTGGCGGGGAACGCGCCGCGCGCGGGCGCCCCGTCCGGCATCACGTAACGCAGCGCAATCTGGCCGTTCGCCGCAAGGCGTTCGAGCACGGCCGCGTCGCGCGGCACGAATTTGCCCTCGCCGTGACGCACCGGCGCCGGGAACCGATCGACGTCGCGCAGCCAGACGCACCGCGTGCCGGGGTCGGGCGCAAGGTGCACCCAGCGATCCTCATAGCGGCCCGAGTCGTTGTGCGTCAGCGACGCATCCTGCCGCAAGGCGCCGTCGAACCGCGGCAGCAGCCCCATGCCCACAAGCACCTGGAAGCCGTTGCAGATCCCGATGACCAGCCCGCCCCGATCAACGAACCGGGTCAGCGCCTCGCCCAACCGGTAGCGCAGCCGGTTCGCCAGAATGCGCCCCGAGGCCACATCGTCGCCGAACGAGAACCCGCCCGGCGCCGCGAACACCTGGCACGCCTCCAGCCGATCGGGTTCCGCGATCAGCGTGTTGAGATGCACCCGTTCCGCCGCCGCGCCCGCCCGTTCGAAGGCGACCGCCGTCTCGACGTCGCAATTGATGCCGAACCCCGTCAGCACCAGCGCCCGAACCTTCACGCTTCACGTTCTCCTGTGCGTCTTGACGACGTATCGCGACCCGCCCGGACCTACCAACGGAGGGTGCGCTGCCATGCCTCTTTCAGCTCGCGCAACGGCGCCGCGCCGATCCGGCCGCGTCGTCCGTGCAGGCGCAGCTCGGGCTCCGCGATCACGACGCCCAGCCGCACCAGGTCGCACCCCGCCATCGTTCGCTCGAAGGCGTCCGCCTGCGCCGCCGGCACAGTCGCCACGAACCGTCCCGCGGACTCGCTGAACAACGCTGCGGCGTCGTTCTCAAGTCCCATCGGCCGCAGGTCGATGTCCATGCCCAGCTCGCCGGCGAACGCGGTCTCCGCCAGCGCCGGGCCGAGGCCGCCATCGGAACAGTCGTGGCACGACGCGACGAGCCCGTGGGCAATCGCGTCGGCCAAGCGACGATAGCGTTCGAGAAACCGCGGCGCATCCACCTGCGGCGGCTGCGAGCCGAGTTCGCCGCGCAACGCGAGGTATTCGCTGCCGCCCATCTCGTCGCGTGTGTCGCCCACCAGGTACACCACGTCGCCGGCGCGCTTCGCGTCCATCGACACGACGCGCGATACGTCCGGCAGCAGGGCCGCGGCCGTGAACAGCACCGTCGGCGGAATCGAGATCTTCGTGTCGCCGATCTTGTAGTCGTTCTTCATGCTGTCTTTGCCGCTGATCAGCGGGATGCCGTAGGCCACGCAGGTGTCGTGGAGCGCTTCGCAGCCGCGCACCAGTTGCCCCAGCTTGCAGGCCCCGTCCGGAGTCTTCTCGCTCTCGACGGGATCGGGCCAGCAAAAGTTGTCGAGCCCCGCGATCGCCCCCGGCGCGGCGCCCACGGCGACCAGATTGCGCACGGCCTCGTCCACCGCGCAGGCCACCATCGCGTACGTGTCCAGATCGCTGTACTTCGGACAGATGCCGCACGATATCGCGACCCCGCGCATCGAGTCCGGCACGGGACGGATCACGCCCGCATCGCCCGGTCCGTCGTGCTCGACGCCCTGGAACTGCTTGAGCACGCTCTGCGCCAGCACCTCGTGGTCGTACATCCGCACGAACGTCTCTTTGCTGCAGACGTTCAGGCTGCCCAGCACCGCGTGCAGATCGCCGATCAGGTCGCCGTCATCGCGAACGGTCACGGGCTCCGTCGTCGGCGGCCGCCACTCGGCGCGCAGCCGCAGTCTCGGCACGCCGTCATGCAGGAAGTCCATGTCCAGCGCGGCGATGCACCGGCCTTCGTAGTAGCACTCCAACCGCCCCGAGTCCGTGAAGGAACCCAGCACGGTCGACTCGACCTCGTGTTTGGCGGCGAGCGCGTTGAACCGGTCGATGCTGTCCGGCGGCACGGCGACGGTCATGCGTTCCTGCGCCTCGCTCAGGAAGATCTCCCACGGGGCGAGCCCGGCGTACTTCAGCGGCGCGCGGTCCAGGTGCACCTCTGCGCCGCCAGGGTCTTTCGCCATTTCCCCCACGCTCGACGACAGACCGCCCGCGCCGTTGTCGGTGATCG
>DIWA01000063.1:78664-90789 GCA_002422525.1 Candidatus Hydrogenedentes bacterium UBA6118
CGTGGATGCCGTCCTTGCCGATGCGCCCGCCCGTCATGACAATCAGGTCGCCCGGGGCCGCCGCCTTCTCGTGGCTCGGCCGCCCGGCCACCACGGCGGGGATCAGGCCGCCCGTGCCGCAGAACACCAGCGGCTTGCCGAGGAAGCGCTCGTGGAACACGATCGCGCCGTTCACATCCGGAATGCCGCTCTGGTTTCCGCCGTCCATGACGCCCTGATGCACGCCGCGCAACACGCGCCGCGGGTGCAGCAGCCGCGCGGGGATCTCGCCGTCATGGAAGGGCGAGGCGAAGCAGAACACATCCGTGTTCAGAATGCACCGGCAGCCAAGCCCCGCGCCGAGGATGTCCCGGTTGACGCCCACGATGCCCGTCATCGCGCCGCCGTACGGATCGAGCGCGCTGGGGCTGTTGTGCGTCTCGCACTTCAGCGCGAAATGCCAGTTCTCGTCAAAGCGGATCAGTCCGGCATTGTCGTGAAACACGCTCACCAGCCAGTCCACGCGCCGACCGGTCTCGTCCGTCGTGCGCTTCACGTAGGTCTTGAACAGGCTGTCAATGGTGCGCGTGCGGCCATGCTCGTCCGTGTAGTCGACGATCGCGTCGAAGATCTTGTGCTTGCAGTGCTCCGACCACGTCTGCGCGAGGATCTCGAGTTCGATGTCCGTCGCGCAAGGCGGCAGACCGCGTTGCGCCCGTTGGTCTCGCACGGCGCCGTCGCGGTAGTACGCCTGGATCGCGCGCATCTCATCGAGTTCCAGCGCCAGCATGCGATCCCGGCTGAGTTGCACCAAGGCCTCCGGCGCGATCTCGAGATCCACTTCGTGCACCGTCGGGTCGCTGCGATCCGTCACGACCGGCAGCCCAAGCAGCGACGGATCGGAGGACGCGGCCATCTCCGCCCGCGACCGCACCGTCCAACGCTGGATCAGGTCATTCGCGAGGAGATCGCGCGCGATGTGTTCGCACTGCGCCGCATCGGCCACGCCGGACAGGCGATACTGCCGCGACGTGTACACCGCCTCGCCCGGACGCAACGGTCGGCCGATGGTATCGGCGATGCCCTGCGCACTGCTCCGACCGACGTTGTCCGTCACGCCGGGGCGAAACCCGACCTCGACGACGAAGTCGTAGTCTCCCGGCAGCGACGCGTTCGCGACGCTCTCCTGCATAATCGGGTCGGTGAAGAGTTCGGTGCGCGCGCGCTCGAGTTCGTCGGGCGTCAGCTCGGCGTCGATGGTGTACACGTCCGCCACCCGCACGTCCGCGACCTCGATCCCGAGGTCGTCCGCGATACGGCGGCGTACGGCCAGACCTATCGGGTCGGGCCGGGCATCCGCCCCCGCCCGGAACCCCACCTCAACGCGGTGCGCCATACCGCAAGCTCCCCTTGTAGTGCACGGCGCCGTCGCCCTCGATAACGCGGCCGATCTCGTAGGCCGTCTCGCCCCCCTGCTCGAGGGCGTCCAACGCCTTGTCGCGTTCGTCGCCCGGCACCACCATGATGAATCCGACGCCCATGTTGAACGTCCGCAGCATCTCGAGGTCCGCCACGCGCCCCGCTTCCTGCAGGAACCGGAAGACCGGCAGCGTCTCCCACGTACCGAGGTCGATCTCCGCCGCCGTGCCCTCCGGCAGGATGCGCGGCAGGTTGTCCGTGATGCCCCCGCCGGTGATGTGCGCCAGCCCGCGCACATCCACGATGCGGCGCAGGACGAGCATCGGCTTGCTGTAGCTGCGGTGGGGTTCGAGCAACGCATCCCCGACCGTCCGCCCAACGCCGGGCATCGGGTCCTCGCAACGCAGCTTGGCGACGTCGAAGCAGATCTTGCGGGCCAGGCTGTAGCCGTTGGTGTGGAGGCCCGACGAGGCCAGTCCGATGATGGCGTCGCCCGGCTGAATCCGGCTGCCGTCCACGATCTTCTTGCGATCCACCACGCCGACAATCGTCCCGACAAGGTCGTACTCGCCCGGGAGATACATGTCGTGCAGCTCGGCGATCTCGCCGCCGATCAATGCGCATCCCGCGTAGCGACATCCGGCGGCCAGGCCTTTCACCACGTCGGCTATCACTTGGGGAACCACCTTGCCCGAGCCGATGTAGTCAAGGAAAAAGAGCGGCTTCGCCCCCTGCACCAGGATGTCGTTGACGCAGTGCGACACGATGTCGATGCCGACGGTGTCATGCCGGTCCATCGCGAACGCGATCTTCAGCTTCGTGCCCACGCTGTCCACGCTCGAAACGAGCACGGGCTCGTCGTATGCGTCCTTGTCGAAACCGTACATCGCGCCGAAGGTGCCGATGTCGCACAGGACGTTTTCGTCGTAGGTGCGTCGCACGACGGATTTGATGGTCCGCAACGCCTCGGTCGCCGCATCGATATCGACGCCTGCATCGCGGTAGCTGAGCCCTTCACCGTGGTCCATGGTTGGTCGCCTTTCCGATGTCGAGTTGGGTCGCGGCCGACGGAAACGGAGGCGTTTGCAGACGTCGGCGCTGAAACGAGATCAAGATACGCGCGGGGGAGACATAAAGCAAGTGAAATGATAGAATTGATCTGATAAGTTTCCCTTATGTCCGCTGCGGGCCTCGTCGCTCAGGAGTCCGGTCATGACGCTCGATCAGTTCCGATGCCTCTGCGCCGTCGTGGAAACGGGCAGCTTCCGCGCCGCCGCCGAGCGCGTCCACCGCTCGCAGCCCGCCGTGAGCCAGCAGATCAAGGGGCTTGAACGGGACACGGGCCACATCCTGATCGACCGGCGCACGGGCGCGCCGACGCCCGCGGGCCAGCGGTTGTATGAGCGCGCCTCGCACATTCTGGCCGAATCCGACAGCCTCGCGCGCGAACTGGCCGATTACGACGAGTCGCGGCATCAGGTCCTGCGCGTCGGCACGAGCGACACCATGGCATTGTACCTGCTCCCGCCGATCGTCCGGGCGTTCTCGGAGCGCCTGCCGCGAGCGCGACTCGTGCTGGTGAACCGACACTCGGCCGCACTCACGGAACATGTCGTGCGGGGCGAGCTGGACGCGGGCATCGTGACGTTGCCCGCGGGACATGACGAGCTGGAAGAGACGCCGCTGCTCGAGCAGGAGCTGGCGCTCGCCGTACCGCGCGGGCACCCTTTGGCGCGGCGCCGGAGCATCGGCCTGAGTGAGCTTGAAGGCCGGCCGCTGCTGCTCCTGGACGGCGCCACCCGCACGGGCCAGGCGCTGCGGTCGCGCTTCGAGCAGTCCGGCTTCTCGCCGCTCGTCGTGGTGGACGGCGGGAGCTTCGAGGTGCTCAAACGCTACGTGATCGAGGGCGTGGGGCTCGCCATCCTGCCGCGGGCGGCGATCACGAAAGACCGGCGCCTGGCCAGGGTGGCCCTGCCCGAACTCCCGCGCATCCCCATCGGCGCGATCAGCCGGCGCGGCGTCTACCAGACCCGCGCCCAGCAAGCCTTCCTGTCGCTTGTGCGGTCGGCGCTGTCCGACGCGGTCGCTACCCCGCCTCAGGCTCCGTCGGCTTGAACGAAACGCCCCGCGCCTGGAACAGACGCAGCAAGTCCTCTTTGTCCGTCGCCTTCGCGTAGGCCTCACCCGGCTCGACCACGTCCTCCTTCACGAGCCGACAGAGCTCCTCGTTCAGCAGGGTCATGCCCTCGCGTTTCGCCGTCTGCATGATGCTCATGATCTGCGTGATCTTCGCTTCGCGGATCAGCGCCGACACGGCCGGGTTCACCACGAGCACCTCGAGCGCGGCGACGCGACCGCCGCCCTTCTTCTTGAGCAGGTTCTGCGCCACGATGCCCTTGAGCGAACTCGCCAGCATCGTTCGGATCTGCGACTGCTGGCTCGAGGGGAACTGGTCGATCAGGCGGTCGATCGTCGAAATCGCCGTCGTGGTGTGGAGCGTGCCGAACACGAGGTGCCCCGTCTCCGCCGTCTCGATCGCGATGTGCGTCGTCTCGAGGTCGCGCATCTCGCCCACCAGCACCACGTCCGGGTCCTCGCGCAGGGCCGCCCGCAGCGCGCTCTTGAACCCCACCGTGTGCGAGTGCACTTCGCGCTGGTTTACGAGGCACCGCTTGTTCGGATGCACGAACTCGATCGGATCCTCGATGGTGAGGATGTGGTCGTTACGAATGTCGTTGATATGGTCAATCAGCGCGGCCAGGGTGGTCGATTTGCCGCTCCCGGTGGGGCCGGTTACCAACACCAGCCCCTTCCCCAACGTGCAGAACCTCTTCACGCTCTGGGGCAGCCCAAGCTGCTCGCACGTCAGGATGTCCGTCGGGATGAGGCGGAACACCCCGCAGATCCCTTTGTGGTCGCGATAGATGTTCACACGGAACCGTCCGACCCCCGCCAGCTCGTAGGCGAAGTCGGTGTCGGCGCACTCCTCGAACTGCACCACGTTTGCGCGCGGCATGATCTCGTAGAGCACGGTCTTCGCCGTCTCCCCGGCGATCGGGTCCTCGCTGCGCAGCGCCGCCAGCCCGCCGTCTTTCCGCAGAATGGGCTTGCATGCCGTGCAGTAGTGCAAGTCCGATGCGCCATGCTCTTCCATCGCCCGCAACAGATAGTCAATCTGCGCCATCTACTCTGCTCTTTCCCATTCCGTCCGCTTGCCGCGCCGAACCGTATCGAGGAAGGTTCAGTCCTCCGCCAACCGCTTGTGCGAACCGTCGCAGAACGGCGGCGTGGCCGTTCGCTTGCACATGCACATCGCGTAGACGCGCTTCTCGGTGATCTCCACTTCGACGGGCGAGAACTCGGTCCCTTTGTGCGATCCGTCGCACCAGGGCTGGTTCTTCGAACGTCCGCACTTGCACCACCAGTACGTGCCCGGCTCCAGTTCACCCACCATCGGCTTCTTCCCAGCGCACACCGGTTCGTCCATGGCTCCTTACTCCTCCTGTGGCTGCAACCCGTCGGCGGAGACGCATACCGCACATGCGTCCCCGGGTCGAACGGTTCATCAAGCATCCGGATAGGGCGGCAGGGTGGTCAGGCGCGCATCCTCGACCGGTCCGCCCACGGTGAAATGGTAGACGGACTGGAACGCGCGGTCGGCCAGGCCCAGCCGCCTGTGCACGACATCGTCGAAGTAGCATCCGATGCCCGTGCCGCGCAATCCGGCGGCTTCCGCCTCCAGATAAAGCGTCTGCCCGATCGCGCCCGCCTCCCAGTGGAGCCGACGATACCGCCAGGGCCCTTCCTCACGCAAGACGGGCTCGAACTCGGCGAGCATCGCCGCCGCGAACACGCCGTCGGATGCGATGGCCTGGCCGCAGCTCGCCTCGCCCGCGAACCGCCGCAGGTCGCCCGCCTCCAACAGGTGCAGCCCGAGCTCGTCGGGACATCGCGGCGGCGCCGACCACGCGAAGCGCGGGCGCATCGCGGAGCCAAGCGCGTCGCGTGCGCGCGGGTCGCGGACCAGCATGTAGAGTCCTGGTTCCAGCCCGCGCACGCGATGAACGAACAGCGCCAGGTGCACCCGCGGCGGTCCGTCCAGCATGTCCCACGGCGCGGGCGTACATGCGGGAACCGTGCGCGCGAGCATCTCGTAGAACCGCTCACGCGACAAAGAGGCTCGGCCGTCCATCGCCCGCGCGCTGCGCCGCTGCAAGATCACGTCTCGCGCGGACATGCGGACCGGCGACACGTGCGCGACGCCTGCGGCGCCTCCATCGGCCTCTCCTTCAGCAGTTCCAGACGCAACGGCGACCGCGCGCGGTTCGGGCCGGGCGCATGCCCGTCCAACGAGGTCGATCACCGGCCAATGGACGTGCTCCGCGCTGAGCCGATTCGCCTTGCCCGAGAGGCCGTCCCAGCCGCCTGCGGGAACCGCGGCGACATCGATGCCCACGGGCGCAGCATGCTTCGCGGGCACAACCGCCGCGACCAGATCCGGCCATTCCGGCTCTGGAAGAACCCCGGGCGGGACATAGGACCTGTCAGCCGAAGCAACGCCCAGAAGCCGCGCCGTTGCGTCGTCGCCAAGGTCAGAGAGGAGCCGCAGACGCCACCCGAGCGTCGCGGCGGAGAAGCGCAACGCGGCCAGCGCATGGCCGGCGTCGTGCTGGCAGTAGCGGTAGGCGCGCTCGCCGTACTTCCACGCCTCGCGCCAGACGATGGAGGTCAGGCCCACCAGAAAGGCGCCGGGCGGACACGGCGCGATGAGCCGGTCCCACACAGCCTGCGGGATGGCGGCCCGTTGCTCGATCGCGTGCCGGTCGGGCGCGTAGTGACAGAGGCCCGGCGCATCGCTGAGGCCGTCCACCGGACCGCACAGCAGGTAGCCCTCGGTCGGGTGCAGGTTGCCGCTCGAAGGGTTGCATCGGAGCGCCCATCGCTCGCCGCCCGCCGACTTCCACGCCGCCAGCCCCAACGCATAGCGAAAGAACGCTCCGATGCTCTCAATACCGACTGCCGCCGGCGCAACGTCGTCGAGACCGAAGAGCGCCGCGTAGCCGGGACCCGCATCCGACGCATTCAACGGCAATGCCGCCTCCCGCGCGCCGACATACCGACGGAACGGCTGCGGCTGGTTCGCCCAGTCCAGATACCCCAGCGACCGCGCAAATCGGTTCGGATGGTGCTTCGTCGCCTCGTGGTACCCGATGACGGCATCTTCCGGCGCTACCCCGCCAGCAGACACGGATGCGGCCCTCCCTTCTCTTGCGCAAGCGATCCTATCAGAAACTCGGGCCCAGGGGCTTGCCGCGATCGCACGGCGGCAGGCAGGCCGGAGACGGGCCGGCCGAACCGCGGCAGGGAGCGAAGAGCGGCCCAAGCGGCACATACTGACGGATAGTGTGGTACTATTGCATGTACGTACGGTCGGCCTTTCGCGGACGCCTTCGCGCGCGGCGGGAGAGGCGTGCGTGTGTCGTCGTTTGAACAACGAACTAAGGAGGAACCGGTTCGATGGACAGTAGGAAGTATCGGGTCACCGTGGTCGCGTTGCTTGCAATTGCGCTGGCGGCGCCCGGCTGTGAGACCGCCGGCGGATCGGCGGGCACAGGCGCCGTCGCGGGCGGCGTCATCGGCGGCATCATCGGCAACCAGCAGGGGCGCGCGCTCGAAGGCGCCGCCATCGGCGCGGCCGTGGGCGGTCTGGCCGGATGGGGAATCCACAAGTACCGCACGCGTCAGACCAAGACGGCCGAGGAAACCTACAAAGACTACGAGTATGAGCCGGACGCGGGGTTCAAACTGGACATGAAGGGCGGCGGCGTATCGCCTTCCGTCGCATCCCCCGGAGGCAAAGTGACGGCCACCGTGCAGTACGCCACGCTCGGTGCGCCGCCCGGGGGCGTCCAGGTGCATGAAATGCGCACGCTGAAGAAGGACGGTGAGGCGTTGCTGGTGCTGCACGATGAGACAGTCACGCGCGAAGACGGGACATGGGAGAACACGCTCGAGTTCCAGATCCCCAACGATGCGGAGCCCGGGACCTACACCGTGGCGGAAACCGTGATCGCCGAAGGCCAGCGCTTCGACCGGGAGTTCGACATCACCGTCCAATAGACGACGGATCCTGTCACGAGGCCGTGCGGCGCACAGGCGCGTCGCGCGGCCTTCCTGTGTCCGCGGCGCGTCAGGCGTCGGCGAGGTGCGCCGCCAGGGGCGCGGCCACGTCCAGCCCCGTCTTGCGCTCAAACACGGCGAACATCGGCGACGGGTTGCTCTCGATGACCCACGTCTTCCCGTCTTCGCCGCGGATCAGGTCGACCCCGGCGAACCGCATGTCGCACGCGCGCGCCGCCGTGATCGCCATCCGACGTTCGTTCGGTCGGAGCGCGATCGGCTCGACCCGGTCCTCCCCGCAGCGATAGTCCAGCTCCTCCGAATGGATCGCCCCCGCCGCCGCGACGCTGTCGCCCACGACGTACACGCGCACCGAGAGGCCTCGGATCCGCTTCTGGAACAACACGGGCGCGGCGTGCAACGCGTCCAGCCGCGCATCGGTCAGGTCCTCCGGACCGACCGCGTGGACCGTGGCGCCGCCGGCCAGGGGCTTGTAGACGGCCTCGCCCGCGCGCGCACAGAACCGTCGCGCCTCGTCGGGCTCGTTTGTGGCGACCCACGCCGGCACGGGCAGGTCGGACGCGGCAAGCAAACTGAGCTGATAGGGTTTGAGGCCGTGCTGTCCGTTGACGCGGATAGGGTTCGCCACGCGGACGCCACGTCGCGCATACAGGTCCAACAGCGACACAAGCATCGATCGCTTCTCGCCGATCTGGGCCATCAGCCCTTCCGGGCGTTCCTTCCAGTCGGCGGCGTAGGCGGGACTGTAAGGGTTGCACGCAATGCTGCGGACGTACACGGCAAGCGGCTCGGGAAGCGCCCGGCCGTTGCGTCGCGCAACGCCGTCGCGCAGCGTCAGGCCTTCCTCCTCCGGGAACGCCGCCGTGTTGAGCAACGACGTCGAGGCGCCCAGCGCACGCAACGCGGCCCGCACACGCCGCGCTTCCGGGTCATGCCTCGGACCCACGACGAGTACGGGCCGCATACTGGTCATGCAACGTCTCCGCCTATTCCTCGGTCTCTGCTCCGCCCTTGAACAGGCCGCACTCCTCGCCAAGCGCGAGCGTCGTCACCGGACCGTCGGCTTCTTCGCCGACCGCCATCGTGGTGATCGGGAGGTTCTTCGACGCCGCCAACGCGGGCTTCTGCTCGAGCTCTTCGATATACAGCCGCCGCCGGGAAATGGCGCGCGGCCCCTGCTTGCGTTTGGCTCTCATGGATACGTTCTCCCTTCGCCGAACCGCCAATGCGGACTGCGACATAATCTGCCGTTCGCGCGGTGTTGGATCCAGGTACCGCGCGGTGTGAATCGGGCTACGCCTGAATCGCGGCGACCCACCGGTGGGTTGCGGGCGTTTCTCCCGCTCACCAATACCATCGACCGCATCCGGCATTACGGACCCGGGCCGGCGGCGCGCGGCTGACTCGGTCTCCGCGTGCCGAACCAACGCCGGCCATCCGGCAACCAGGAGGACGCCCGCCATGGGACGACCACGACTCGACGCGACCGCCGCGGCCCGTTACCAGGAGAACGGCTACCATCTCTTCCGAGCGCCTGTGCTCTCTCCGGACAAGTTCGCCGCGCTGACGGCCCTGTTCGAGGAGATGGTCGCCGCGAACCCGGGCAGACGCACCGATACCTTCGATACGCCCCATTTCCACGAACCCCGGCTGTTCCCGTTTCTCCTGGACGACGCGGTGATCGACTTGGTCGAGCCGCTCATCGGCCCGAACATCGGTCTCTGGTCAAGCCACTTCATCAGCAAGGAACCGGGCATCGGTCGCCGCACCCCCTGGCACACAGATGCCGACTACTGGGCGGGCCGGTTCGATCGCTACGACAGTATCGTCACCGTTTGGCTCGCGATCGACGCGTCCGACCGCGAAAACGGCTGCATGAAGGTCATCCCCGGCAGTCACCGCTCGGCGACCAACGCGTATGCGGACGTCGACACGGAGGCCAACCTGTTCCCCACGGAGATCCGGCCCGAGGATGTGCGCGAGGAGGACGCCGTCTACTTCGAACTCGCGCCGAACCAGTGCTCCCTGCACGATTCCCGCATCATCCACGGCGCCGAGGCGAACACGAGCGCCCGACGCCGCTGCGGCTACACCATGCGCTATTTCGACATGGCCATGCGGGTGATCCCGGAGCGCAACCCCGGCCACAAGCTGTGGTTGTGCCGCGGCGAGAACGTCGCCGGCAACCCGATCGAGAACGGCTGAACACGCGTCCGCGACGCCTGTTCGCTGGACCTGCGACGCCGATCCGCGTATCATTGCGTCTCGGGTTGTATTTGCATGGAAGGAGAGCTGCCATGGCTGGCGAATATCATGAACCCCCGTCCGAACTCACCGTCGAGACGCGGGAGATACACCGCGCGATCTGCTCGCTCATCGAGGAGCTCGAGGCGGTGGACTGGTACAACATCCGCGCCGACGTCACTGCGGACGATGATCTGCGCGCCATCCTGATCCACAACCGCGACGAGGAGATCGAGCACGCCGCGATGGCGCTCGAGTGGATCCGGCGCCGCATACCGAAGTTCGACGAGGAACTCCGCACGTACCTGTTCACTTCCGGTCCGGTCACCGAGATCGAAGAGGGCGGTCACGGCGCGGAAACAGGCGAATCAACCGGCGGCAAAGACCTCGGCATCGGCTCGCTTCGCAAGGAGGACGCATAGCCATGGCTGATCTACTCCGCAGGGCCCTCGCTCCGATCAGCGAGGCGGCATGGTCCGAGATCGACGAAGAAGCGACCCGCGCCCTGAAGAACTGTCTCTCCGCCCGCGCGGTCATCGACGTTGACGGCCCGCACGGCTGGGAGTACGCGGCGCTGAACACCGGTCGTCTGGGCAAACCGGCATCCGACGGCGACGTCGAGTATTGCGTCCGCACAGTGCAGCCGCTCATCGAGCTGCGCGTGCCGTTCAAGCTCAACCTTTGGGAGCTCGACAACCTCGCGCGCGGCGCGGCGGACCCTGACCTCGCGCCCGTGGTTGATGCCGCGAAAGCGGTCGCCGCATTCGAGGAGAACGCGCTGTTCAAAGGCAACAAGGCGGCCGGGATCGAGGGCATACTCGAGAACTCGCCCCACCCCGCCCTGCCGATCGGGTCGGGTCCCGAGGAGCTCCCAGCGGCCGTCGGCAAGGCCGTCGAGACCCTCCAGCTCCAGGGCATCGGCGGTCCGTACGCTCTGGTGCTCGAGCCCAGCCGCTACCACGCCATGCTCCAGTGCATCCGCGGCGGCTACCCCCTCTACCGCGTCGTCAACAACCTCATTGGCGGCCCGACGCTGTGGAGCACGGGCGTGGATGTCGGCGCCGTGATCTCGACCCGAGGCGGCGACTTCGAGATGATCCTGGGCCAGGACCTTTCCATCGGCTACCAGCGCCACGGCCACGAGGACATCGAGCTGTTCTTCACGGAGTCCTTCACGGCGCGGGTGCTCGAACCCGCCGCGGCGGCGCCCTTCAAGGCATAGCCGACCGAAAACATCACCCTGCAACCTGCGACGGCAGGCGAGCGCGACCCAACGCCCCGCCTGCCGTTCTGCATTTCGCCTCCGCCGAGCCACGCTCCGTTCCAACTTGGCATAGCCGCCTGTTGCAGATCGAAGCGCGCGCGCCCGCAGCGTTGCGCGAAGGCCCTTGTCCGGTTGCCGTGCGTCTCCGCACAACTCCCCTGATCCGTGGGCCTTGCGCCCCTCCCCTCACCTCCGCGGTCGGTCTCGGCACGCAACGTGCTCTCAGACTACAGACGGAATCGCGCAACAACGAACGACAATCCGCCTGCGACGACCCATCGGTCCGCGGGCGCAAGGAGGTGTACCCCAATGTCCAAGATCATCGGCATCGACCTGGGCACGACGAACTCGTGCGTCGCGGTCATGGAAGCCGGCGAGCCCACGGTGATCACCAACGCCGAGGGCAGCCGCACCACGCCGTCCGTCGTGGCTTTCGCCCGCGACGGCGAACGGCTTGTCGGCGCCGCGGCCAAACGGCAGGCCGTCACCAACCCCAAGAACACCATCTTCTCAATCAAGCGCTTCATGGGTCGGCGGTACGACGAAGTGGAGGCGGAGCGCAAGCTGTTCCCCTACACCGTCTCTCGATCCGAGAGCGGCGACTGCCAGATCGAGGTGCAAGGCAAGACCTATCGTCCGCCCGAGATCTCCGCCATGGTGCTCCAGCGGATGAAGGAAGCCGCGGAAAGCTATCTCGGGGAGAAGGTCACGAAGGCGGTGATCACCGTCCCGGCCTACTTCAATGATTCCCAGCGACAGGCGACCAAGGATGCCGGTCGTATCGCGGGTCTCGAGGTGCTCCGTATCGTCAACGAGCCCACCGCCGCCGCGCTCGCCTATGGTCTCGATAAAAAGAAGGACGAGAAGGTCGCGGTATACGACCTGGGCGGCGGCACCTTCGACATCTCGGTGCTCGAAATCGGCGACGGCGTCTTCGAGGTGAAGTCGACCNNCGGCGACGACTTCGACCAGCGCATCATCGACTGGGCCTGCGACGAGTTCCGTCGCGACCAGGGCATCGACCTGCGCGCCGACCCGATGGCCCTACAGCGCCTGAAGGAGGCGGCCGAGAAGGCCA
>DIWA01000008.1 GCA_002422525.1 Candidatus Hydrogenedentes bacterium UBA6118
TCAACCTGCTGCGCGAGGGGCTGGATATTCCGGAGGTGGCGCTGGTGGCGGTGCTGGACGCGGACAAGGAGGGGTATCTGCGTTCGGAGACGAGCCTGATTCAGACGTGCGGCCGGGCGGCGCGGAACGTACATGGGCGGGTGATTCTGTACGCGGATGTGGAGACGGGGAGTATGCGGCGGGCGATGGGCGAGATGGACCGACGGCGGGGCCGGCAGCTTGCTTACAACAAGGCTCACCGGATCACACCGCGGACCATTGAGAAGAAGATCGGCGACGTGCTGGAGTCGATCCACGAGCGCGACTATGTGACGGTGGCGAAGGCGGCGGAGCCGGAGGTGACCTACGGCACGCCGCAGCACCTGGAGCGGACGATGCGCAAGTTGCGCAAGGAAATGAAGGAAGCGGCGGACCGGATGGAGTTCGAGCGCGCGGCGGAGCTGCGGGATCGACTGCGGGCGCTGGAGCGCAGGCAGATTGAGGAGGGCGTGCTCTAGTCGGGGCGCGACCTGAGTGTGCGACGTATGATAGATGCTTGGAGTGGAATGAAGGCGAGGCGGGGCGGCCGTCGCGGGACGCGCATCGCGCCGGTCGGGTTGCTGCTCGCGGCGTTGGCGTGCTGGGGCGCGTGGGGGCAGTCGGGGGCGGAGGCGGCGGCGGCGCCTCCGGCGACGACGGGCGACGTGGTTGAAGGGCAGGAGTACGGGATATCGGGAGCGATCGAGGGGGATGTGGTCGCGCCGACGATCGTGCGGCCTCCCGCGGAGGCTGCGGTTCCGAATGCGCCTTTCGAGGGAGATGAGGAGAAGACGCCGTTCGAGTCGTTGACATTGCGGGAGCGGGTGGCGCAGTTGATGATCGTGTCGCCGCAGGGGGCGCCGGCGCCGGACTCGGCGGACCGGGCGTTGCTGCTGACGTATCCGCCGGGCGGGGTGGTGCTGCCGCCGTTGATGAAACCGCAGTCGGCCGCGGAGTACGTGTCGGCACTGCGGGCGTTGCCGATCGAGTCGCAGCGGGGGATTCCGTTGCTGATCGCGGTGGATTTCCATCAGCTCCCGAAGTACGGGTGGGGTCCGCGGAACTACTTTCCGCCTGTGCCGTCGCTGATGAGCGTGGCGGCGGCGGCGGACCCGGAGGCGACGGCGCGACTGGCGCAGTTGATCGGCGGCCAGATGTCGGCGATTGGGATCAACATGTACTTGGGGCCGAGTCTGACGCTGGCTCCGACGCTTGACGGGGCGCTGGGGGATATTCAGTGTTTGGGCAGCGACCCGGAGTTTGTGGGAGAGGCGGGGGAGACCCTGCTGCGCACGCTGACGGAGCAGGGGACGATCGTTGCGCCGACGGGGTTCCCGGGCGGGGGGCTGAACCGGTTGCAGCGGGGGCCGGCGGTGTTGCTGACGCCGTTGCCGATGCTGGCGGAGATGGACCTTGCGCCCTACATCCGGGCGATCGGGGCGGGCGCGCCGATGATCCACGTGGGGGGTACGCTGGCGGCGACGATCGACAGCCGGAATCTGCCGGCGTGCATGTCGTCGGCGGTGATGGAAGACCTGCTGCGGGACCAGCTTGGGTTCACGGGGGTGATCCTGGCGGGGCCGATGGACGGGGAGGATGTGTCGACGGGGCGGGATGCGTCGGAGGCGGCGCGGATCGCGCTCGAGTCGGGCGCGGACATGCTGCTGTGGAACTCGGCGGGGCAGCGCGTGGCGAAGACGGTGGACCTGATCGTGGCGGCGATCATGCGCGGGGAGATGAACCAGGACGTCGTGGACAATGCGTTGCGGCGGGTGTTGGATATGAAGGACCGGCACGAGCTGCTCGGTCGGCCGGCGCCGAAGCCGCGGGAAGCGGAGAAGATCGAGAAGAAGCGGACGTATCCGCGCGAGGCGTATGCGGTGGAGCGGCGGTCCGTGACGCTGGTGCAGAACCGGGA
The DNA here is from genome assembly GCA_002422525.1 of Candidatus Hydrogenedentes bacterium UBA6118. Classification (GTDB taxonomy): domain Bacteria; phylum Hydrogenedentota; class Hydrogenedentia; order Hydrogenedentales; family SLHB01; genus UBA6118. The sequence continues at coordinate 1,937 of DIWA01000008.1, forward strand.
CGAGACGCTGCCGCTGACGAAGCTGCGTTCGATGCCGGTGGGGATCACGGGCGTGCGGGGCGTGGAGGAGTTGCACGGGTACCTCGAGAAGGAGCTGAAGCATGTTGCGCAGCAGCCGATCCTGACGGCGCGGCATGCGGGTCGGATCATGGACTTCGAGATTGACCGGCTGACGCGGAACCTGAACGGGCCGAAGACGGCGATCTGCGTGTTGACGCCGGACCTGGCGCCGGCGGGGCAGGTGGATCTGATCCGTGCGTTGAAGGCGAAGGGCATGCGGGTGGTGGTCGTGCTGGTGGGGTATCCGTCGAGTCTGCCGGACCTTGTGCTGGCGGATGCGATCCTGATCACGTACAGCGACCCCGCGGCGTTGGACGAGGCGATGCGGGCGGTGTCGGATGTGCTGATGGGGAAGGGGCCGGTGGCGATGGTGCGGTTCGTGCGCGATGTGCGGATGCAGGCGGGCGTGCCGGAGCGGTTCAACGCGCTGGAGATCATCCGCACGCCGGCGGGCCGGTTGCCGGTGACGGTAGGGGAGCCGTTTGTCGCGGGCCTCGCGGTTCCATATGACCCGACGTACGCGGTGCGCAAGGTGGAGTGGGCGTTCGGCGACGGAACCAAGGCGAAGGAGTTCGCGACCGAGAAGGCGTTCACGGAGCCGGGGCGCTATCCGATCACGCTGACGATCACCGAGACGAACAAAGACGTGACGTCGACGACGTTCTATGCGACCGTGGAGGAGGCGACCGCGGGCGCGGCTACTCCATGATGAACACCCCGAAGGCGCGGGGGATGCTGTCGCCCGCGGGACGCGGGCGCCAGTGGAGGATGGTGACGCCTTCGTGGGTCTGCGCGGGGTCGTGGTCGCTCATGCCGATGTTCATGAGGAAGCCCTGCAAGGGGCGCTCCGCATCGGCGGTGAGGGAGGCGAGGGGCACGGCGATCTCGGCCGTGTAGCCGTCGACGGTTTCGCGCGCGGCCATCTGGATGTCCGCGGGGACCTCGCCGAGGGTGTAGTCGCGGACAGTCGAGTCGGGGACGGCGGGGGCGGCGAAGAGCGAGAACAGGTTGAGTCCGCCGGGGGAGGTCGCATCGCCGGTCTGGGGGACGCCGAGGTAGACGGCGATGAAGTCCGACCAGTATTTGTAGCCCTCGAAGCAGCGCTCGTCGTCACGGGCCTCTATTGCGAAGTAGAGGAAGGCGTTGTCGCGTCGGACGTCGAATCGGTAGGATCCGTCATGGGGGCCGCGCCAGGCGTCGGGATTCTGGGAGATCTGGCCGGGACGCGTGACGTGGTATGCGAAGCTGTCCTCACCCCAGTCCGAGAGGTCGCCGTCGACGGCGATGGGGGCGTGTGCAGTCTGGCAGGTGAACACGCGATCGATGAGGGCGGCGGCGCGTCCGTGGAACCGGGTTGCGCGCACTCCGGGGGCGTTCGGCGCGATCTCGGCGGTCCAGTGGAGGACGGGCGGCTGGACGCGGCCGACGGGCAGGGGGGCGTCGAGGGCGATGCGGATGTCGCTGGCGACTGAGGCGCCGGGTTCGAGAACGAAGCGGGGAGCGGCGGGCTCGGCACGCATGCCGGGATCGACCTCGAACAGACCTTGGAAGACGAGGCGCTCGGGCGTGGGATTGGACACGTGGAGTTTCGTGACGCCTTCGGAGAACTCGGGGGCGTCGGCGTGGATGATCTCGAGCTGGACGGCCTGGTCGGCTTTGAAAGGGGCGGTCGCCGCAGCTTGTTCGGGGGTGAGGAAGTCGTGGGGGAAGACCGCATCGAGGGCGACGATTGCGACGTGGGGGCGATCGGCTTCCATCGTGACCCAGGCGATCTGGTCGAACTCGCCGTAGTCGGGTCCGCGCAGGGGGCTGCCGCCGCCGGTCGTGCCGAGGGTGATGCGCTGCTGGTCCGGGCCGACGTCGTGGGAGAGGTTCTCGTGGGTGTGGCCGGCGAAGGCGGTGTAGGGGCGGTCGCCGAGGGCGGCGGCGATGCGGGGCCAGCCGTCATCGTCGGGGTAATCCCAGAGGGGCTTGTGGACGAAGACCATGGTCCAGCGGACGTCGGCGTCGGCGGCGAGCGAATCCTCGATGAAGGCGACCTGGGCGTCGCTCACGCCGGTGCCGTTGTTCGGGCCATCGTTCGAGCAGAGGCAGAGGAAGAGGACGTCGCGATAGCGGAAGCGGTAGTAGGTCGCGCCGATCCGTTTTCGGTAGAGCGCGTCCCACAGCGGACGGCCGTTGTCGTGGTTGCCGGGAACGTAGAAGAACGGGACGTCGAGGGGCGCGAGATCGCGCTCGAACACCTCCCACTGCCGGATGAGATCCTCTTCGGCGTCTTCGTAGCCCTCGACGAGATCGCCGACGCTCATGACGAACTGGGGGCGGAGGAGGTTGAGCTTGCGGACGGCGGCGGCGAAGGCCCCCTGGCGGGGACCGCCGGCGTTGTCGGAAACGACGGCGAAACGGAAGGCGCGGTCGGGCGCTTCGAGTTCCCCGCCGGTCCAGGGGGCGCGGAGGTCATCCGGCGTGGAGATGACGGGGGCGTTCTGGGCGGAGGCGGCTGTCGCGGCGGCGATGAGGACGAGGAGCGCAACGGCGCAGCGGGTGAACGTGGCGGGCATGGTCGGCTCCTGCGGTTCGGCGCGCGGTGGGCGCATGGGCTAGAAGATGTCCCAAGGATGCCAGATTGGGTCCCATGAGAGCACGTGGGCGGCATGGGGGTGGCGGCGGATGGTGAGCGTGTCGCCGGCGTCGAGGCGGTGGTACTCGAGCGCGTTGTCGATGGCGAGGACGGCGGGTCCGCGCGTGATCTCGGCCTTGATCTCGGTGGATTCGGGCACGACGACGTGGTCGGTGTGGGCGTTGGTGGCCTTGATGGCGATTCCGAGGCCTTCCTGGAAGAGGCCGCGGGTGATCTGGTTGTAGTAGGCCGTACTACCGAAAGGCGTGCTGACAAGGAAGCCGTCGCCGAGGATCTCCTCGCTGTCCTGGTAGGGGCGGCCATTGAGCCAGAGGCGGAAGCGCACGGCGCTGTTGACGAGGCCCATATGCACGTTGAACTCGTTCATGGCGACGAGGAGGGGGCTGGACGGCAGGCCGTGGGGAGGGGACTCGGCCGTGTCGATGCGGCACTCGGCTTTGAGGAATGCGTGGGGGCAGAGCGTGCCTTTGGCGAGGCGTTCGATGACCATCGCGGGCGGATGGGGGATGCAGCGGTGTCCGCGGCGGCTGTTGCGGATGGGGGCCTTGGGGACGCCTGGCCAGCGCTGTTCGGCGGTGAGGAGGGTGCCGTCGCCGCCGAAGCAGATGACGACGTCGGGGCGGGCGTCGGATTCGGGATCCATGAGCTCGAGCAGGGGTTGCTTGCGGACCTCGGTGGACAGCGGACCGGAATCGGCCCCGAATAGCATTGTTCTCATGTGAACCTCTCCGTGGATAGTCGTAGGAGCATGCCACTGGAGGGGGGCGTTGCGCAAAGCGGGGGCGGGGGGTGGACGGGGTGGACGGGGTGGACAGGGTGGACGGGAG
>DIWA01000074.1 GCA_002422525.1 Candidatus Hydrogenedentes bacterium UBA6118
CCCGTCCACCCCGTCCACTCTGCCCACTCTGTCTATCCTGTCCACCCCGTCCACTTCCTCTTTACCGATTCCCATTTCTTCCCGCCTCCCACAAACTCCCCTTTCCCGCCGCTTCCCACACGCCGCCCCAATACGCTATACTCACCTCCCCCAAACTGCCGGAATACAAACCCGAAGGAGGATGTTCCGATGCGCTCCACCAGCCGACGCCAGTTCCTCGCCCAGGCCGCGGCCGCCGGCGGCGCCCTCGCCGTCGCGCCTCACGCCTTCGCCCAGTCCGCCGACAAGCCCTACGACATGTGCATCGCCACGTGGGCCGGCGAAAACGCCGCTGTCGACGAAGCCCAGTTGGCCGCCAAGCTCGTACGCGAAGCCTTCGACGCCGTCGGCGGCATGGGCCGCTTCGTCAAGAAGTCCGACGTCGTCTGGCTCAAGCCCAACATCGCCTGGAACCGCACCCCCGAGCAGGCCGCCACCACCAACCCCTACGTCGTGAAGACCCTCATCGAGCTCTGCTTCGACGCCGGCGCCTCCAAGGTCAAGGTCGGCGACAACACCTGCCACAACAGCCGGCAGACCTACGCCGCCAGCGGCATCGCCGAGATCGCCCGCGCCGCCGGGGCCGATGTCATCTTCATCGACGACAGCCGCTTCCGCGAGATGCAGGTCGGCGGCGAGGCCGTCAAGCGCTGGCCCGTCTACCCCGAGATCGTCGAGTCCGACATCGTCATCAACGCCCCCATCGCCAAGCACCACGGCCTCTCCACGGCCACCCTGTGCATGAAGAACTACATGGGCGTCGTCGGCGGCAACCGCGGCCAGTGGCACCAGAACATCACCGCCTGCCTGCGCGACATCACCGCCTTCATGAAGCCCCAGGTCTCCGTCCTCGACGCCGTGCGCACCCTCGTCGCCAACGGCCCCACCGGCGGCGACCTCGGCGACGTGCGCCGCCTCAACACTTTCGCCGTCGGCACGGACGTCATCGCCCTCGACGCCTTCGGCGCGGAGTTGCTGGGCCATACGCCGCTCTCCATCGGCACGATCAGACTCGGCGCCGAATCCGGCCTGGGTACGGTCGACTACAAGTCCCTCGCACTTAAGGAAGCGACAGTATCGTGAAACTCCCCCGCCCTCGCTCCTGGATGCAATGGGCGCGGCGGTTCGCGCAGACGGTCTGCCTCCTCGGTTTCCTGACGGCGGTCCTCATCGCCGCCTTCTACGAGACCGAGGATCCGCCCGCGTTCCTCCGCGCCCTCATGAACATCGACCCCCTCGTCGTCGTGGGGACCTTCCTCGCGTCGCACCACCTCGGGCACGGGTTCATCCTGGGCCTGATCGTCCTGCTCTCCGCGCTCGTCCTCGGCCGCGCGTTCTGCGGATGGATCTGCCCGCTCGGCGCCGTCCACACGTTCATGTCCTGGCTCCGGCCGCGCCCCCGGGCGCCCCAGCCGCGACAACGCCGGTCGCCCTGGCAACGCGGCAAATACATCGCCCTCCTGGCGCTCCTCGTCGCCGCCCTCTTCGGGGCGCACTGGGTCGGCGTCTTCTCCCCCCTGCCCCTCCTCTACCGCAGCGTCGCCGCGGCCGCCCTCCCCGCCGTCCACTACGCCGCGCAGGAGGGGGCCAACGCCGTCTACCACGCCGACCCCCATCTCGGCCCGCTCCACCTCACCAGCGTCACCGAGCCGGTCTACCAGTTCCTGCGCAACCGCGTCTTCCGCGTCGACCGCCAGGCCTTCGTCGGCAGCCTGCTCATCGCGACCCTGTTCGTCGCCATCGTCCTGCTCAACTGGGTCCGCCCCCGCTTCTGGTGCCGCTACATCTGCCCCGCGGGCGGGCTGCTCGGCCTGTTCTCCCAGCGCCCCATGATGCGCCTCAAGAACGACCCCGACACCTGCAACGACTGCGGCAAGTGCAACGAAGTCTGCCCCGCGGCCGCCCAACCCGACCTGCAAGGCGAGTGGCTCCCCACCGAATGCTTCGCCTGCTGGAACTGCGTCGCCGCCTGCAACTTCAAGTCGCTCTCGTTCAAGTTCGAGTCCCCCGTTCGGCCCGCCGACGCCGGCGCGCTCGACCTCTCCAAACGCGCCGCCCTCGCCGCGGCCGCCGGCGGCCTCGTCGGCATGCTCGCATTCCGCCTCACCCCCGAGGCCCAAGCCAAGACCTTCGAGCCTACCCTCATCCGGCCCCCGGGCGCCGAGCCCGAACCCCAATTCCTCCAGCGCTGCATCCAGTGCGGCCTCTGCATGCGCGCCTGCCCCACCAACGCCCTCCACCCCGCCGGCCTCGAAGCCGGAATCGAGGGCCTTTGGACCCCCAAAATGGTCGCCAAAGTCGGCTACTGCGAGTACAACTGCAACGTCTGCGGCCAAGTCTGCCCCACCGGCGCCATCGCCAACCTCCCCCTCGCCGAGAAACAGGAGGTCCGCATCGGCATCGCCAGCTTCGACACCACCCGCTGCCTCCCCTACGCCTACGGCCACCCCTGCATCGTCTGCGAGGAACACTGCCCCCTGCCCGTCAAGGCCATCTACCTCGTCAACGTCGACGTCCCCCAACCCGACGGCACGACCCGCACCCTCCAGCAGCCCCGCATCAACCCCGACCTCTGCATCGGCTGCGGCATCTGCGAATGGAGCTGCCCCTGGGGCGACCAGGCCGCCGTCCGCATCACCAGCGCCAACGAATCGCGCCACCCCGCCAACCAGCCCATCCTCGCCTCATTCGGCGACCCCTACGCCATCGCCCCCGCCCAAACCGGCGCCAGTCCCTCCGGCTCCGGCGACCCCTACGGCGGCAGCGACCCCTACAGCGGCAGCGACCCCTACGGCGGCTCCGGCGACCCCTACGGCGGCAGCGACCCC
>DIWA01000026.1 GCA_002422525.1 Candidatus Hydrogenedentes bacterium UBA6118
TCGCGCTCGGCCGGCCGCTGACACCCGCGGACGGCGTCGGCGCGGAACTGTTCGAGCGGTGGTTCGCCGACCGGCCCCGCCCTCGCCCCGGCGACGTGGTGCTGGTGCGTACCGGCTGGGACGAGAAGTGGACGGACAACGCCGCGTACCTCGGTGTCGCCACCGGCGCGCCCGGCGTCGACCTGAGCGGCGCGCGCTGGCTCACCGACCACGGCGTGGTGGCCGCAGGCGCGGACACCATCGCGTTCGAGCACATGCCCAGCCCCGCGCTGGCGGTGCACTGCCACCTGCTGGTCGACCACGGCGTACCGATCATGGAGGCGATGAACCTGGCGCCGCTGGCCGCCGAGCAGGTCTGGGACTTCTTCTTCATCGCCACCCCGCTGTCCATCCGGGGCGGCACCGGCTCGCCGATCCGCCCNNCCGCCGTACCCGACACCACCGCACCGGAGACCACCGCATGACCGCCGACGACGAGACCACCGCGCGCCCGCCCGCCCCCGGCCGGCGGGACATCCTGGAGGCCGCCGCCACCGCGTTCACCCGCAACGGGTACGCGGCAACCACCATCGACGACATCGCCCGCGAGATGGGCGCCACGAAGGGCCGGGTCTACCACTACTACCGGGCCAAAGCGGACGTCTTCCTGGACATCGTCACCACCGGCATGCAGGAGCTGATCGACGGGATCGAGCCGATCGCCGGCAACGGCGGCCTCGACCCGGCCACCCGGCTCTGGCGGATGGCGCACCACCACGCCGGGCTGATGATGACCCGCAACTCGTTCCAGCGCGTGGCGATGCGCGCGGTCGAGATGCGCCGCCTCGGCGAGGCGCCCGCCCAGCAGCAGGCCCTGGAGACCGTGATCGCCATGCGCGACCGGTACGAGCAGATCTTCGCCGACGTCATCGACGAGGGCCGGAAGGCCGGGGTGTTCCGCGAGGTGGACAGCCGGCTGGCCACCAAGCCGCTGCTCGGCGCGCTGAACTGGATCAGCCTCTGGTACGACCCGCAGCGCGGCGACTACAACACCCGGCAGCGGCTCGCCGACGAGTACGCCGACTTCATCGTCGGTGGGCTGTGCCGGAGCCCGCGATGACCGGGCCGTTCTCCGAGCGCCACTGGCACGAGGCCGAGACGTGGCCACGCGAGCGGCTGGCCGCGTACCAGCTCACCCGGCTGAAGGCGCATTTGTCCTACGTGTACGACGCCAGCGACTTCTACCGCACCCGGTGGGACGCGCTCGGCTTCCATCCCGGCGACGTGCGCGAACTCGCCGATCTGCGCCGCCTGCCGCTGGTCGGCAAGGCCGACTACGTGGCCGACCTGGCGGCCCACCCGCCCTGGGGCAGCGCCGTCGCCGCGCCGGTCGCAGAGCGCCGGAGGGTGCACTTCTCCTCCGGCACCACCTCGAACCCGACGCCGGTGCTCTGGACCGCACACGACCTGGACCGCTGGGCCGACCTGTACGCGCGGGCCGCGTACAGCCAGGGCGTCCGCGACACCGACGTGTACCAGTGCCTGTTCAGCTACGCCTGGTTCGTCGGCGGGCTCGGCGCGACGGCCGGCTACCAGCGCATCGGCGTGACGCTGCTGCCCGCCGGCTCCGGCGACACCCAACGCCAGATCGACACGATCTTCCGGTACGGCACCACAGCCGTCGGCGGCACACCGTCGTTCATGCTGCACCTGGCCGAGACCGCGGAACGCGCCGGCACCCCGCTGCGCGACTCGCCGGTACGGCGGATCCAGGTCGGCGGCGAGCCGGGCGCCGGGGTGCCGGCCACCCGCGCGCACATCGAGCAGCGCTGGGGCGCGAAGTGCTTCGACGGGTACGGCAGCCTGGAGTTCCAGCCGATCGCCTGGGAGTGCGAGGAACAGGCCGGCGGTCACCTGGCCGAGGACTTCGCGTACGCGGAGGTGCTCGACCCGTACACCCACGAGCCGGTGCCCGACGGCACCCCCGGCCTGCTGGTGCTCACCCACCTGGACAAGCGGGCGACGCCGCTGGTGCGCTGGGCCACCGGCGACGTGGTGGTCCGCGACAGCACCGCCTGCCCGTGCGGGCGCACGCTCGCCCGGCTGCCGGGCGGCGTCGTCGGCCGGGCCGACGACATGCTCGTGGTACGCGGGGTGAACCTGTTCCCGTCCGCCGTCGAGCAGGTCGTCCGGGCCACGCCCGGCACCTGCGGCGAGTACCTCATCGTCCTCGACGAGGACGTCACCGACCCGGCGACCGGCTACCTCCCCGGCATCAAGCTGCGCGTCGAGGTGACCGGCGACGACCAGCGGGTCGCCCGCGAGCTGGCGCACGCCGTGCGCGCCGAGCTGACCGTGCGCGCGGTGGTGGAGACCGTTCCCGAGGGCGCGCTGCCGCGCAGCACCCACAAGAGCAAGCGCGTCGTACGCGCCGACCGAGAGGCTCCGTGATGGACAGGCAAGCGTTCCTGGTCGGCGCCGTGCGTACCCCGCACGGCCGGTACGGCGGCGCGCTGCGCGACGTGCGGGTGGTGCGCCTGGGCGGGCTCGCCGGCGCCGAGGCGCTGGCGCGGGCCGGTGTGCCCGCCGAGGCGGTGGACGAGACGGTGGTGGCGAACTGCCGCCAGGCGGGCAACGGCCCGAACCCGGGACGGCAGATCTCGCTCGCGGCGGGCGTGCCGGTGCCGGCACCGGCGCAGACGATCAACATGGCCTGCGCCTCCGGCCTCAAGGCGGTGCAGCTCGCGCACCGGTCGGTCCGGTCCGGCGAGGCCGACGTGGCGCTCGCGGTGGCCGCTGAGAGCATGAGCACGATGCCGTACCTGGCGCCGTACACGCTGCGGTGGGACGGGGTGCGCCGCGGCGACGTCCTGCTCCAGGACGGCTGGCGCGGCGGCGGCACCGACCCGATGTGCGGCATGAGCATGGGCGAGACCGCGGAGAAGGTCGCCCGCGAGTTCGGCGTGTCCCGCGCCGACCAGGACGCCTGGTCGGCGCGCAGCCACCAGCGGCTGGCCCGGGCCTGGGAGTCCGGCGCGATGGCGCAGGAGGTGCTGCCGCTGGACGAGCTGGACCGCGACGAGACGGTACGCCCCGACACCACACCGGAACGGCTCGCCCGGCTCCGCCCGTCGTTCACCGGCGACGGCACCGTCACGGCCGGCAACGCCAGCCAGATGGCCGACGGCGCCGCGGCGGTCGTGGTGGCGAGCGGCGAGGCGGTACGGCGGCACGGGCTGACCACGCTGGGCCGGATCGTCGGGTTCGCGGCAGTCGGCGTGGACCCGACGATGATGGGCGTCGGACCGGCCGAGGCGATCCCGCTCGCGCTGCGCCGGGCCGGGCTGACCGTCGGCGACGTCGACCTGTTCGAGATCAACGAGGCCTTCTCCTCGCAGATGGTCGTTCTGATCAGGGAGCTCGGCCTCGACCCGGCCAGGGTCAACGTCCACGGCGGCGCCGTGGCCCTCGGCCACCCAATCGGGGCGACGGGCGCCCGGATCCTGACGACGCTCCTCTATGCCCTGAGACACCGCGGCCTTAAGAATGGCATCGCCTCCCTGTGCCTGGGCGGCGGGGACGCGGTCGCCATGGCGATTGAGCTCGTCTGAAAGGGCCCGGAGGAGGAGGAAACAATGGACATCAAGACGATCGGAGTCGTCGGCGCGGGTACCATGGGCGGCGGCATCGCCCAGGTGGCGGCAACGGCGGGTTTTGCCGTTATCCTCCACGACCTCGCGCCGGAGCTCCTGGACAGGTCGCTGAAGGGCATCGACAAAAGCGTGTCCAAGCTCATCGAGAAGGGGAAGATTACGGAGGACAAGGCCGCCATCCTCGCCCGGATCAAGCCCACGACTTCCCTGGCCGATTTCCAGGGCGCCGATTTCGCCGTCGAGGCGGTGGTCGAGGACCTGGCGGTCAAGAAAAGCGTCCTTCAGGAACTCGACCGGCTGATGGCGCCGGAGCGCATCATCGTCTCGAACACGTCGTCGATTTCGATCACCCGTCTGGCCGCGCTCACCTCCCGCCCCGGCCGGTTCATGGGCATGCACTTCATGAACCCGGCGCCCCTCATGGTCCTGGTCGAGCTGATCAAGGGGATCGCCGCCACGCCCGAGACCTTCGCCGCGGTCAAGGCCCTGGCCGAAAAGATGGGCAAGGTCACGGCCGAGGCGAACGACTTCCCCGGGTTCATCGCCAACCGGGTCTTGATGCCGCTCATCAACGAGGCCGTCTTCTGCCTGATGGAAGGCGTGGGCACGGTCGAGGCGATCGACACGGTCATGAAGCTCGGGATGAACCACCCGCTGGGGCCGCTGGCCCTGGCCGACCTGATCGGGCTCGATATCTGCCTGAACATCATGGAGGTCATCCATGAAGGCTACCAGGACCCGAAATACAGGCCGTGCCCGCTCCTCAAAAAATACGTCGCCGCCGGCTACCTGGGCCGGAAGTCGGGCCGGGGGTTCTATACCTACCAGCCGGCCTGAGCCAAGAATTCCGCCGGTTCGCGTCGCGAGGAGGCGGGGAGAGATGGGCGAAGAAGGTCACCGGTATTCAGAATTTGCCGCGGTCGTGATAAAATGACAATGTTCCCCACTCACAGGCGTCCTCCATTATTGAGGAGAAAAGGATGGATAAGGTGAAAATCGAAGAAACAGAAGCGAAACAGGCCTCCCGGAGCCGCGCCATCGAGGCCGCCGTCTCCCAGATCGAAAAGCAGTTCGGCAAGGGTTCGGTCATGAAGCTCGGCCAGAAGGAGGCGGCGGTCCGGATCGGCGCCATCCCCACCGGCTCGATCGCCTTCGACCTGGCGCTCGGCATCGGCGGGTTCCCCCGCGGCCGGGTGGTCGAGGTCTACGGCCCCGAGGCCACGGGCAAGACGACCCTGGCGCTCCACGTCATCGCCGAGGCCCAGAAGCTCGGGGGCCAGGCGGCCTTTATCGACGCCGAGCACGCCCTCGACCCCGATTTCGCCGCCAAACTCGGGGTCGACATCGACAACCTGCTCGTTTCGCAGCCGGACACCGCGGAACAGGCGCTGGAGATCTGCGAAACCCTCGTGCGGAGCAACGCCGTCGAAGTGATCGTGATCGACTCGGTCGCCGCGCTCGTGCCGAAGGCGGAGGTCGAGGGCGATATGGGCGACACGCACGTGGGCCTGCAGGCGCGGCTCATGTCGCAAGCCCTGCGCAAGCTGACCGCGGCGATCAGTCGCTCGCGCACGTTGGTGATCTTCATCAACCAGATTCGCGAGAAGGTCGGCGTGATGTTCGGCAGTCCGGAGACGACCACCGGCGGCCGCGCGCTGAAGTTCTACTCGAGCATGCGCATTGACGTGCGACGTATCGCCAGCGTCAAGGAGCGCGATGAGAATGTGGGCAACCGGGTGCGCGCCAAGGTGGTGAAGAACAAGCTCAGCCCACCGTTCAAACAAGCCGAGTTCGAGATCCTGTTCAGCGAGGGGATCTCGCGCGAGGGCGACATCCTGGACTTGGCCATCGAAGACAAGGTGATCCAGAAGAGCGGCGCATGGTTCAGCATGGACGGCGAGAACCTGGGACAGGGCCGCGAGAACACGCGGCTGTACCTGAAAGAGCACCCCGAACTCACGGAACGGCTTCGGCTCCAGATCCTCGAGAAACGGGGCATCGCCTGGAAGAACATGGCCAAACCTGATGACACCCCCAAGACCGAATCGCCCACAGCCGCTCCCCCAACCGACGAGCCCCCGGAAGAGGGCTGAGCCGAACCGGGATCTCGCGCTGACCGCCGGACATCCCAGAGCGCTGCGCTTCGGGTTGGGCGTTTTGCTCTGTGCAGCGGCCGGGCTGGTGTTCTCCGGGCTGGCCGCGCGCCATCAACTCGAAGGGCTGCGCACGGTCGTGCTGCAACAGGCGGCGGCGAGGACCGGCGCGCGACTCGATGCGCGGGCCGTGTCGGCGAACGGCTTTCGGGGGCTTCGTTTCGAGGAGCCGCGTGCGCAGCTCACGCTGGACGGCGGCATATCCGTCTTCATCAGCGCGCCTATCGCTTACGCCTCAGTAGACTGGGCGGAGTTGCTCGCTGGGGATGCCATCATCGACGAGCTGCGCATCGAACAGGCGCGGATCGACTTGGTCATCCCCCCATCCGACGGCGACCGCGGCTCCGACTGGCTGGGCCGCCTCTCCCAACCGCGCGCAGCAGGCGGCGGATCGGGGCGCGGTTTCCGCGTGCGCGGGTCGAACTGCACCGTCCGGGCGACCGGTCTCTTGCCCGATGAGGACATCCAGATCACGGACATCTCGTTCGACGCCTTTCGCGTGGCCGACGCCGAGACGCTCCATCTACGAATGGAGGCCGCCGTACCGTTCCTCGGCGGCGCGGAGACCCGTCTGGACCTGGCGTACGCGGGGCCGGACGCATACGACGCTCGAATCGACTTCAGCGGACTGGATGCCGAACGGACCGCGGCACTGCTGCCGTCGGACACCCCAGTGATCGAGTCGGGCGCCGTTGACGGATCCATCGAAGCGCATGCCCAGGACACGGACCGTGTCGACCTACATGTGGAACTGGCTTCCGATGCGCTGGCCATCGCGGCCGATTCCCCCTTCGTCCCCCCCATTCTTCAGGGCGCCGTCGCCGCGCAGGCCGCGTGGCTGCGCAACGAGGATCGTCTCGACATCGAGTCGGCGCGCTTCCTCCTCGCCGACTGGCAGGGCTCGGTCGGCGGCGCGATCCGCTGGACCGAGGGACGCCCTCTCCTGGACGTTCACGGACGCCTGGACCGCTACCCGGCTGAGACCCTGACAGATGCAGCGCTCAACCACTACGCCGAGCAGTTGGCCGAGTGGGGCGAAGCGGAGGTCCGTTTCGACCGTCTCGGCGCCGTTGATTTCAGCGTAGCCGGCGCGCCCGACGCCCTGTCGTTCACGCTCGGAATGCGGGAGACCGACGGCGAACTGGCGTTCGCACCCTCGCGCTCTGACTACCCCGAGGTCTCGCTCACGTACCGCAACCTGGCCGCATCGTACGCCACGGGCGATCAGTGGCCGCGCGTCTCGGCGAATATCACAGACGGATCCGTTCGGCACGCGCAGAGCACGCTGCATGCACAGGACTTGCGCGGCGCGGTTCGCTTCGAAGCGGGCGAGCTCACCGTGGACCCGCTCGTGGGCGTGCTGGACGGCGAGCAGGCGTCCGGGCGGCTACGCTATCAGACCGACAAGAAGTCCGGGGAGTTCTCCGTGCAGGGCGCCATCGCCCAGGCCGAGGACACCTTCCTCCATACGCGCATCCGGAACACGGAGCTCAGCGGCAGGTTCGGCATCTCCGCAACTGGAACGTTCACGAAGGACCGCGTGACCTTCGATGCCGACGTCGACGGCACACGGGCAGAGATCCTGCACCGCTGGTGGCTGCGGAAACCGCCCGGCGTCGCCATATCGGCCTCGGGGAAAGGCGACCTGCGGATCGGCAAGCGGTTCGAGCTGGAGTCAGATCTCTTCACCGCCGGCGGCGAAGGCGCCGTTCGCATGCAGATGGAACGTATAGACGGCAAGTGGCGCGCCATCGAGTCGACCATCGAGGCGGACCGACTGGACGCCGCGACGGCGGGCGCCTCCCTCCGCCTGCCCTACCGCATCTCGGGCGGCGAAGCGACCGATGTCGTCTACACATGGAAGCGCCTGCCCGGCGCCGCCCCCGACGGCGAGCCGCAGTGGGAAGCCGTCGGCACGGGCGTTGTCTCCGACCTGCGCCTGATGCCGGACGGCGGCGAAGCCCCCCTGGAGGCGCACGGGCTTCGGTTCCGCGCGCATTTTGTGAACGATGCCACCAACACGGCGGACATCGCCCTCGAAGCGGAACGCGCCTGGATGCCTTCACTGGGAGAGGTCTGGTTTCCCCCGAAGGATATACCGCCTGAACTGGCGGCCGCATACCCTCCCACGCCGCGCCACTTCACCTTCGATCTGAAATGCGACGAACTGTCAATGCCCCCGTGGGACGGAACCGACTTCACGGCGACGGCCTATCTCACGCCCTCCGAAGCCGGCCTCACGCGGTACCAGGCGACGGTCGACGGGGGCGCGGTGTCCGGGTCGTACCAGCGAGACCGCGCCGCGAACGCCTATGTGTCGTCGAATCGCTTCGAGGGCGCGCCGGTCTCCCGTCTGCTCCAGCATCTGCACCTGCCCCCTGCGCTATCGGGCGCACTCTGGGGGGAAGTGACGTTCTCCAAGGACTCGGACGATCCGGGTACGCTGCTGGGGCGAGGGGCATTCGAGGTGCGTGACGGCGCCTTCAGCGCCGACTACTTGCTCTCTGAACTGGATTCCCAGATCGAGGGTTCGATCACCGCGCTGCCGCCTTCGCTGCGGTTCGAGAAGCTGAGCGCCGACATCGAGTTCGACAAAGACGCCGTCCAGACGCCCAACGCGCGCCTGCAGTCTCCCGGCATCGACGTGACGGCCGACGGCGGCTTCGTCATCGGCGGCGAGCTCGACTACGACGTGCGGGTCTCGCTCGCGCCGGACGTGGCCGAGCGGATCCCCGCGCTGCGCGACTCGCTCAGCATCTCCGGGCACCGAATCGCGCAACAGAACATCGAGCTGAGTTTCCACCTGACGGGCACGATCGGCAGCCCGAAGGGAACCCTCGCCGAGGGCCCGCCCGTGAGCGTCACGGTGGTCACCGGGGGTCTCGAGGTCATCGGCGATGCCGTGCGCGTCATTGATCTGCCTAGAAAAGTCCTGTTCGATTTGCTTAAGATCGGAGGCGGAATCATGGGCGCCGGGCGCGCCCCAGCGGGAGATGCGCCTTGAGCCGCTTCTCCCTCCCCCTTCGTTGAGAGGAATCCCCCGCAGTCGTGGAAGTCAAGATCACCAAGACCGCTCGGAAATGCGCTGCCACGGACCGGCCGTTCGCCCACGGCGAACGGGTGGTCAGTCGCGTCCTCGTCGAAGACCACGCCTACGTCCGCCAGGATTTCTGCACGGATGCATGGACGAAGGAGCTGGCTGACGAGGCCGTGGCGTTCTGGCGCACGGTATACCGCGACCCGGAATCCGAGCAGCCTGCGGAGGTCCACAGTCCGCTCCGACAAGTCTTCTACGACGCCGCCGAAGGCGATGCGCGGGCCGACATGGCCCTCGCGTACCTCGCATCGCAACTGCTCCGGCGACAGAAGGTCTTCCGCCTCATCAAGGAATCGGACAACCCCGAACACGAGCACCGCACGGCCCTTTTCGCCGATCGCCATGGGGACCGCCTGGTCGAGGTCCCCGACCCGGGGCTCACCCTGCGGGAGCTCGAGGCCGCACGCGAAGAGCTCATGCGCCGTCTCGCCGCGTTCGAAACCCCCGACGAGGAGGTCGAAGCAAACGATGTCGCCCAGCAAGGCTAGCCCGCGGCGCAACGATCCGCCCGTGCTCGAGATCACCGCGCGACAACTCACCTTCATCGTCGTCGCGGCCATCGTGGTCAGCGTGGGACTTGTCGTCCTCGGCATGTTCATCGAACGGAACGAGCCGAGACTCGGGGCCATGGTCGCCCGGACGGAACCGAACGCGGATGCCGCTTCCGATCAGGCGGGCGCAGACCCGGACGGCCCCGGTCGCCAGACCTCGCCGCGGCTCGACGTCCGCGACGGGCAAGGGGCGCCGTCCGCGTCGCCGCCTTCTCAAGAAACGCCCTCTGCGTCATCATCCGACTCGGTTCGCTACGTCGATCTGCGAGAGATCGCCTCCGCGGGCGCTTCCTCCAGCGTTCCGCCTGCCGTCGAGCAAACGCAAGAAGAGCCTGAGGCGGTCGAGGGACCGGAGCCCGCGGCTGCGCCCGAGGCGCCGCAGGACGCCCCGCCCATGCCGGAGACGCCCCCCGAAGCGCCCCAGGACGCCCCGCCGACGCCGGGGAACCAGACGCCGCGCGAGCGGACCCGCGTCGAGCCGCTGACGCCGCCGATGGGCGCCGAGCTGCTGGACCAACCCTCCCCCGCGACGCCGCCTGCGCCTGACCCGACACGCGTCGAGCCGCCCGCGTCCCCGAGCCCGGCCGCCGGGTCGCAGGACACGCATTTCGGCGTGCAGGTGGCCGCGATCGCCATCGGCGCCGAGGGACCTCAGGCGGCGCGCCGCAAGGCGCAAGAGTACATTGCGCAACACCCCCAGCTCGGCGCGACGATCGTGGAGTCCGCCGACGGGAAGTGGATACGCATCGTGGCGGGTCGATACGCCGACCGGGCCGCGGCCAATCGGCGCAGGGCCGAGCTGAACGCGCAGCCGGCGTACCAAGGCTGCTTCGTGCAGGCGATACCGTGATCGGCAAGGCGACAGACGGCGAAGGGAGCGCGCGGTGAAGGCGGCGGTGTTTGGCCCCGGGGCCTTGGGATGTCTCTTCGCTGCGCGTCTGGCCCGGGCGGGCGTCACGACTGTCCTCGTCGACCATCGCAAGGACCGCGCTGATCGCCTGAACCGGCAGGGCATCGTCATCGAGAGCGACGGCGGCGCGTTCACGCAACCCGTGCCGCTGGCGGTCGACGACCCCGGGCGCGTCGATCTCTGCATCATCTGCGTGAAGGCCTACAGCACCGCGTCCCTGTCGCTCCCGGCATCCTGCCCCGTCCTCACAGTGCAAAACGGGTTGGGCAACGCAGAGAGCCTGTGCGCGACGGTCGGCGCCTCGCGGGTGCTCGCGGGGTCGACCTCCGAGGCGGCCACCTTGCTCGCGGAGGGCCGCGTTCGCCATTTCGCCGCCGGCCTGACGACGTTCGGCGCATGGACGTCCTGCCCAACAGAGGGCGCGGCGCAAGCGCTGCGCACGGCGGGGTTCGCCGTCGAACTCACCGATGCCCCGGGGCAGGCCATCTGGGAGAAGGTCGCCGTCAACGCGGGGATCAACCCGCTGACGGCCCTCCTGGACGTGCCCAACGGCAGGCTGCTCGAGATTCCCGAAGTGCGGAAGCTGCTGCGCGACCTCGTGGTCGAAGCCGTGAAAGTCGCCACCAGCGAGGGCTACCGCTTCCCGTGCAGCCTGGTCGAGAAGACCGAGGAGATCTGCAGGAAGACGGCGGAGAACACGTCGTCCATGCTGCAGGACATGCGCAACGGCAAGCCGACGGAGATCGACGCGATCAGCGGAGAGATCCTCGCGCGGGCGGCCCTCGCCGCGCTGCCGACGCCGCGCACGCGCGTGGTCTGGCAGCTCGTCAAAGGGCGAACCTGTCGGTGAGGTTCGAGGGGATCAACTACGAGAGCCCGAACCGGTTCTCGGCGCGTCAGCGAACGGTCCTCACGCTGACCCCGCTCCCCGTTGCATGCCTCTTTCGCGGCATCCTGGCCACGTGCCGCACCGAAGTTCGCGGGCAAGATGCGTTCGACGCCCTCCTCCGCGAACGCGGCCACGTGCTCGTCGCGTTCTGGCACGAGACGCTGGCCCTGGCCGCGTGGCACTTCCGGGGAACCGGCTACCACACGCTCACGAGCTACAGTTTCGACGGCGAGTTGGCCGCGCGTTTCGTCGCGGAGTTCGGGCTGCACGCGGTCCGCGGGTCCTCGTCGCGCGGCGGTCGCGAAGCGTTGATCGACATGGCGAGAGCCGCCCGACTGACCCCGGCCGTGGGCTTCACGCTGGACGGCCCCAAAGGACCGCGCCGCGAGGCCAAGCCCGGCATCGCCCTGCTCGCGATGCGCAGCGGCTGTCCCGTGATCCCCCTCGCCGTCGCCCCGACGCGCGCCTGGCGGCTGAACTCGTGGGATCGGCTGGCCATCCCGAAGCCGGGCGCGCGCATCGTGTGGCGCTATGGAGCGGTCACCGATCCGGATGACTACGCCGGCGCCCGGAGAACCTCGCGCATCCTCGAGGCGGTTGAGTCGTCGCTCAACGCGCTGCACGCGGAACTCGAGGCGGAACTGGGCGTGGATCCGGAGCTCTAGCCGATCGGGTCAGCCTTCCTCCGGCGCGCGCGTCCGCTCCGTCTGACGGCGGAGCTGACCGCAGGCCGCCAGAATGTCCTGGCCGCGCTCTTTGCGCAGGGTCGATTTCACGCCCCGGGCCGTCAACGCCGCCTGGAACGCCTGGCATCGCGCCGACGATGGGGCGCGGTATCCCAAGCCGGCCACAGGGTTGCACGGGATCAGGTTGACCACCGCCTTGAGCGGTCCGACCAGATCACACAGCTCCTCGGCATCCTTCCGCGCGTCGTTCACGTCACGCAGCAGCGTCCACTCGAACGTGACCTGCCGCCCGGTGTGCGCGATGTACGACCGCACCGCCCCGATAAGCGTCGCCAACGGGTACTTGCGGTTCAGCGGCACGAGTTCGTTCCGCAGCGTGTCGTTGGCCGCATGGAGCGATACGCTCAGCCGCACCTGCATCCCTTCCCCGGCGAAACGCTCGATGCCTTTCACCTCGCCCGCCGTCGAGATCGTGATCTTTCGAGCGCCGATCCGCAGGCCGTCCTTCCGCATGAGCAGCCGCACGGCAGCCAGCGACGCGTCGTAGTTTCGGAACGGCTCCCCCATGCCCATGAGCACGATGTTCGGCGTGCGCTCGCCGAGATCGGCATCCGCAATCAGGCGCAAGGCCTGCTCGACGATC
Source organism: Candidatus Hydrogenedentes bacterium UBA6118 (assembly GCA_002422525.1). Taxonomy (GTDB): domain Bacteria; phylum Hydrogenedentota; class Hydrogenedentia; order Hydrogenedentales; family SLHB01; genus UBA6118. The sequence continues at coordinate 12,562 of DIWA01000026.1, forward strand.
TCCGACACGGTCAGGTTGCGGCGAAAACCGCCCATACCCGTCGCGCAGAAGCTGCACTTGACCGCACACCCCACCTGCGTCGACAGACACAGCGTGGCCCGGTCGCGATCACGGATGAGCACGGACTCCACCGTTTCCCCGTCATGCAGTCGAAACAGCGCCTTCCGTGTGCCGCTGGACGGGCTCGCGCTGACAGTTTCCTGCCGCAGACAGCAGATATCCGCGCGCTCGGCCAGCGCCGCGCGAAGGTCCTTGCTCAGGTCCGTCATGCGCTCGACCTCGAAGACCTGCTTGCGCTGCAGCCAGCGGAAGATCTGCCGCCCGTGCATCGGCGCGACGCCCAGCCGTTCGGCGATCGCCGCCGCGGTCAAGCCGGTCAACGCGTCCCCGCCGTGCGTCTCCGGCTCACTCAACGGCCGTCGCGCGTCCAAGGTCTGGGTCATAGGGGTCTCCATCTATCTCGATGCCGCGCAGCCTGAACTCGAAGCTGGCGTGGTTGAGCGGAAAAGTCGACACGACGCGCGAAGCCACCCGAAATCCGTCGACCTCGCGGTACTCGCCGCGTTCGACCTCCGAGAGCAGCTCGCCTTCCGGGGTATAGAGGCTGCTTCGGGTCACCACCCACGGCGCGCCCGCCACCTCGATGCGGCGTCGGAACCCGTCCGGACGGGTGACCACGAGCACGGCCGACTGCGTGCGCGGACTGTACCGCAGCATCTCCACCTGATCCGGGGCGACGGCGTCCCAGTCTTCCTGGAAAAACACCTCGCGGGCGATGTCGAAGGGCGTAACGGACACGCCTTCCACGCCGTCGAACTCGGCGGCGCCGTGCCCCGTGAACCGCTGGTTCTCGGAGGGAATATCGATCACCCAGGCGTCTCCGCGGCATTCCATCTCGAATATGCGTGTTCCGAGCACGGGATGGTTGCCCCGCAGACTCAGGTCGTGCGGCCGCTGGTAGACGACCCGCCCCTGGAACCGACGCTTCGTGATCTCGGGCGTCTCGACGATAAACGCGCCCGTCGCCCGAAACCCCGCGATCGCCCCGTCGTTCTCGGCAAGGTCCGTGAGGATATCCTCCACGGGCGGGGCCGACGACGGGATGGGGTACTGCCGGAACGGGCTGCCCACGTGAACGCACCCGGCGATCAGCGTGAGCAGGAGCAGGCAGAGCGCAGCCCTGGCGGCATGGCGGCTTGGCATGGTCACGCGCGTACACATTCCTTCGAGGCCGCGGCTGGGCTGACCGGAGGGACGGGCCCGCCGCAGGTTGAAAACGACAAGGGCTTGTGGTAGTATTCGCCCTCTGTTTGCGACCAGTATATCACCGAAGCCCCTTCCAGATACACCGAGCGGGCTCGGGGTATGCATGAGTGGGAGTGGGTCATGTCGAAAGTCTGCCAGTTCAGCGGTAAGCGCCCGCGCGTAGGCAAGCGCGTCGAGCGGCGCGGTAAGGCCAAGCGCGAAGGCGGTATCGGTCAGAAGGTCACGGGCATCTCGAAGCGTCGGTGGACGCCGAACCTGCAGAAGATCCGCGTGGTCGACGAGAACGGTACGGTGCGTCGCGTTCGCGTCTGCGCGCGCTACATCAAGGCCGGCAAGTTCCAGAAGGCCCCGCGCATCCCTCGCCAGTCCTCGTGACGTGATCTACGCGCCGTTGATGCGTCCATAGGCCGAACCGCCGACGAACAACCATGTCTCCAACGCCCTCGAGCCCAGCTCGGGGGCGTTTCTTGTCTTCCAACCCCGTCATCCCGCCCTGTTGTCTACGATCTGGCGCATTCCCCTACCCTACCGACTCGCGGACTGACCGCTGACCGCGAGATGAGCCGCGCGACTTGCGCTTTCCGGACAGGGCCCTGTAGACTCCCGCCATCAGAAGCCCAGCCGCCCCTGCGCAAGCGGTATCGCGCCGGCCGGCGAACGATGGTGCAGCTTTGCCGTGCCGGATTCTCGGACCGACGTCGACAGTACTGCAGACGTTCCCCATCCAGGTTGGATGCGGGCAGCCGTCGCGCTGGCGCTGGCGTCCGCGGTGCTGCTCGGGGTGGGCGGCTACACCTTCCGCTACGCCGAGGGCCTCGCGTACCTCAGCTCCGACCCGCGGGCCTGCGCGAACTGCCACATCATGCAGTCGCAGTACGACTCGTGGCAGAAGTCCAGCCACCACGGCGTCGCGACCTGCGTCGACTGCCATCTCCCCCACGACTTCATCGGCAAGTACATCGCCAAGGCCGAGAACGGATACCACCACTCCAAGGGCTTCACGCTGCAAGACTTCCATGAGCCCATCATGATCAAGCCGAAAAACGCCCGAATCCTGCAGAACAGCTGTCTGCACTGCCACGGCGACTTCGTCCACGACATCCTCCCGGGGTCGACGACGGACGCGGATGCGGTGCGGTGCGTGCACTGCCACTCCTCGGTGGGCCACGGACCCCGCACGGGCCTCGGCGGCCCCTTCCGCGGAGAAAGCGAAGTGAAGGAGATCTTGTCCCATGGCCTCTAGCGGCATCAGGTACAGACGGATCGGGCTGGTGCTCGGCCTCGCTTTCGCGTTCACCGTGATCGCGACGGTGCTGGTCACGGCGCTGCTGATCAACATCTTCCACCGCAAGACGGAGGCGCAAACGCCGTACGTGCGGCTTGTCGAGGTCGGCGAGGACGACACCGATCCGGCGAAGTGGGGCGTGAACTGGCCGAAGCAGTACGGCTCGTACCTGCTCACCGCCGAGTCGACCCGCACGCGGTTCGGCGGGCACGGCGGCAGCGAAGCCTTGCCCGAGCAGAAGATCGAGCGCGACCCGTGGCTCAAGCGCATGTTTCTCGGCTATGCGTTCTCCATCGACTATCGCGACCGTCGCGGCCATGCCTACATGCTGCACGACCAGGAGGAGACGGAGCGTCTGACCAAGCCGCAGTCCGGCTCGTGCCTGCACTGCCACGCCTCCGTGATGCCGCTCTACCGTCATCTCGGCGACGGCGATGCGCACGCGGGGTTCGTGGAGAGTTACAAGTACTCCTATCAGGATCTGAACCAGATGCTGCACGACTTGGGCCACGCGCACCCGGTGTCCTGCGTCGACTGTCACGATCCCGAGACGATGGCGCTGCGCGTGACGCGGCCGGGGTTCGTCGACGGCATCCAGCGTCTGGCGAACTCGGACGCGCCGACGCCTCACCTCCCGTCGATCGAGCGCTGGCGGAAAGATGGCCGTCCGGGCGAGTATGATCCGAATACGGAGGCCAGCCGCAACGAGATGCGCTCGTTCGTCTGCGGGCAGTGCCACGTCGAGTACTACTGCGCCTCGAATATGCCGCTCACGTTCCCCTGGGGCGAGGGCCTGAAGGTGGAGGATATCGAGGCGTTCTGGAATGAGACCGAGTTCCCGGACGGCACGCCGTTCTTCGACTTCGCCCACGCCGAGAGCGGCGCGAAGGTGCTGAAGGCGCAACACCCCGAGTTCGAGCTCTGGAGCCAGGGCATCCACGCCCGCAGCGGCGTCGCCTGCGCCGACTGCCACATGCCCTACATGCGCGACGGGGCGACGAAGGTCTCCGACCACTGGGTGCGCAGCCCGTTGCTCAACATCAACCGCGCGTGCCAAGTCTGTCACCATCTGCCCGAAGAGGAGATCAAGGCGCGCGTCGACGCGATCCAGGACCGCAATTTCGGCCTGCTCCAGCGGGCGGGCGACGCCTTGATGGACCAGCTCGACGCCGTCGCCCTCGCCAGGTCGGAAGGAGCCACGGAGGCCCAGTTGCAGGCCTCGCTGGACTTCCAGCGCAAGGCCCAGTGGCGGCTCGATTTCATCGCCGCGGAGAACTCGATGGGCTTCCACGCCCCGCAGGAAGCCGCGCGCATTCTGGGCGAGGCCGCCGACTACGCCCGTCAGGGACAGGCGGCCGCGCTGAACTGGCATCGCGCGGAGATGGCGCAGGCGTCGACTGCGGAGCCTGCCGCGACTTCGACTCCGACTCCGGCCGAACCGCTTGCGCAGACAGCGCCGGCCGATCCCGCCGAACCGCTGGCGGGCGATGCGCCCGTGAGCGACGCCCCGGCGACGGAGGTCCCCGAGGCTGCGGCGCCGGCGCAGGATCTGTAGCAGAAACAGCGGCGACCGAACACACAGGGGGAGCTTTCAGCCATGCAGCAGCGGACCGCGGGAGAGGCAGGGCACGGCGCCGAGACGGTTGATCTTTGCGCGGGATGGCGCTTCGCCTACGCGATCGGCGCGCCGGACCGCGTCTACGCCTCGCTCGACGAGGCGGTCGCGGCCGGGCTGACGTTCCACGACGCGAAGGTCCCCGGCAACCTCGAGCTGGACCTGCAACGGCTGGGCAAGCTCGCGGACCCGTTCTACGGCATGAACAGCGAGGATCTGCGGGAGCTCGAATTCGCCCATGTCTGGTATGCGCGTCGCTTCGCGGCCGAGGAACGCCCCGGATGCACGGCCGAGCTGGTGCTCGAAGGCGTCGATTGCTGCGCGTCGATCTACCTGAACGGCCTGCATCTGGGCGACATTGACAACATGCTCGTCGAGCACGTGTTCGACGTGACCCGACACCTGTGCGAAGACAACGAGCTGTTCATCCACATCCGTCCGGCCCGCGTCGTTGCACGGGAGTACGACTATCCTCCGAACCTGGCGGCCTTTATCAGCAGCTACGATTCCCTGTACATACGCAAGGCGCCGCATATGTACGGCTGGGATATCATGCCGCGCGCGCTGTCCGCGGGGCTGTGGCGGCCGGTCTCCTTGCGCTACCGCCCCATCGAACGCTTCGAGATGCTCTACCTGGAGACGATGAACCTGTCTCCCGAGCAGGACCGCGCCGACCTGTCGCTACGCTACGATACGAAGCTGCACATGGCCCCCGGCGACGACTGCCGCATCCGACTCGAAGGCGCCTGTGAAGACGCGACCTTCCTCGAGGAGGTCAAGCTGTTCTCGCCCGCCGGCGCGCATCGCTTCGCCCTCGCGGATCCGCGGCTGTGGCGTCCCAACGGCTACGGCGAGCCGCACCTCTACCGCGTCCGCGCAACGCTGCTGAAGAACAGCGCGGTTCTCGACGAACGCGTCTTCTCCTTCGGCGTCCGGACCGTTCGCCTGGAACGCACCGATGTCACGGATGCGGAAGGTTCGGGCGAGTTCTGCTTCTACGTAAATGGCGAACGCATCTTCGCGAAAGGCTCGAACTGGGTCCCGCTCGATGCGTTCCATTCGCGCGACATCGAACGGGTCGACCGGGTGATCGACCTGGCCGTCGCGGCGCACTGCAACATCCTGCGCTGCTGGGGCGGCAACGTCTACGAGTCGGATCGCTTCTTCGACCTCTGCGACGCCCACGGCTTGATGGTATGGCAGGACTTCGCCATGGCCTGCGCCCTCTATCCGGAGGACGAAGCCTTCCAGCGACGCCTCGCGGACGAGGCCGTGAAGGTCGTGCGGCGCCTGCGACAGCACCCCAGCCTCGTCCTGTGGGCGGGTGACAACGAGTGCGACCAGGGCTACCACTGGCACAACATGGGCGACCCGAACCGGAACGTGCTCACCCGGGTCGTACTGCCCGGCGTGTTGGGTCGGGAAGATCCGCGCAGACCCTATCTGCCCAGCTCGCCTTACATCTCCCCCGCCGCTTTCCGCGCCGGAGAGCAGGCCCTGCCCGAGGCGCATCTGTGGGGACCCCGCGGCTACTACAAGGCCCCGTTCTACCGCGACGCGCAGTGTCATTTCGCCAGCGAGATCGGCTACCACGGATGCCCTGACCCCGAATCCATCCGTCGGTTCATCAGCCCCGAGCGGGTCTGGCCCTGCACCGACAACCCCGAGTGGAACCTCCACTCCACCATGCCCGTGCCGGGTCACCAGGTGTTCGGCCCCGACGGCGCGCGCGTCATGCTGATGGTGAACCAGATCCGCGCGCTGTTCGGCGACGTGCCGGACTCGATCGAGGAGTTCGCCTTCGCCAGCCAGGCCACACAGGGCGAGGCCAAGAAGACGTTCGTCGAGATGTTCCGCGGCGGCAAGTGGCGCCGGACAGGGATCATCTGGTGGAACCTGATGGACGGCTGGCCGCAGATGTCCGACGCGGTGGTGGATTACTACTTCACGCCGAAGATCGCCTACCGCTACATCACGCGATCCCAGCAACACGTCGCGCTGATGTTCCGCGAACCGGACGGACTGGAGCAGACGCTCGTCGCGGCGAACGACACGCGCGAGGACGCGACGCTGCACTACACCGTCACGGAGATCGGGTCCGGTCGCGTCATCTCGGAAGGCGACGCGCTCGCCCCGGCCAACGAAACCACGCCCATGGCAACCGTTCCCTACGACCCTGATGCGCAGCGCTGCTACCTGATCGCGTGGTCCGGTCCGTTGGGCGAAGGCCGCAACCACTACTTGGCGGGCCGTCCTCCGTTCCGCCTCGCGGAATACCGAGACTGGGTACAGTCCGCCGGGCTCGTCTGACCCGCGGGCGAAGCGCTGCAATAAGGATGGTGAGGCTATGATGCGTATAGCATGGGTCGGGTTGATGGGGGTTCTTGTGATGAGCAATGCGACGGCGCAGCTATCGTTGCCGCTGCTGTTCGGCGACGGCATGGTGTTGCAGCGCGGCAGGCCGATTCCGGTCTGGGGCGAAGCGGCCCCCGGCGAGGCTGTGTCGGTCTCCCTGAACGGCGCGTCCGCCGAGGCGACCGCCGACGACCAGGGGGCCTGGAGCGTGGCGCTGCCGGCCATGGAAGCCGGCGGCCCCTACGCGCTGACCGTCGCGGGCGCGGATACGCGGCTCGCGCTCACCGACGTGCTCATCGGCGACGTATGGGTGTGTTCCGGTCAGTCCAATATGGCCTTCATGATGCAGGACGTGGTCAAAGCCGCGCCGGATCGCGCGGAAGAGATCGCTTCGGCGGACTTTCCGAACCTGCGCCTCTTCACCGTGTCGAACGCGACTGCGATCGAGCCGTTGGAAGAGCTGACGGACGTCACGCCCTGGGCGCGGTGCACCCCGGAGTCCGCCGCAGCCTTCTCCGCCGTTGGATACCACTTCGGCCGACACTTGATGGAACACAGGGACACGCCGGTCGGTCTCATCACCTCCGCCTGGGGCGGGACGCTCGCTGAACCGTGGGTCAGCAAGGAAGGCCTGGCGGCGCTGCCTTGGTTCGCCAAGCGCCTGGCGGATGCGGAAGCGAATCTGCCGCGCGTCGAGGAAATCGAGGCCGAGTTCATCCCGGTCGCGGAGGGGTGGGAGGCCGACCTGGACGAGATGGATGCCGGCGTGCAGGACGGGGCGCCCGTCTGGAGCGATCCCGACCTCGCACCGGCGGACTGGGAACCCGTTGAACTCCCGTTTCCGATCTCCCTGCTGGGCGGCGTCAACCCGCTCCGACTCGGGGGACGTACGTGGCTTCGGCGCGACGTGGAACTCCCGGCCTCGTGGGCTGGACGCGACCTCGTGTTGAGCCTGAGCCTGGTGCGCGAGACCGGCTGCATCTGGTTCAACGGCGTCGAAGTGCACCGGTTCAACCTGCTCCACCGCATGTGGGATGGGCAGGCGGCGACGATCCCGGGAGAGCTGGTGAAGGAAGGCAGGAACACCATCGTCGTGCGGGTGACCGATGCGGCCAACATGGGCGGCATCTATGGCGAGCCCGAGGCGATCCGCCTGACCGCGAAGGACGGAGACGCGACGCCGCGCGTCGTGAATGTCGCAGGGACCTGGCTGATGAAGCGGGGGCTTCCGATCGAGAAGCTCACGCCCCGTCCCGCCCCGCCGAACTACTGGCCGAACAACCCGAACATGCCCACCGTGCTTTACAACGCCATGATCCATCCGCTCTTGCGGATGCCGATCACGGGCGTGATCTGGTATCAGGGCGAGTCGAACGCCGCCGCGGCCTACGAGTACCGCCGCCTGTTCCCTGCGCTGATCCGCGACTGGCGCAGGGCATGGGGCCTGGGCGACTTTCCGTTCCTGTTCGTGCAGCTCGCCAACTTCGGCGCGTGGCAACCGGTCGCGACCGAGCCGCGCGAGGCCACTTGGGCGGAGCTTCGCGAGGCGCAGCTTATGACCCTCTCGGAGCCGAACACGGCCATGGCTGTCGCGATCGATGTCGGCGACCCGAACGAGATCCATCCGGTCAACAAGAAGGACGTGGGCGAACGGCTCGGCTTGGCGGCGCGGGCCCTTGCATACGGCGAGCCTGTTGCGTATTCCGGACCGATCCATGACGCCATGGAAATCCGTGACGGCAAGGCGTACATCGCGTTCACACATGCCGAAAACGGCTTGCGGGTCGAAGGCGAGGCGCTCACGGGATTCGCGATCGCGGGGGCGGATCGCAAGTTCGTGACGGCCCAGGCGCGTATCGAGGGCGACCAGGTGATCGTGTGGAGCGATGCGGTCGCCGAACCCGTCGCCGTTCGGTATGGCTGGGACTACGCGCCGGAATGCAACCTGTACAACGCGGAAATGCTTCCGGCATCCCCGTTCCGCACCGACGACTGGCCGGGCCTCACGGCGCCGGAGGGCGACTGACTGAGACGACGCCCGCCCCAACGTACCAGGAGGGGTTGCATTCCCGCGGCCGGGCGGATACGATCAATCCCATGTGTGGAAAGACCCTGTCGGACCGTTTTACGGAGGTGGAATCCAACGTCTCGCCTGCAGCGGCGCCGCACCCGACGCCGGCCCGGATGCACCAGCCCGACCGCGAGCCACGAGCCGTTGAGGCCCCCGGCGGGCGCGAGATCGTGTTCGGCCTCGACCCAAACGGCTGCATCAACATGTGGAGTCCAGGGGCGGCGACCTTCTATGGCCTTGACGCGGAGACCGCCATCGGCCGCTCGGCCGACCGCCTGTTCGCCGAGGAATCGCGGGCCCCGTGGCCGCACATCGCCGCCCACGCGCTGAACGGCGAGTGCATCGTCAACTATCACGCACGCCACTGCAGTGCCGACGGCGCCACGGTGTCGCTCGTGTTCGACGTGTACCCAGCGCGGAACCGCGAGGGCGCCGTTACCGGGATCACCGTGGCCGGACGCGGCGCCGAGACCGAACGGCCGCGCTGCGGCACGAACTACCATTCCGACCTCTGGACGCGCGCGATCGTCGAGACCGCCGTCGACGGCATTCTGACCCTCGACGTGTCGGGTACGATCCAGTTCATCAACCCTGCCGCGGAACGCATGTTCGGCTATGCATCCGTGCAGGTGGTCGGCCAGGCTGTCGAGAAGCTGCTGCCCCTCGACTACACCATCGGGCACCGCCACTTCGGCGATGCGTACCGGGCGGGCCGCCTCTCGGGTCCCCGGATGCCCGGTCGCGAACTCATCGGCCGCCGCCGAGACGGGACGACGTTCCCCGTGGAGATCTCGGTCAGCGAGGTGGTGCAGGGCGAACACCGGATCTTCACCTGCATCCTGCACGACATCACGGACCGCCGCCGCCGTCAGGAGGAGCTCAACAAGCGCAACATCGAGCTTACCTGCCTGTATCGGGCCGGCGAGGCGATGCGCTCGTTCGACCTCCTCTCGGATCTGTTCCAGGAGGTCGTCTCCCTCATCTGCCCCGCGTTCACCTATCCGGAGATCGCGCGCTGCCGACTCACGTTCGACGGCGACCGCTATGTGAGCAGCCCGTTCTCGGCGACCCCCTGGCGCCTGGCCACCGATATCACCGTCGAGGGCCGAAAACGCGGCGAAGTGGAAGTGTTCTATCTGGAGGAACGGCCGACGCTCGAGGAAGGACCGTTCCTGCGCGAGGAGCGCGAACTCGTCGACGCCATCACGCGGGATATCGGGTTCACCATCGAACGCCGCGAGGCGGAAGTGAAAGTGATCCAGGCGTCCAAGCTGGCCTCGATCGGCGAGCTGGCCGCCGGCGTCGGCCACGAGATCAACAACCCGCTCAACGGCATCATCAACTGCGCGGACATCCTTGCGTCGGACTTCGCCGAGGACACGCGGCAACGCCGGTTCGCGGACCTCATTCGCTCCGAGTCGGAGCGCATCGCCAACATCGTCCGCAACCTGCTCACCTTCGCGCGGCAGGACCGCGAGCATTACAGCCCCGCGCGCCTCTGCGACATCGTGGAGTCGGTGCTGTCGCTGAGTCGGAAGAAAATCGCCAAGTCGCACGTCCACCTCTCGGTCGACGCGCCTGAGGACCTGCCGAAGCTATGCTGCCGCAGCGAACAGCTCCAGCAGGTGGTGATGAACCTGATCATCAACGCACTGGATGCGCTGGACGAGCGCTACAAAGGCATGAACCCGGACAAGGTCCTGAACATCGTCGCCGAGCCCATGGAGCGCCTCGGCACGCAGTTCATCCGTCTCACGGTCGAGGACCACGGCTGCGGCATCGCGCCGGCCCATGTGGAACGGTTGTTCGATCCGTTCTTCACGACCAAGGGCAGGGACAAAGGCACCGGACTGGGCCTGTCGATCTCGGACGCCATCGTGCGACAGCACGGCGGACAGATCACGGTCGAGAGCGAACTGGGACGGTACGCGCGGTTCCTCGTCGACTTGCCCCTCGAAGGACCGCGGTCCCTGAGCGACCCGGACCAGACCGCGCCGAGAACCTGACCCGCCCGGCGCAGGCGCAGCGCTTGCCACCGACCCTGTCGGCGGAACACCACGGATAGTCGCAATGGCAAATGTTCTGATTGTGGAAGACGAAGCGGTATTGCGCCTGACGTTCGGCGAGTTTCTCGAGCAGGACGGCTACACGGTGCACACCGCCGAAGACTACGATGAAGCCGTCTCGCTGCTGGACCGCGTTGACTTCGACGTGATCGTGACCGACATCATCCTGGCGGGGCGCAACGGCGTTGATCTGCTGCGCACCGTACGCGAACGCGGCCTCGGGTGTCCCGTCGTCATGATCACCGGCGAACCCAACGTGGAAACGGCCTCGGACGCCGTGCGACTGGGCGCGTTCGACTACCTGGCCAAGCCGGTCACCCGCGAAGCCTTGACGCGCGTGGCGCGCCTCGCCGTCGACCGGCGTCGCATCGCGCAGGAACGCGACCACTACGCGGGCGAACTCGACCGGTACCGACGCGATCTGGAAGCGATTTTCAATAGCGTGAAAGAGGGCATCATCACCGTCGACGCCCAGATGCAGGTGCGCCAGGTGAACGCCGCGGCCTGCGCGATCCTCGGCATCGACCCGGACGCCGTCGCCGGTCGCCCGCTCGCGGACGCCGTGCCCGACGACCTCGACCAAGCCCGCAAAGCGCTGGCCGACACCCTCGATACCGGGGATCCCTCGTCGGAACAGCGCATGGAGCGCGACAACGGCCCCGATGGGCCGCAGGTCCTCATCACCAGCGCCGTCCCGCTCATCTACGACGGCGAAGCGTTCGGCGGCGGACTGCTCATGCTCCGCGATGTGTCCGAGCTGTCGCGTCTTGAACGCCAGATCGAGGAGACGCAGGTCTACCGGAATATGATCGGGAAGAGCTCCTCGATGCAGGAGATCTTCACGCTGATCAAAGACCTCGCCGAGACGGACTCGACCGTCCTCATCTGCGGCGAGAGCGGAACCGGCAAGGAGCTGGTCGCCGAGGCGATCCACCATGCCAGCCCGCGCGTCGGCGGGCCTTTCCTGCGCGTCAACTGCGCCGCCCTGTCCGAGAACATCCTCGAGAGCGAGCTCTTCGGCCACGTCAAGGGCGCGTTCACCGGCGCCATACGCGACCGCGTCGGCCGCTTCGAAGCCGCGGACGGCGGCACCATTCTGCTCGACGAGATCGGCGACATCTCCCCCCGGCTGCAGCTCCGGCTGCTCCGCGTCCTGCAGGAACGCGAGTTCGAGCGCGTGGGCTCGTCCACTCCGCTGCGAACCGACGTGCGCGTGATCGCCTCGACCAACCAGGCGCTCGAGCGAAAGATCCAGCGCGGCGAGTTCCGGCAGGACCTGTACTACCGCCTCAATGTCGTCCGCATCGACATCCCCCCTCTGCGCGAACGCCTCGAAGACGTCCCGTTGCTGGTTGACCACTTCATGCGACGGTTCAACCACGTGCTCAAGCGCAGCTTGGCGGGCGTGTCGCAGGAAGCCATGGAGCTTCTCCTGAAGTACCCGTGGCCCGGCAACGTCCGCCAACTCGAGAACTGCATCGAGCGCGCCTTCATCGTCTCCCGCGGACCTTATATCCTTCCGAAGGACCTTCCCAACGAGATCAGCGACGCGGTCGAGCGGCAGCCGACGCTGCCGGAAGACGAGGACGAGGCCACCACCCATGAGCGGATCGTTACAGTCCTGAACCAGACCGACTGGAACGTGGCGAAGTCGGCGCGACTCCTGGGCATCGCGCGCAACACGCTGTATCAGAAGATGAAGACGCTGAACATCGTGCGGCCTCCCGATTAGGACACTCCTGTACTGCGCAGTTGTGTACTGAACACCCGCGGGACACCCCACTGCGCGAGCGGATTCGCACGGGTTCGCCCGTCGGAGCGCGGGGATCCCCGCCGGCACGGCATCCAGCGCGAGTCGGCATGAAATGTGCTCTCGTATAGATGATGCCTGACCGACGATTCCCGCCGGAGCAGAAGAGGAAGGATTCCCGCAATGGCCTTTATCGACAACATCATCGACCGCGCACGGCAGAGCTCCGGAACGGTGATCCTGCCCGAACCGGAAGACGAGCGCACGCTGCGCGCCGCGGTCGATATCGAGGCCAGGGACATCGCCAAGGTCATCCTGGTGGGCGATACCGACGTGGTGGAGGCCAAGCTGAGGGAGCTTGGGATCGCCCAACGGTTCGAAATCGTGGACCCGGCCCGGTCCGATCGGACCCAGCAGTTCGCGGAGACGTTCCTCGAGATGCGCAAGGCCAAGGGCATGACGCCCGAGACGGCGCACGCGACGATGCTCAAGCCCATCCCGCACGGCATCATGATGCTGCACATGGGACTGGGCGACGGCCTGGTCGCCGGGGCGATCCACTCCACGGGCGACACGCTGCGTCCGGCGCTGCAGATCCTGCGGACCGCCCCGGGCTGTCCGATCGTCTCCAGCTACTTCATTATGGATTTCCCGGACAAGACCTTCCTCTACTCCGACAGCGGGTTGGTGGAGAACCCGAACGCCGAGCAACTGGCGGAGATTGCGCTCTCGACGGCCGGAACGGCGCTCTCGTTCGGCATCGAGCCCATCGTCGCGATGCTCTCCTACAGCACCAAGGGCTCGGCCCATAGCGAACTGACGGAGAAAGTCGTCGAGGCGACGCGCCTCGCCCAGGAACGGGCCAAGACCCGCTTCTCGCCCGAAGACGGCGTCTTGATCGACGGCGAGTTGCAGGTCGACGCAGCGATCGTGCCCAGCGTGGCCGCGTCGAAAGCCCCCGGCAGCCCGGTCGCCGGCAAGGCGAAGGTGTTGATCTTTCCGAACCTCGACGCAGGGAACATCGCGTACAAGATCACGCAGCGGCTGGCGGGCGCCGAGGCGTACGGGCCGCTGATCCAGGGCATGCGTCTTCCCGTGAACGATCTGTCGCGCGGGTGCAGCGCGGACGACATTGTCGGCGTGGCGGCCGTCACCATGGTCCAGGCGCAGATGCTCAAGAAGGCGTAGGAGTGCGTGCGGAGACGCAGAGGCCGGCGGGTGGCAACATCGAGGCGACTTCGGTACAATGGAACCCAGTACGGGCGTCACGCGTGATCCTGCGCGATCCTGCGCGATCGACGCGGCCGCCTGAGCGCATGTAGTAGAAAGGCTGTTTCATGAAGGTGCTTGTCCTCAACACCGGCTCCTCATCGGTCAAGTATCGCGTCTACGACTGTAAGGGTGGCCAAGCCCGGGACCTCGCGCGAGGCATCGTGGAGCGAATCGGTTCCGCGACGGCGGAAATCCGCTGTAGTTGCGCGTCTTCGACGGACACGCCATGCGCCGCGCTCGCGGCAATCAACGAATCGGAGTCGGTCATTTCCGACCACCGCGCCGCCATCAACCGCATCTGCCAGATCCTGCTCTGCGATGCCTGCGGCATCCTCGAAGACATCTCCGAGATCCGAGGCATCGGCCACCGCGTCGTTCACGGCGGGGAGCAGTTCTCCGCTTCGACCCTGATCGACCGCCACGTGATCAACGCCATCGAGGACTGCTGCCGGTTGGCGCCGCTGCACAATCCGCCGGCGCTCCAGGGCATCCGCGCCTGCGATGAAGTGTTTCCCGGCGTACCGCAGGTCGCCGTGTTCGACACGGCGTTCCATTCGACCATCCCGCCCGAGGCCTATCACTATCCCCTCCCGATGGAGCTGTACAAAGAACACGGGGTCCGGAAGTACGGATTTCACGGCACATCGCACCTGTACGTCTCGCGCAAAGCGGTTGATCTGCTTGACATGCCGGAAGAAGACACCCGCGTCATCACGTGCCACTTAGGCAACGGGAGCAGCATCAGCGCGGTGAAGGGGGGCAAGTGCATCGACACGAGCATGGGCCTGACGCCAATGGGCGGCGTGATGATGGGAACCCGACCCGGAGACCTCGACCCCTACCTGCCCCTGTTCATGACCAAGGCCTTGGGCATGTCCGTCGACGAGGTCGATAAGACGCTCAACAAGAAGAGCGGTCTGCTGGGCATCTGCGGCCACAACGACATGCGCGACATCGAGGAACGGGCCGACCAGGGCGACGCCGCCTGTCAGCTCGCGCTCGACATGTTCGCGAATCGGGTGGCCCATTTCATCGGCAGCTACGCCATGGCGATGAACGGATGCGACGCTATTGTATTTACGGCCGGGATCGGCGAGAATGATGCCGCGATGCGCAAGCGCATCCTCGAGAACGCGGGCTATCTCGGATGCTTTGTGGATGACGCGAAGAACGACAATAAGCACGTCGAGATCAGCACGCAGGAATCGACATGCCGAGCGTTCGTCATCCCTACGAACGAGGAGCTCGTTATAGCTACAGATACGGCCAAATTGGTCGCCCAAACAACGTCCCTTGACAAAGCCGCTGCGGTGAACTAGACCGCGCCGCAGTACGGCGTTCAGTTCCTCTCCAGGGAGACCGGTCAGCCGGATGGCAGGCCGGTCTCCGCATTTTCCGCCCGCGCACTCTCTAATCCCCCCGTTCCGAAGGCCGCCGCCGCAGTCCGCAAGTGGAATCGTCTCCCTCTGCATCGGTAGAATGGTCATCTGGTCTGCGTCCCTTAGAGGTATCCATGAGCATTCGCCCCGCCGATGACCCCATCGATCTGTTCCGCGAATGGTACGAAGAAGCGAAGCGCACCCCGCTGAAGGAGCCGACGGCCGTCACGCTGGCCACGGCGGATGCCGAGGGCCGTCCCAGCGCGCGGATGGTGCTGCTGAAGAAGGTGGACGCGCGCGGCTTCGTGTTCTACACCAACCTCACCAGCCGCAAGGGGACGCATCTCGCCGCCAACCCCCACGCCGCGCTCTGCTTCTACTGGATGCCGCTGGGAAAGCAGGTGCGCGTCGAGGGCCCGGTGGAACTGGTGTCCGACGAGGAGGCCGACGCCTACTTCCAGTCGCGCGAACGACAGAGCCGGATCGGCGCGTGGGCCTCGAGACAGTCCAACACGATGTCGAAGCGCTTCGAACTCGAGCGTCGCGTGGCCAAGTACGTCGCGCGCTTCGGCTTCGGCGAGGTCCCGCGTCCCGAATTCTGGTCAGGCTACCTCCTCCGCCCCGCGCTGATCGAGTTCTGGCAGGAACGTCCGTTCCGGCTCCATGAACGCCTTGAATACCGCAAGGCCGAGTCGGGGTGGACGCGGAACTGGCTGTTCCCCTGAGCCGGATGCGGCTTCCCGCCGGCCGCCGCCTTACCCGACTAAACTAACCAGGAATATGGTTCGCCCGCTCCGTGTTTCCCAACCGACTGGCGCGATCGTAATCACCGCGCGCGCCGCTTCTCCTCCTACGGACTAAGACGGGGCTCATGCAGAACAACACGGGAAAGGGAGGCGTGGCAATTGACAGGTAGATCGTTCATCAGACTCTTGGGGGCCGCACTCGCAGTATGGTCGGCAGCACTCCCCGCCGTCGCCGCTTCGACTCTCACCCCGGACGATGTGAACGGCATCGAGGCGTCGGGCGCTTCGTTGAACGCAGGGCCGCAGCCGTGCACGATGGCGGCGCTGCTGCCTGCTCCCTTGGAGGGCGCTAAGGGCGACGAGGCGTCCGATCCGTGCAAGCTCCGGCTCGGCGAGCGCGCGGATACGTCCGACAGCGAACTCGCGGCGACGCGCATCCGCGCTGCGGAGACCGCTCCCGGCGACGGAGACTCCGTTGACCAGGCGGCCTCTTCCGCGAAGAAGAGCCCCATCCCAGCGCTCCCCAAGGCCGAGACGATCGTCTTGTTCGGAATGGGCTTGAGTGCGGCGGTGGCGAACAGCATGCGCAAGAACTGGATCGCCTGACGACGTCGCAGGCAAGAGGCGATGACGACTGACCGCCCGCTCGACGGACCGTCGAGCGGGTTTTCCACATCCCCCCGGAGTAGGCAGTACGGCTGCGTCAGTTGGCGTCCGTGCTATTATGCTGGGCGGCGAGCCGGTGGTACTCCCGGTCGAACCAGTTCCGCCATTCCTCCGCGTACAGGTCAACCCACTCGAGGATCGCGGCGGACCCGATGTCGCGCCCTTCACGCTCGGAGACGAGCCACTTGTGCCTCATCATCTCCTCGCGTTGGAGCCGCACCGCCAAGTCCTGGTAACGACGACGCCACGTCGCCGCGTGGTGCTGCAGCCAGTCCTCCAAGGCGACCTCGTGCGAGACTTCCCGCCCCAGCTCCCGCGCCAAGCGTTCGCGATGCAGGTCCACCTCGCGTTCCTCGGCCAGGCCGGTCACCAAGTCTCTCGTCGCTGCCCTGCTGGATTGCACGATATCCACCGTTCACTCCCCCCACGGCACTCGGATTGCGCGATTGTGCGCGGTCACTGCCCTCATGTGGTCGCGTTCGCACTGTGTGCACGCATCGACACACAGCGCAGATACACCTTCCTCATCAAACACTACCATTATCAACGGCAAGCGTGACGGATTCAAACAGCAGCTCCCGGGCACGCATGCCCCACCAGGCGGCGCCGGCCAAGCGCGTGCTGCCAACGACGCGGCACAAGATATGGACGAAGCGACGGGTGCGGACGCCTGCATTCCCCGCAACCACCCCCAAATCAGGCGGCTCGCCGCAGGGAAGCGCCCGCCTTGTCGCGCGACTTCCGCGGCTATATGCCTTCCCTTGGGGCGCGAATTCTGCTATACTCACGGCCAATACAATATGTGGTAGTCCAACGAAGCGCGGTGGTGTAGTGAACGGCCTCAAACGCAAAGTGCATTTCGTGGGCGTCGGCGGGATCAGCATGAGCGGACTCGCCGAGATCCTGTTGAACCTCGGATACGACGTTTCCGGTTCGGATCTGCACGCCAGCGAGATCACACGCCGGCTCGAACAGCTCGGCTTGCAGTTCCGCCAGGGCCACGATGCCGCGCACATCGGCGACGCCGGCATCCTCGTCGTGTCATCCGCCGTGCGCCCGGACAATGTCGAGGTGGTGGCCGCGAAGCGGCGCGGCGTGCCTGTGCGCCATCGCAGCGCCCTGCTCGCCGATCTGATGCGCCTCAAACCCAACGCGGTCGCCGTCGGCGGCACGCACGGCAAGACGACCACCACGTCGATGATCAGCGCCATCCTCGACCAAGCCGACATCGGGGCGACCAGCCTCGTGGGCGGCATTCTGCACCGCAGCGGCACAAACGCACGCTGGGGCGCCGGCGAGTACATTGTGGCGGAAGCCGACGAACACGACGGCTCCTTCCTGCATCTCTCGCCCACGATCAGCGTGGTTACGAACATCGACGCGGAACACCTCGAAAACTACGGCACGCTCGACAACATCAAACGCGCGTTCCTCGAGTTCTGCAACCAGGTCCCGTTCTACGGCTTCACTATTGCGTGCTGCGACGACCCTTCGGTGCGCGACATTCTGCCGGAGATCGACAGCGTCTGCATCACCTATGGCGTGGACAGCGAGGACGCCTCTCTGCGCGGGACGAACATCCGGCTGACCGGCGCCGACGCGGACAGCCCGGACGCCTCGTCAATCAAGAGCCTGCACACGAGCATGGACGTGGCGTGCTACGACGATCGCCTCGGCGTAACAGGACCCCTCGGTACGCTGACGGTGAACGCAATCGGCACGCACAACGCCCGTAACGCGCTGGCCGCCTGCGCGGTGGGCATGTGCCTGGGCATGCCGTTCGACCGCATCGCCCAGGGGCTGCGGTTGTACGACGGCGTGCGGCGACGGTTGCATCTGCGCGGCGTGCGGCGCGGCGTCACGGTGATCGAGGACTACGCCCATCACCCGACGGAGATTGCGAGCACGCTGGAAGCGATCCGGTGGCTGCGGCCGAAGCGGGTGATCGCGGTGTTCCAACCGCATCTGTTCAGCCGAACGCGCTTCTTTTGCGACGATTTCGCCTCGATCCTGCTGCAGGTGGACCAGGCGGTCGTGACCGACATCTACCCGTCGCGCGAAGAGCCTATCGCGGGCGTGGACGCAGGGCTGATCGTCGACGCCGCGGCTCGCCTTGCGGCCGACCGGCCCGTCGACCGCCCGCCCATCGAGCTGATCCGAGACATGTACGCGGCGCCTGCCTGGCTGGCGCCGCGACTGCGCGAGGGCGACGTGGCGCTGCTGCTGGGCGCCGGCGACATCAACCGTATCGCGGACCCCTTGCTGGCGGCGCTGGAGAAGACGTGATGCTGCATCGACGGGCCAGAGCGCGCCGAGCGCGCCGAGCGCGCACCCTCCGCATGCTGGCGCTGGCGCCGGCGCTGGCGGGGCTGCTGGCTGCGCTCTCTCAAGGGTCCGTCGCGCTCGCCCTCTACGTGCGGGAGAACCCCGAGCTCTACCTTCGCACGGTGCGCGTCGAAGGGCTGCGTCGTCTGAACGAACTGGACATCGTGCGTCAAGCGGGCGTCACGATGAACGACCACATCCTGCTGGTGGACACGACCGCCATCGCGCGGCGGCTGCTCGAGAACCCCTACATTCGCTCGTGCGAGGTCGGTCGCGTGTTTCCCGACATGCTGACAATCCGAATCCAGGAGCGGCTTCCTGAAGCGACGTTGCTCTCGAACAACCGCGCGTTCGTCATCGATCGCGACGGTGTCGTCTTGCGCGAACTGCAGATGTACGAGCCGCACCGCGGCCCGCTGATCACGGAAGTGCCCGGCCTGGACGTGATCGAGGTGGGCGATCGTATCGAGCAGCCGGAACTGCGACGCGCCATGGAGGTGCTCGACGCGTTCGAGAAGACGGAAATCGCCCAGCATGTCACCATCGCGGAGGTGGCCGCGCGGGATGAGCGCGACATCCGCATGTACTGCGACGAACTGACATTCGAGATCCGCTGGGGGGGGAGCGATCTGCCGCGGCAAGCCGCGCGGCTGGACGTGCTCTGGCGCCATCAAAACGGGCGCATGGAGTTCACGCAGTACTGCGATCTGCGGTTCGGACGCGAGGTGGCCTGTCGCTGAACGCCGGAGACGGCTGGAGGGTGAACCCCATGGATGATGAGAAGACGGAAGCTCAGGAGCGGTTTGCGGTCCAGGCGGATGCAGCGCAGCCGGCGGACGGCTCGCAGGGAGACAATCCAATGGCCCTAGGCATGTCGGACGAGTACCGCACATTTGCACAGAAGGCCGTCGTACGCGTTTGCGGTATTGGCGGCGGCGGCGGGAACGCCGTGGGGCGGATGATCGAAGCGGGCATGGAGGATGTCCATTTCATCACCATCAACACCGACGCCCAGGCGTTGCGGCGGTCTCCCGCGGGCACCCGGCTGCAGATCGGCACGGCCGGACTGGGCGCCGGGGCGCGCCCGGAGGTCGCCCGCCAGGCGGCCGAAGACGCACAAGACCGCATCCGCGACGTGCTGCAAGGCGCGGACATGATCTTCCTTACCGCCGGCCTCGGCGGGGGAACGGGGACCGGCGCGACGCCCGTCGTGGCCCGCATGGCCAGGGAGACCGGCGCGTTGACCGTGGCCATCGTCACCCTGCCGTTCACCTTCGAAGGCGGGGAACGGATGAAGAACGCCATGGCCGGCCTCGAGGAGCTGCAGGACAAGGTCGACGCGGTGATCGTCGTTCCGAATGACCGTCTCGCCGTGCTGTGTCAGGAGAACATCAGCTTCCTGAACGCCTTCCGCCAGGCGGATGAAGTGCTGCACAACGGCGTGCGCGCGATCTCCGAGCTGATCACGCTCTCCGGCCTGATCAACCTCGACTTCGCGGACGTTCGGACCATCATGGAGGACAGCGGGCGGTGTCTCATGGGCATCGGCCGCGCCGAGGGCGACGACCGCGCGCTCCGCGCCGCGGAAGACGCGATCGTATGTCCGCTGCTCGAAAACTCGACGATCGAAGGCGCCACGCGGGTGATCGTGAACGTGCACGGCGGGAAGGACATCGGCATGCGCGAGGTGCACACGGCCGTTTCCACCGTGCAGCGGGCGGCGCAAGACGGGGCGAACATCATTTTCGGCGCGGTGGTCGACGACGAAGAGCAGCCTGAGGTGAAGGTGACGGTCATCGCGGCAGGGTTCGTCCACGCTGAACAGCGGCCCATCACGCCCTTCACGGAGATCAACATCGACTCCGATCCAAAGACGCAGACGGATGCAGATCCCGCGATGGAGGCCGCACAACCGGCCGAGACGCCCGCCGCCGACAACGATCCTTTCGGCGATCCGTTCGAGGATCCGTTCAAGACGCCGACAACGGCCGGCGACGTCTTCGGTGAGATGGGCGCCCCCGGAGAGCAGATCCTCCTGCCCGAGGATGACGAGCGCGATAGCGTCGAACCGGGCGACAGCGACGCGGACGGCGACGAGGATTTCGGAATCCCGGCCTTCCTCCGTCGGCGGATGCAGCAGGATCGCGAGTCCTCCTCCGTGCGCGGAAACGGCGGCCGGAACGCTTAGCAGAACCGTCGGGTCCCGCCGCGTCACCCGATCCGGAATGGAACCCTTTCCGGCGCGGAGGCATTATACGGTCACCGCGGGCGCGGGGATGCCCCGCCGTCCGGAGATGGGGCGGCGCGCGTCTGCCCGCCCTGGCAAAACCGAGGAGTCGCTCCCCCCATGAACCAAAGCCATCGGCTCGCTTCGAGGGTAGTATCCGCGGCGCTGGTCGCGATAATCGCGCTCGCCGGCTGGTCCGCGATCGCGCAGGAACCCGCGGGCGACCCCGCCATTCCCCCCGCGGACGCAGTCGACCTCGCCCCGCCAACGCCCCCCGCCGCCGATGCGGAAGCTCCGGCCGACTCCGACCCCGATGGCGCGGCCGAGGAGAACGGGGCGGAAGACGTCGCTTCGCCGCCGATGGCGGCGCGCACCGTGCCCGCGCAACTGACGCTGTGGGAAATGCTCCGGCAAGGCGGCGCGATCCTGTGGGTGATCATGGCGCTCAGCGTGGTCACGCTCGTCGCGGCGGTCTATCTGTTCCTGACCGTCACCCCGAGCCGGGAAGTCCCCCCCACGTTCGTCAAGCGGGCCATGGCCCAGCTCCGCGCCGAGGATTTTCGCGGCGCGTACCAGATGTGCGAGGGACGCGACGAGATCATCGCTAAGGTGCTCCGGGCCGGCCTGAAGGCGTCGGGCCACGATCGATACGTCGTGCAGGAGGCGATGGAGAGCGAAGGCGAACGCGCGGCCACCGCCCTCTGGCAGCGGATCTCTTACCTGAACAACGTCGGCGCAATCGCCCCGCTGCTCGGCCTGCTCGGCACGGTGTGGGGCATGATCGGCGCGTTCGGCGCGATCGCCCTCGACGACGCGAGCGTCAAGGGCGTGACCATGGCCTACAGCGTCGCCAAGGCGATGATCACCACGATGGCCGGCCTGACGTTGGCGATTCCGGCGCTGGTGGCCTACTACTTCCTCCGCTGGCGCGTCGTGCAGGTCATCAGCCTGGTCGAGGCGCAGGCCAGCGAGATGATTGAGCTGTTGACCCGGAGCGGCCAGGATACGCCATGAAACTCGGACGCAGACCCATCGAGGAGCCTCAGGAGCTGCAGCTCGCTCCGCTGATCGACATCGTGTTCCTGACGCTGGTCTTCTTCATGACCACGGCGGTCTTCAGCTCGATGGAACGGGAGATCGACATCACGCTGCCGACGGCCGACAGCGCCCAGGAGATCGACCGCGGACAAGGTGAGATCTACATCAATCTCCTCAGCGACGGCCGCATTGTCCTCAACGACCGCGAACTCACCCTGGCCGAACTCCAGGAGGTGCTGCACCGCGTGGCGGAACACTTCCCGGGCGGGGCGGTGATCATCCGCGGCGATCGCGATGCGTTCCTCGGCAGGGCCCTGGCGGTGGTTGATTGCTGCCGCAACGCGGACATTCAGAACGTATCGTTCGCCGCGCTCCCGAATGAGGGCGCAGGAGGAAACTAGCATGCGCGTATGGGCGGCCCTGGCAGCCTTCGCGATGGCGGCGGCCGCGGCGGCCGATTCCCCGGAACAGGCGGACATCGACTTCGCCGACGGGTTGTTCCGACGCGGCTTCCACAGCATGGCGGCGGAGCAGTACCGCGAGTATCTCGACAAGTACCCCGAAGGCGAACACGTCTCCGCGGCCCTGTACCGCTTGGGCGAGGCGGAGTATGCCGAGGAGCGCTTCGAGGAGGCGATCGCCGCGTTCGAACGCTTTCTCGCTCGCAACGACGGCAGCCCGTTCCGTCAACGCGCGGAGCTCCGCCTGGGTGAAAGCCTGTTCCGGCTGAAGCGCTATGACGACGCGCGCAACCGCATCGCGCCGCTCGCCGGCCAGGCCGATGACCCGGCAATCCAGACCGAGGCGCTGTACTATCTCGGCCGGGTCGACTACGACGCAGGACGGATGGATGGCGCTGTCGCGGCGTTCCGCACGCTCGTTGACGCGCAACCGGACAGCCCGCTCGTCCCGTATGCCCGCTACCAACTGGCGTTCGCGTACTTGGGCCTGGGCCAGGACGAGAACGCCGCGATGGAGTTCTCGGCCGTGGCGACCTCGGACGCCGATGAAAAGCTGCGGATGGAGAGCCGGTTCCGCGCCGCGGAGACCTACGACAAGATCGGGTGGTTCGACGCAGCCGTCTCCGCCTACGAGGCGCTCCGCAACGAACACCCCGGGTCCGAGTACGCCGAACGGGCGCTCTACGGCTATGCGTGGGCGCTGTACCACGCGGGGCGGTACGCGGACGCCATCGAGGCCGCCAAGCAGTTCGTCGCCGAGCACCCGGAGTCGGACCGGGCCATCGGCACGCAGTACCTGCTGGCCAACTGCCTGCAACAGCAAGGCGCGTGCGAGGACGCCCTCGCCATCTACAATGACATCCGCGCCCGGCGCCCGGACTCTGAGTTCGCGCAACGATCGCTGTACAAGGCGGGCTGGGCGCTGTTCAAACTGAAGCGGACATCAGAAGCCCGCGACGCCGTCACGGACTTCCTCAAACGCTACCCCGATTCCCCGCTCTACGGCGACGCCGCCTTCCTGCGCGGCACGATCCTGTTCGCGGAGCAGGCCTACGCCGACGCCTACGAAGAGTTCCGACTCGTCGCCGAGCAGTATCAGGAGAGCGAGTTCGCCGCGGAAGCGTTGTTCCGGGCGGCCGAGTGTCTGGCGCAGCAGGGACGCACCGACGAGGCGGCCAAGGTATTCGAGACGTTCGCCAAGACGTATCCCGACAACATTCTGGCGGAACAGGCGATCCTCCGGGTCGGCGACGCCGAGTTCCTCTCGGCCGCGTTCGACGAGGCCGTCAAACGCTACAGCAGCCTGCTCGATGCGGAGGAGATCAACCCCGCCGCGGAGCTGCGCACGCGCTACCGTCTCGCCGTCACGTATCACAACATGCAGGACTACGCGAACAGCGCGGCGGTCTTCCGAACGATTCTCGAGAAGTTCCCCCAGAGCGAGCACACGGCCGAGGCGCACCTGCGCATCGGCGATCACCTCCTGCGGGACGCCGGCAAAGCGGTCGAGTCTATCGAAGCGTACCAGGCCGCGTATGATGCCGCGCCGGAGGGCCCGTTCGCCGGACGCGCACTGAAGGGGTTGGCCCTCGCCTACTACGAGACGAACGACATGGAACGGTCGGCCGACCTCTTCCTGCGTGTGATGACTGAGTTCCCCGACGTGCGTCTGAACGAGAACACCTACGCGTGGGTCGGCCAGAGTTTCTTCGACCGGGAGATGTGGGACAAGGCGGCCACGGCGTTCGAGGCCCTGCTCGCCGGGCTCCCCGACTACCCCAATCCGGAGCGGGTGCTGTTCAAGCTGGCCGAGTGCAGCGAACGGGCCGGCGACGCCGACGCGGCTATCGAACGCTTCCAGAAGGTCGTCGACTCCGCGCCCGCAAGCGCGACGGCTGTGGACGCGCGCTGGCGCATAGGCCGCATCCTCGAGCAGAAGGGCGACGTGGACCGCGCGCTCGAGCTGTATGAGGCGGCGGCGAACGCCAACACCGGCGACACGGCCGCTCGCGCGCGGTTCCGCATCGGAGAGATACATGCATCGCGCGAGGACTACGAAGCGGCCGCCCGCAGCTTCATGCGCGTGGCGATCCTGTTTCTGCACGACGAGCTGTCGCCGCAGGCCATGCTACGCGCCGGCGAATGCCTCGAACTCGCAGGCAAACCCGACCAGGCGCGGAAGCAATTCCAGGAACTGGTTCAGTTGTTCCCCGATACGGAGGAGGCCAAGGCCGCTTCGGCCAAACTGACGCGCCAACCCGCTCCCATGGAGGAAGCCCCGACATCATGACGCGGCGCAGACTCCTGATGATCAGCGTCGCCGTCTCCGCGGCGTTTCACGGCGCCCTGCTCGCCGTAGCGCCGCAGATCACGGTCGTGCACCCGATCCGGGAAGCCGATGCCGCCCTCCGACCTTTCCGCCTCCGCATCATCGACCTGCCGCCTCCCCCGCCGCGGGCGACCGCGCCTGACGGCGAGCCGGGGCTCGCGACGCGACCGGGAACGGTGCGCGATCTGTTGCAGCGGGAGATCGACCGGATCGACCCGGGCGCGGACGAGCTGCGCAAGCCTGCCGAGATCCCGCGCCTCACCGAACGCATCGCTTCCGACATCCCCGCGCGCCCCCACGATTTGACGCCGGACCCATCGTTCCGTGAGGGCCTGGACGCGCGGATCATCGAGATCAGCCAGGACCGAGTCCGAGAGGAAGTGCAGGTCGCGCGCCGCCTGGTCCGTCCCAGTCCGACGCGCCTGCTGGACGAAGGCAGCACGCCGACCCTGCGGTCCGCCCTGGATATCGAACGCGAATCGCTGCTCCTGATCGAGGCGATGGAGGCCATGGAGTCCGCCGGCGCGGGCGACGGCGGCGACGGAGGAGACGCCGAGGCAAGCGAGGAGCCGCCGCCGCGCGAGCTGGACCCGCTCATGCCGCCCGATCCGCGGACGGGCATTGCCCTGCGGCCGCTCGAACGCGAGGTCGCACGCGCACCCGTGATCCGCCAGATTGAACAGGAGACGAGCGACTACGCAACCATGGACGACATGGTCGAGCTGGAGCTGGAGACGTACGAACCGCCGGATGAGCCGCTGGGCTACTTCCGGTTGCGCATCGCGCCGCGCACAGACCAGCAGATGCCCGTCCTGCCGAAAGACGTTACGTTCGTCGTCGATGCGTCCAACAGCATCGTGCAACACAAGCTCGACCTGACGGTGCGCACGCTCACGGACCTCATCCAGCGCCTGCGTCCCGAGGATCGGTTCAACATCGTCGTGTTTCGCGACGCGGCGTCGGGCTTCCGAGACAGCCTCACGCCCGCCACCCCCGAGGAGAAGCAGGCGGCCCTGTCTTTCCTCAGCGGCCTCCAATCCCGCGGCGAGACCGACGTGTACCAGGGCATCCGCCCCGTCATCGACACGCCCTCCCGCGAGGGCGTGCCGAGCGTCGTGATGCTGCTGTCGGACGGTCGGCCCACCCGCGGCATCGTGGACGGAAGGACCATCATCAATGCGTTGACCGACGAGAACGCGATGCGCAAGACCATCTTCGCGTTCGGCGGCGGCCGCACCGTGAACCGCTATCTGCTCGACTTGCTCGCCTACCGCAACAAGGGCGAGTCGCACATCGCCGACGGCATCGAGCAGATCCCCGACGAGTTGCAGCGTTTCTTCGGCCGCCTTGAGGACCCGCTGCTCGTGGACTGTCGCGCCGATTTCGGGCGCATCGAGGAAGAGTTTGTGTTCCCGCGCGAGCTGCCGGACTTCTACCGCGGGCAAGCCGTGACGGTCTACGGTCGGTTCGACCCGCGGCGCGAGGGCGAGTTCGCGATGCGCCTGACGGGCAAGGCGGGGGCGGAACGCCGCCACGTGATCTTCGCGACGGACTTGGCCGATGCCAAGCGCGGCACGGAGGAGATCGCGCGGAACTGGGCCTTCCGGAAGATCTACCACCTGATCGGGGAGATCTGCCGACTCGGCGAACGCCCGGAGCTGCTGGCCGAGCTGCGGCAGCTCAGCGCGAAGTACAACATCCGCACCAGCTACGACTGATTCTTCCCTCGAGGCGCGATCAGCCGCGTGCGGCGTCCGTCACCGCCGTGATCACTTCCTCGCGTTGAGCTTGCGTCAACTCGGGGAACACCGGCAACGACAAGACCTCCCGGCACGCCTGCTCCGCGCGGGGAAAACGCCCCTCCTTGTACGCCAGGTGCGCGAAACACTCCTGACGATGCAGCGGGACCGGGTAGTACACCGCGCACCCGATCTCCCGCGCACGCAGCGCCTCGCGCACGGCGTCGCGGCGGGTCAACCGCAAGGTGTACTGGTTGTACACATGCCGACAGGGCGCGACCTCGAGCGGAGGGGTCACCCCGTCGATGTCCGCGAACCGCGCCGTGTAGGCGGCGGCGTTGTCGCGGCGGGCCTCCGTCCACTGCCGCAGGTAGCGGAGTTTCACCCGGAGCACCGCGGCCTGAATCTCGCCCAGCCGGCTGTTCGTCCCCACGACCTCGTGGTAATACGTCTCGCCTTGCCCATGATTCCGCTGCAGTCGCAGGGCCCGCGCCAACGCGGCATCGTCCGTGGTCACCATCCCCCCGTCGCCTGGCGCCCCCAGGTTCTTGCTGGGGAAAAAGCTGATCGCGCCGGCGTCGCCCAGCGCGCCCGCGAACCGCTCGCCGTACTGCGCCCCGAGCGCCTGGGCGGCGTCCTCGAGCAGGAACAGCCCATGGCGCCGGGCCGCATCCGTCAACGGCGCCATGTCGGCGCACTGACCGAACAGATGCACGGGGATGATCGCGCGGGTCCGAGAAGTCACCGCCGCCTCCACCTGATCCACGTCGATGTTGAACGTATCCGGTCGCACATCCACAAACACCGGCGTCGCGCCGCAGTTGTGGATCGCTCCCGCCGTCGCGAAGAACGTGAACGGCGCGGTGATCACCTCATCGCCCGGTCCGATGCCCGCCGCCCGGAGCGTGAGCCAGAGGGCATCCGTTCCTGAGGACACCGCTACGGCGTGTTTGGCGCCGACGAACGCAGCGATATCGGCCTCGAGCCGTTCGACTTGAGGTCCGAAGACGAATCGTTGCGTGGCGAGGACTTCCGCGACCGCCGCGTCGATCTCCGCGCGGATCGCTTGGTACTGGACCTGCAGGTCCAGCA
Source organism: Candidatus Hydrogenedentes bacterium UBA6118 (assembly GCA_002422525.1). Lineage (GTDB taxonomy): Bacteria > Hydrogenedentota > Hydrogenedentia > Hydrogenedentales > SLHB01 > UBA6118. Next base: position 40,244 of record DIWA01000026.1, read on the forward strand.
GAGGTACGGCCATGAATCGGGTCTCCTGAAGGCAGGCGTCGCAGAACCGCGAAAGCTGCGTGTGGACTCCCCCGTGCGACACGGGGTGAAGCCTATCAAAGCCCTCGCACGACATCAAACCGACCGGCGACTACGACAGCGATCGGGCGCGCGTTTTTGCATTCATTCCGGGCGATACGTAGAATGGGTTCTTTCGAGTTCGCCCCGAATTTCCCTACAAAATGCGCTTCGGCTCGGGCTTGGGCCTTGTCTCGGGGAGGCCCTGCACCCCGCCCGCGAGGCCGCTCCGGCGGTCTTGGGCGAGCCCGCGCGACGCCGAGCGCAGAGGGTGTTCGTAATGTACGTGCAACAGGTCATCCAGACGCTGAACGATTTCTGGCAGGACAAGGGCTGCATCCTCTGGCAGCCGTACCACACGGAAGTCGGCGCGGGAACGTCCAACCCGGCCACGTTCCTCCGCGCGCTGGGTCCGGAGCCTTGGTGGGTCGCGTATCCTGAGCCGAGCATACGCCCGGCGGATGGACGCTACGGCGAGAACCCGAACCGGCTGCAGCACTACTACCAGTATCAGGTCATCCTCAAGCCGTCGCCTCCGAACGTTCAGGAGCTCTTCCTGCAGTCGTTCGAGGCGCTGGGCCTGGACCTGAGCCGACACGATTTCCGGTTCGTCGAGGACAACTGGCAGAGCCCCTCGCTCGGCGCATGGGGACTCGGCTGGGAAGCCTGGCTCGACGGCATGGAAGTGCTCCAGTTCACCTACTTCCAGGAGTGCGGCGGGCTCAAGCTCGACGTGCGCGCCTGCGAGCTCACCTACGGCGTCGAGCGCATCGCCATGTACCTGCAGGGCGTCGAGAGCGTCTACGACCTGGCATGGGCGCCCGGCGGCATCACCTACGGCGACATCTTCCACGCGCAAGAGGTCGAGTACTGTAAGTACAACTTCGAGGTTGCGGACACCGCGAAGCTGTTCGAGGTGTTCGACCTGTGGGAAGGCGAGGCCGGACGGCTGCTTGATCTCGAGCTTGTGCAACCCGCCTACGACCACTGCCTCCGGCTGTCGCACGCATTCAACCTGCTCGACGCCCGCGGCGCCCTGTCCGTCACGGAACGCGGACGCTTTCTGCTGCGTTGTCGCGCAGTGTCCGAACGGTGCGCCAAGGCCTTCTACGCGCAGCGCGAAGCCATGGGCTTCCCTTTGCGGCGGCTGGGAACGCCGGGCGCGCCGGAGACGTCTACGCCGCTGCCGACGCCTGATCCGGCCGAGCTGGCGCCGCGGGACACGCTGCTGATCGAGATCGGCGTCGAGGAGCTGCCGCATCGCGACGTGCAGGCCGTTCTGCAACAGACGCCGACGCTCGTGGAGAAACTGCTGGACGATCTGGAGCTCGGCCACGGCGCCGTCAAAGCGTACGCCTCGCCCCGCCGCATCGCCGTCGAGGTCGAGGGGCTCGCCGCTCGCCAACCCGACGTGACCCGCGAGGCCCGGGGGCCGCAGCGGAAAGCGGCGGTGACGGACGCGGGCGAATGGACCGTGGCGGCGCAGAAGTTCGCCGAGGCCAACGGCGCCGCCGTCGGAGAGATCTACTTCCAGAAGCAAGGCAAGGCGGAGTACTGCTTCGTGAAGGTCGAGCGGAAGGGTCTGCCGCTGACGGAACTGCTCCCGACCCTCGTGGACCGCCTGCTGCGCGGGCTGCAGTTCGGCAAGTCGATGGGCTGGGAAGACACGACCGCGACGTTCTCCCGGCCGGTGCGCTGGCTCCTGGCGTTGCATGGCAGCCACGCCCTGCCGGTGAGTTGGACCCTACGCACCGAGGATGACTTGGGTCCCGAGCGCGTGCTGCATTCCGGCCGCGTGACCTACGGCCACCGACGTCTCCGCCCGGGCGCGACGGAAGTGCCGGAGGCGACAGCCTACCGCGACATCCTGCGAGAGCAGCTCGTGATCGTCGACCGCGAGGAACGCATGGCTGCGTTGCGTGACCGCGTGCAGACCGAGGCGGACCGTCTCGGACTCGTTGTGGAAGAGGACCCTGACCTCTTCGACGAGGTCTGCGACCTGATCGAGTGGCCCGAGCCGATCGTCTGCGAGATCCCGGATGAGGCCCTGTCGCTTCCCGAGGCGATCATCATCACGCCGATGAAGGTGCACCAGCGCTACATCCCCCTCCGCGACAAGGACGGCGCACTGAGCAAGCATTTCCTGGCCGTGGCCAACGGGGAACACGACGACGAAGGCCGACAGCTCATCAAGACCGGCAACGAGCGCGTGCTCAACGCCCGCCTGCGCGACGCCCGGTACTTCTGGGACACGGACATCAAGACGCCGCTGGCGGCCTTCGCCGAACGCCTGACAAATGTCATGTTCCATCAGGATCTGGGGACCGTCGCCGACAAAGTCGCGCGGATCCGTCGTCTGTACGCCGCGCTGGCGGACGCGCTGCCCCCGGTCGACCGCGACGCGATGAAGCAGGTGATCGGGCTGATGAAGGCGGACCTGACCACCTCGATGGTGTTCGAGTTCGATTCCCTCGAGGGCGCGGTCGGCATGCTCTACGCCAAGGAGCAGGGCATCCCGACGGAGATCGCGGACGCCATCCTCGAGCATCGCCTCCCGCGACGCGCGGGCGACGCCATGCCCCAGGGCGACTTGGGTCGCGCGGCGGGCATCCTCGATCGCCTCGACACGCTGGCCGGCTACTTCGGCATCGGCGTGCCCGTCAAGGGCACGAGCGACCCGTTCGGCCTGCGCCGCAACGCGCTCGCCCTGCTCGCGCTCATCGAGACGGCGGGCCTTGACGTCGACCTCGGCGACCTGTGCATAGCCGCCCTCCGCAACTACGGCGACCTTGTGAAGGATCCGGACGCCGCCTGCGAGCGTCTTGTCGGCTTCTTGTCGGACCGCCTTGCCGTATCGGCGCGCGACCGCGGCTACTCGCACGACTACGTCGCGGCGGCCTTGGCCGTCCATGCCCGGCGGCCGCGTGCGTTCTACGAATGTCTGCGCGCCCTGGCCGCGGTCAACGACCGGCAGGTGCAGGACCTCGCGGAACAGGCCAAACGAATGGAACGCATCGCAAAGGACCCGGCGGATGCCGTGGACCCCGCGTTGCTGTCTCCCGACGAACGGGCGCTGCACGAGCTGTCCGACGGACCGGCGCAGCGCGTTCGCGAATATGTCGACGCCCGCGCATTCGACAAGGCCCTGACCGAGGTCATGGCCTGGGCGCCGGTGATCAACGCGTACTTCGAGGACGTGCTGGTGAACGACAAGGACGATGCCGTCCGCCGGAACCGACACGCCCTGATCCGACAGGTGCTCGATGCGGTCCGGCTCCCGGCGGACTTCACGCGGATCGAGAAGCGCGACACGGGCACCTGACGGGCGACTGCTCCCGGCGGCGCCCTCAGCCCCGGGCGAGCTCCCGCACGACGCGGTAGATCGTGTCGAACGCGAGCGTGAGTTCCTCAATGGTGCAGTGGTCCTGCACGAAATGGGACGTGCAGTAGAGCAGATGCCCGTCGGTGAACTGGCCGAGCACCTCCTCGATGTTCGCGACCAGCTCATCATGCCGCCCGAAGCCGATCGTCGTCTGCACGTCGAGACCGCCCATGAGTGCGAACGCATCGACGCACCGCTCGCGGTACGTTGCGTAGCTCATGCCCGCCGACACCTGCCAGGGGTGGACGACGTCGTAGCCGAGCTTGATGATGCCGTCAATCACGGCGGTCACGTTGCCGTCGCTGTGCAGGCTCAGCCACGCGCCCCGGTCCTTGACGGCCTCCGCGGTGATGCGATGGGCCGGGTAGATCAGGTCCCACCAGGTGTCGGTGCTGAACATCAGGTTGTCCTGCCCGCCCCAGTCGTCCGACACATGCACCATGTCCACGCCGAGGTCGAGACAAGTCATCGCGAAGTCGCGGTTCCATTCCGCCTGACGGCGATAGACGCGCTCCAAATCCTCCGGAAACACCATGAGATGCATCAGATGGTTCTGGATGCCGAACACGCCGTTCAGCGCCTCGAAGATGCCCGGCGTCTGCACGTAGACGAAGCGCCCGCGGGCTTCCTTGTGGTGTCTGACCTGCTCGACGATATTCGCATACGCATCCGTATCGCGCGGGTCCGTCATCGGCAGATCGAGCACGTCGGCCGGCTCAAGGCCTCCGGGGCGCTCCGCCCAGGCGGCGCGCAACGCATCCCCGACGTACGTCGACGGACCGCCGAACAGATGGGCGAAATCGAACGCGTACTTGTCCTCAAACGCCTCGACCGAGCCGAACGCCTCCGTGATCGGCTTGTCCATGTTCGCCCGGACCCATCCGTACACCGGAATTCGATCCGGGACGCGCCCTTCGATAACCTCGATCACCCGTTCGCGCGACTGCACCGCCATCGAGACCTCCCGCCTGCTGTCTGACTGCTCCGCCCCGCTCCCAACCGCCGTACATCCGCGGTCGCGGGGGCGACCATCGTCGCAGAGGAAGCCCTGCGGGATCGAGGAACATTCCGGCCGGTTCTGGTCTGAATCCGACGCCGCCGCGGTCAGACTGCATCAGTCGCCGAACGCCGGCGCCGCCGCGGTCAGCGGATCCACGGGAAACGGCCCGGGATATCGGACGAACGCGACGTGACCGTCGAGATACAGAACGTTGCACCCCGCCGGCACATGGTTGAAGTTGCGCACGCTCCGGCTGCTGATGCGGTCCCACATCACGGCCAGTTCGCCGGCCGCCGTACTCGAGGCCGCCGGCGCATTCACGTCGGTAATGAAGAAGCGCTCGACCCCTTCCTGAAGCCGACGCACGCCCTGCCGCGCCGACGGCGATCCCGGCGGCACGTCCTCATCCATGTCGAGCAGGCCGATGCTGAACGCATCGCTGATCGGCCAGCCCGTCTGGCAATTGGGGAGCATCCGATTCACGGCGACCCCGTGCACATCAAGGATCGACCGGACGGCGAAGCCGAGGTACACGTAACAGGCGTCGGTGAGCCGCGCGGGGTCGAACCGCCCCTCCGCATCCAGCCAGAGCCCCTCCCCCTCCAACAGACTCCCGCGTCGCGGTGAAGAGGGGCAGATCAACAGGTGGACATCAGTCAGGTACTCCGGGTAGAGCGCCCACTCATTCGGCAGGTACAGCCAAGGCTTCTCCGTCGCCGTCGGCAGGAACGTCCGGTACCGGTTGGTGACCGGCGGCCAGCTCCCGTCGGCCTCCGCCGCGTACATGGAGAAGACGAGCCCCATCTGTTTGAGATTGTTCTGGCAGGAGGCGCGTCGCGCCGCCTCGCGCGCGCTCGAAAGCGCGGGCAACAGGATGGCGGACAGGATAGAGATGATAGCGATGACAACCAGCAGTTCGACGAGGGTGAACCCCCGAGACGGGGGCGGGTTGGGTTGAGGTCTTCGATGCCGCATACACGGAGCCTCCCAAGTCAGGTGCGCGCACCGGCCCCCGGCGACAGCCCCGACGCCGGGCTCCAGCCAATACAGTATGATATCAGAACGCCGGTTCGCCTGCGCGCACCGCCGGCGCCGGGGCTTGCGATTCCCGGCCCGTGGTCTATAATGGCCGCAGACAAGCGCAGGAGGGAATGCATGACTACGATGAACCGTCGCAGGTTCCTTCTCGGAAGCGCGGCCGCGCTCGGCGCGATGGCCGCCGCCGACGCTTCCGCCGTCGCCGAGTCCGTCTCGCAGCCGCTGAGCGTCGGCACGCCCGTCACCTTGGGCGGAACCGGCATCCGAGGCGGGCTGGTGGGCCTGGGCACCGGCGTGAGGAGCTGGAACGGCCAGTCCGAGCTGACGCGCAAGGGCAAGCGGGCCTATATGGAGATGCTCGAGTACGCGTGGGATCGCGGGATCCGATACTTCGACATGGCCGACATGTACGGCTCGCATGACTATGTCCGCGAGGCGCTCAGGAAGACGGGCGGACGGGACGAGGCCATGCTGCTGACGAAGGCGGTGTCGCGCGATCCGACGCTGCTGCGGGCCGATCTCGAGCGGTTCCGTCACGAGCTCGACACGGACTGTCTTGATGTCGTGCTGATGCACTGCATCACGGATCAGGACGGGGCGGACTGGACGCAGCAGCTCTCGGGGTGCATGGCCGTGCTCGAAGAGGCGAAGGAACGCGGCATCCTTCGGGCCCACGGGGTGTCCTGTCACAGCCTGGAAGCCTTGCGCATCGCGACGCAGCACCCCTGGGTCGACGTGATTCTGGCGCGGATCAACCCGTTCGGCGTGAAGATGGACGGGCCCGTCGAGGCCGTCGCGCCGCTGCTCGAGGCCGCCCACGCCTCCGGCAAGGGCGTGATCGGCATGAAGATCGTCGGGGAGGGCGAGCTGAGCGATCGGATACCGGAGTCCTTGCGCTTCGCGCTCGGCCTCGAGTGCCTCAGCGCCATGGCCGTCGGCTTCAGTTTGCCCGATCAGATCGACCAGATGGAACGACTCCTGCGATCCATGGGCACGGTCGACACGGCATCCGGCCGACGCAACGTTCGGCCCGCTTGATTCAACTCATTCAACGGCGGTATCTTGGATCGCACATGGGCTCACCGGCGGCCGACGCCCCGTTTGGCGGGCGGCGCAGGCTGCGTCGCGGGGCTGCCGGGGGCGCGACGGACGGACGCCGGTGAAGCGATAGAGCGAGGGGAGAAACTGATGCGAGCGCGAGCGATTGTGATAGGCCTGTTGGCGGCGCTGGCGATCGGCTGCCAGACAGGCAATCCATTCCAGAGAACGGACCCGCCCCTGGTCGAACTGGGCGATCCGCTGGCGCCTCCGCCGGCATCCTCCGACTCGACCTACCTGCCTCCGCCCGATGCTCCGGCCGGCCCGGCCCCCGTGCCGCCGTCGGGCTTGGCCATCTCGACCCAGCAACGGTTCCCGGACATCCCCTTGCCTGTAGGGGCGAAGGAGGACCTGGAGCGCACGGTGGTCATCGAGACGAGCGGGTTCGCCACCGGGCGTATGGTGTATACGACGAAATCCTCCGTGAACGAACTCGCGCAGTTCTTCATCGAGGAGTGCCCTGCGGCGGACTGGAAGCTCGAGAATCTCGTACAAGCGGACGGCGTCGAGATGGTGTTTCGGAAGCCGGGAAAACGGTTGACGGTGCGCATCCTTGATATGGGGATCACCCGCGGCCGGACGTTCATCATCACCCTCATGCCGGAAACGGAGTAATGCAGGTCAGGATCCCGCTGGTCATCGGTCTGGCGCTGGCGCTCGGGGGCTGCCCCAGCTCGGCGTCGATGTTCGAACTCCCGTCGATCCCGGGGGTTAGGGCGGGCCGAGTCGACGAGCGGGACCGTGTGACGCAAGTGCTGGACGACATCCATCGCGGCATCGAGCAACGCAGGGTGTTCAAGGTGCTTGCGCACCTGTCGCGCACCTACTTCGACGAAGAAGGCCGCGATTACGATACCATGCGCAACCTGGTCACGACGTGGCTGAAGGACTACCGTGAGATCCGGGTGACGCGGCCGCGGCCGCGCGTGGTGGTGCAGGGGGATCGGGCGCGCGCCATAGAGACCTTTGGGCTTCAGGCCAAACCCGTGAATCCAAACGATGATCGTATGGTCGCACTGCAAGGTCAGCTCACGGTTCACTTGGAGAGAATGGGCAATACGTGGCAGATCGTGAGCGTGAGTCCGGTGCAGTAGCGAAGGGGCCCTGCCCCGGCCTCATCGCCTATCGCCTGTTCGGGCTCTCGTTCCATCCTACCGACAATGCGCCTGTGTGCGCTTTTTTGTTCAAATCGCCAATCACGAAGACGAGTGGAGTGGTAAGAAACAGATGCCGACCAAGAGGGACACGAAGAAGCCCCGACACTACATGGAAGACCCTGCGCCGAAGGGTGATTTCGCCGCGTTCATGGATCATGTTCGCGACCACCCTTGGCAGTATGCCATCGCGGGCGGGTTCATCCTGATCTGCGCACTCGGCGGGTTCATGTACCGGGTGAGCGCCGAGGCGGCCGACAAAGAGGTCGCCACCGGCCTCATGCAGGCGTTGAACCAGACCGAGACGAGCGTTCAGATCGCCGAGCTGGAACAACTCGAAGACCGACGCGCCAGTCTGCAGCCCGACGTCATCTACGTGCTGGGCGAGAAGGCGTTCGCCGAGCGCGACTACGAGAAAGCGCGCGCCTCGTTCGAGCGGATCCGGAACGAATACCCTCAGTCGGCCGTCGCCCCGGACGCCGTCGAGGGGCTGGGCGCCATCCTCGAAGACCAGAAGGACTACAAGGGGGCGATCGCGCTGTACGAGGAGGTGCTCACGAAGTGGCCGGAGAGCTTCGCCGCGCTCCGTCAGCCGCTCAACATCGGCCGCTGCAAGGAGCGCTTGGGCGATCTTGAGGGCGCACGCGCCTCGTATCAGGAACAGATCGACACTTTCCCGGGCTCGATGACGGCCGCTGAAGCCCAGACGCTCCTCGACGCCGTGACGCGGCGGATGGCGCAGTCTGAGGCGGTGGGCGCGACCACCGCCGCCGAACCGACCGCGTCCGCTGACGAGGCCCCGGTTGAGGAACAGGCGGCGGCGCCGGAGACCGCCGTGACGTCCGAGGCCCAAGATGAGGCCCTTCCGGCGGCTGTTCCGGAACCGGAGGCGCAGGGCGACGCGGACGCACCCGCGACCGGGTTGCGGCTTGAGCTCCCCGCCGATCCGTTTTCCGACGACAACGCTTCAACCAGCGCCGAGGATGCCCCGCTGGACGAGCAACTCTCGCTTCCGGGCGCGGCGGAAGAGGAGTAGCGCATCCCCGCCGATCCAAGCGAAGTCGCCGATGCATTCCAGGCCCCTCCGGTGGCGCATCGGAGGGGCCTTTTCGTGCCGCCTCTCCCCCGCTTTCTCGTCCGTTCTCCCCGAAATCGCGGCGCAGGCATTGACACCGGAAACGTTTTCACCGATAATCGATCGAGCGCGCAACTTTTCATGAGGACGCACCCCGGATGGCAGTAACCATACGCGATATCGCGGACCTGCTCGGCACTTCGGTCGCCACGGTGTCCCGCGTGTTGAACGACAAGCCGGGCGTGGCGCCGGCGCGTCGCGCGCGCGTCCTGCAAGTTGCGCGAGACCTGGGGTACTCCCCCAACCGCAGCGCACGCAGCCTGGTGCTCCAACGCAGCCAGTTCATCGGCTTCGTCGTGGCCGACCTGGGCAACCCGCGCTACATCGATTTCCTGCGATGCGTCGAGTCCATCGGGCGCGAGCGGGGATACCAGGTGCTGATCGCCGACTCGGCGCATGATCTGGAACAGGAGCGCCAGAACCTCGAGGCCATGGTCGAGCATCGCGTGGCGGGGCTGCTCGTGTTCCCGGTCGCCGAGTACCATCGCGAGAGCACGCCGGAGCACTTCCTTGACCTCCATGCCCGACGCATCCCCTTCGTACTGCTCGGAAATGTGGGTCACGACGGGCTCGACGCCGTGCTCGCGCGAGAGGAAGAGGTGGGCGCCCTGCTGGCCCGACATCTGCTCGATCTCGGCCACCGGCGACTGGCCATCGTGGGCGCGTCTCCAGGCAGCCGCACGGTCGAGGAACGCTGCGCCGGCGTTCGCAAGGCCGTCCACGCGTTCGGCGAGGGGGCGGTCGTCGTGTGCGAGGATGCGGAGATGGGCGCCGATGGATGGCGCGCCGTGCTCGCGCGCAGCGACCGGCCGACGGGGATGGTCGCGATCAACGACGAGATCGCGCTGTGGTTCCTTACCGTGCTGCGCGACGGCGGCCTCAGTGCGCCGGATGACATATCGGTCGCGTCGGTCGACAATCTGAGCTGGTCGTCGAACGTCCGCCCGGCCCTCACCACCGCCGATGCCTGCATGGAGGAACGCGCGCAGCGCGGCATGGAGATGCTGTTCGCCAGGATGGCCGCGCCCGATTCTCCGCCCATGCGCGAAATGTTGTCCTATCGGCTGATACCGCGCGGCTCATCCGGCCCGCCGCCGGCTCGTATCCGCCGCTACGCAGACGCCTCCCGACGAAGCGATCGCAGAGCGCGCGCCGCTTCCGGCGTCGAGACGCTGTAAAACGACAACCACAGGAGGGACCCGCTGTGATCAGATGGATGACCTGCCCCGCGACGTGTCTGATGCTTTGCCTGTCGGCGGCCGCTGCCGAACCGCCCTTCCCGGGCCTCAACGTGCGCGACTTCGGCGCCGTGGGCGACGCGAAAACAGATGATACGGCGGCGTTCCAACGGGCGCTGGATGCGGCCGCGGACGCCGGGGGACCCGTGTTCGTCCCGACCGGCCACTACCTGATCGCGACGCATCTGAACGTACCGCCGGACGTGTCGCTGACCGGCGTGTGGCAGAAGCCTCCGGCTCCCACGGCCGGCCAGCTCCCCCCGACCGACCCGCTCGAGCTCAAAGGCAGCGTGCTGCTCGCCGTCGAGGGCGCCGGCGACCCTGACGGGACGCCGTTCATCACGCTCGGCCGCAACGCCGCCCTGCAAGGGATGACGGTGTTCTACCCGGAACAGCAGGCGACCGAGACGCCCACGCCCTACCCGTGGACCATCCGGAACGCGGGCGACGACGCTTCCGTGATCGACGTCCTGCTCGTGAACCCCTACCAGGCGGTGGACTTCGGCTCCGTCGCATCGGGCCGCCATTACATCCGCAACCTGTTCGCCCAGGCGATCTACCGCGGCATCTTCGTCGACCAATGCTACGACATCGGGCGCATCGAGAACGTGCACCTGTGGCCGTTCTGGGAGCAGTGGCACACCCCCCTGCGCGACTTCACCCTGAAGGAAGGCAAGGCATTCATCATCGGCCGAACGGACTGGGAGCACATCACGAACTGCTTCTGCATCGGCTACGACGTCGGCTTCGAATTCGTGTCGAGCCAGGCCCCCGTCACGCCGCACAACCCGGGCGGCCCCGGCAACGCGCTTATCACCGGCGGCGGCGCGGACATGTGCAACACCGCGGTGCATGCCATCGCGACGCAACAGCACTCCGGGATGAGCTTCGCCAACAGCCAGATCTTCGGCGACATCGTCGTCGCCCCCAGTCACACGGGGCTGCTCAAGTTCACCGGCTGCGGCCTGTTCGGCTCCATCCACGGCGACAACGACGTGGTCTACGGCAAACTGGACGGAACCGGCCGCACGTCGTTCAGCAACTGCCACTTCTGGCCGCTGGACGCCCGCGCGGCCCACGCAAGCAAATGGTTCGACGTGTACAACGGCCGCCTGAGCCTGGTCGGGTGTTCGTTCGAGGGCGTGCACTCCCGCCCCATCGTGCTGCATGAGGGCGTGCGCGCGGCGATCATCGTCGCCAATGAACTGGGCGGAACGCTGCGCGTCGAGAACGCGTCGCGTGGCAAGGTGGAGATCGCGTCGAACGCGGACGGCGTTGGCTGGCTCGATGCGGGCTGGATCCCGCTCGAGACGGTGCAGCCCGGCACGGAAGTGACAGACCTGGTTCCCAACGGCGACTTCTCGGACCAATCGGTCTGGGAGGCGGACGGGCCGATACGGTTCGGCGACGGTGACGCCCGGGCCTATCCGGGCGATACGGAAGCCGGCTCGGCTCTGCTCACGCAGGAGCTCACGCTGGAGCCCGACACGGAGTACGTCTTGAGCGCCTACATGTGGAATTTCGGGTCGAGCGAGCGTTCCGTGGCGGCGAACGTCGATCTCGACGACGCCGTCGGGGAAGCGAACCTCGAGCTGGCGCACGCGGAGCCCGAGTCGCGGACCGGGTGTTTTGTGTATAAGGCGTTCCACACCGCGCGCACGGGAACCGACGTGGTTCTCCGCGTCTTCTACGACCGCCCGATCGGCGAGTGGCCCGAAGGCGAAGTCGCGGCGCGGTGGGCCAACATCGCCATTACGCCGGCGAGCCGCTTCCGTCCGCCGGAGACGAAGGAATAGGCGGTCTCCCCGCAGCGCCCGAAGGTTGCGGGGAGGCTCCGAATCCCTACTCCGTCTCGTCCGCCAGAAGGCGGATGCCGTCTATGGTGACATCGACGCCCGCAAGGCCGCAGGGGTCGAACCGCAGCTTCCGGGTATCTCCTTGCCACCACCGGTTGGCGGCAAGGTCGATCTCATACGTGTGCATCTCTCCGTCGAGGGCCACGGGGAATGTCACGCTGGCGGGCGCGCGGAACTCGCCGTAGCGTTGCTGCCAGAAGAACTGCGCGGACGACTTGGTCGCCTCGCCGTCCTCCGCGGGTTGCAGCGCCATGCGCACGACAAGCCGCGTGAGGCCGTTGGTATCGAGGGAGGTCGCAACCCCAAGCGCGGGGTCCGCCCCGGAGCAATGCATCCGCATCGCCCCGTCCTCGACGCGCAGGTCGCTCACGTACATGAGGCCCTCCCATTGCTCGGCGGCGTCGTCGAAGGTCCACTCCGTAACCGCGGGCGGAGCCGGGAAATCATAGGGCCCCAGGCCGACGTCGGCCGGCGCGATGTTGACGGGATACGCGGCGGGGTCGCCCGTGCCGAACACGCGCCGCACGGCTTCGTACATCCGGAAGCCATACTCGACGCAGGGCTCGAGGTAGCTGCCCTCGCCCCACTCATTGGCGGGGCCGAGCAGCACGAAGGGCGGGTCGTGGGCTTCCGCATAGGCCCGGGCCTCGCGCAGAAGCGCCTCGAAGCGTTCCGGCGTGCGGCCGACCAAACGCGTTCCCCCCGGGCTGTCGCCATGCCACGGATGCGGATCCCAGCCCGACTCGACCAGCGGGATGTACGTGACGCCCGCCGGCTCGCTGAAAGCGCGGTGCGCCTCCCAGCCCTCCCGCGCATGGGCGACGACGTTTGCGTAAGGGATGGCCCGCTGCGACGGCGCATCCTGAGACGCCATCATCCAGTCGTGGTAGGAGGTGTAGCCGGCGTAGCCATGGGCCGCGACGTCCTCGCAGCGCTCGGCGGAAGGCGTCATGTCCATCCCGGACTCGAGGAAGACGACGCCCTCGTATCCCGCATCGACGGCCACTTGCTCGCAGGCCGCGAAGGCGGCGCGAACGGCCTCAGGGCCGCCGAGCTGGGCGCGCAGGCGGGAGGTGTCCCAGATCATCAGTACAGGCTTGTTGTCGATGCGGTGGTAGGTCGGCAAGGAGAAGTAGCGGTCGACGATGAACGCCATCATCTCGGTCATGTTCTCGACTGTATGCGTGCCGATGTGGTTGCACCACATGAGGATGAGCTTGAGTTCGTCGCGGTGCTCGGCGCGCTCATACGCTTCGACCCAATGATCCAGCCGAATGCCGTCGTCGCCCCAGTACCAGTCGAGCACGAAGCCGTTGATGCCGTTCTCGACGGCGGCCTTGATCTGCCAGTCGACGACCTCCACCTTCCGTTCGTCGTAGTAGCCCAGCCATGGGCGGCGCTCCGGGGCGAACTCGCGGATGCAGTCCCACCACTCGTAGGCCTGCCACCCCGGGAAGTAATACATGAACACGTCGGTGGATGGCGCGACCGGGACGGGCTCCGGCACGTAGTCGGCCTGAGAAACCGCCAGCGGCGGATCGAACACGAGTTCCCTATCCGCCGCAACGTCGGCGCCTTCGCCGGAGCCCACGAGGCGCAGGACGTGCGGTCCGGGCTGCCGCGCGACCACGTCCCACGCAAGCGTGACACGATCAGCGAACGGCGCAAGGGTCGGGAGCGTCTGCAGGACGTCGCCCACGACCTCCAGACCCTCGCCGGGTTCGATCCGGACCTGCCAAACGCCCGATGCCGCGCCGCCGCGGTTCTCGATCGCCGCCACGACACGCACGGGCTGCTCGGCCCGGTTGACGGACTCCGTGAAACCGGCATACCGGATGCCCATAGCGGCCGGCCCGACGGGATCGGCCCCGATCCGCAGCGACTTCACGCGAACTTGGTCCCGCACGGCTTGCGGGATACGCAGTCCAAGCCCAACGATCGGGTCGCGCCATGTCGCGCCGGCCCGGCCATGCGGAAGGTAGAGTTCGACGTTGTAGACGCGGTCGCGACCGTCGCCGACCACGGAGAAGTCCCGTCCGTACAGCGAGGGCAGGCCCTTGACCGCGAACACGGCGGAGGCGTCGAAGTCGACGGAGGCGTTCAGCGCGACGCTCACGAACCGGCGCGCGCTGAGCTCGGCCTCGAACGGCGGGACGAACACGTAGTCGCTGCCGGGATGCGCCTCCCAGTTTGAGAGGTCCTCGGCCGCTTCCCACTCGAAAGGCGCATCCCCGGACGGCGTCGGGCCCGCGCTCGCCGGGGCATCCCAGGGAACGACGCGAATCGACTGGACCGCGACGTCGAGGTCGCCGAACATGTCGAGCCGGAGCGACTGGATCCGCGGCATGGCCTGCCAGAACGGGTAGATCACGACCGTCTCCCAGTCGCCTCCCCCGCGGATCGGAACCGGCGTGCGCCGCTCCCACGCGATGCCCGCCTCGTCGCCCCACATGAAGTTGCCTTCGCCGGGTCGCTCGGCCTTGAGGCGAATCTCGACGCGATGGGCGACGTCGGAGACGAAGTCGACGTCGTCGTCGTTGTAGAGGAACATGACGCCGGAGCGCACACGCCCGTGCAGGGCGCCGTCGCGCACTTCGCCGCTGGAATCCCCGACGATGCGCCACCCGCCCATGGCCTCCGCGCTATCGAACGTCCACGCAGGCAGTCCGGCGTCGGCCGCTCCCATCAGCACCAGAATCAGCGCACAAAGCATGCCGTTCTCCTCGCGGTTACGCTTCCGTGGCCTCGACGCCGCGCAAGGCGTCGCGCAAGGCCTCGAGATAGGCCATGCCGGATACGGCGTCGGGCTCGAGGTAGCTTCCCTCGGTCCATTCGTTCCAGCAGTTGATGGTCAGGATGCGTTCGTTCTCCGGACGGTCGGCGAGCATCTCCCGAAGCATCACGATCGATTCGGCGAAGGCCTCGGGCGTGTTGCCGCTGATCGTGGCCATCGAAGGGTAGCCGCTGTTCTCGAGGATGTCCGACTGCACCACGCGCGGCGTGGCGTCCCACCCCATGGTGGCGTTGGGGTAATACGGCGCCCCGTGGGCGTCGAACGCCTCGCGGGCATAGGCGAAGTAGCGATCGCGCACATCCTCGAAAGGCGTCTGCGGAAACCGATCGAGCGGCACGTGGTGGATCCACACGTACGAGGTGACGCTGTCGAACGGGACCCGCTCGATCAACTCGTTGACGTGGACCTCGCCCTTCTCGCCCGGCAGAATCGGGCGGCCCCACACAACCGCGTTCAGGTGGAGATCGCGGAAGCCCGCCGCGCGCACCTTGGCGCGGAACCGTTCCACGGCGCGGCGCGTCTGCTCGACCCCGCCGAAATTCGCGACGAACTTCGACAACTCATACACGGAGAAGTAGGGGCGCCCGTCGATGCACCAGTAGGACGGATGCGAGAAATACGCGCCGACCAGGAAGTCGGTCATCTTGTCGAAGGTCTCCGGCGTGACAACGCCGGGGAACTGAAGCTGCGGGGGGCAGTTGCGCTTGCTGGGATGGATGTCGACCCAATCGTGGTTCGCCCACATGACCGCGAACTTCAGCCGGGCGTTGTTTGAGGCGTTGAAAAAGCCGTGTTCCAGGCCACGCTCGAGAAACGGGCCGTCGTTATAGTAATACCAATCGAATATGAAGGCGTCGATGTCGTGGTCGGCGGCGGCGGCGATCTTCTTCTCCATCACGCTCGGGTCGGCTTCGTCTTCACAACCCCACAGCGGGACCTTCGGCTGCTGGTGACCGGCAAACCGCGGCTCGCCGCGCTTGACCAGTTCCCATTCGGTCCAACCCCGCCCATGCCGCGCCTCGTTCCGCGGGTCTACATGGTAGTTCGGAAAGTAATAGCACGCGACGGTCAGGTCTCGAGACATGGGCTTACTCCCAGCCGGATGGCGCAATGTCAATCGTCCACGGGAGTTGCGCAACAGGCGTCCGCCGCGCGCTTCCCCCACAGTACGGGGGCCGAGTCGATGCGTTTGGCGCGTCTCGACCCGGCCCCACACCCCTAGATTACAGGATTACAGGAGCCTCTTCCCAATCAGCCGAAGCCGCCGGCCGAACCTATGACGACTTGCAGCGGATCGGGCGGGTCCAGGCTGAATGGGAACTTGTCCTTGAACCGCACGAACTCGGCATGGCCATCCATGTAGAGCACGTTGCCGCCGCCGGGCACGTGGTTGAAGCTCATGATCGTGTTGGTCGTGTTGCCTTCCCAGATCGCGCCCCACCCCATGTTGGAGCCCCACGAATCGAACATGGTCACGATGTTGCTCTGGGCCTTGGCGCCCGCGGCCGGGTTGTTGATGTCCGTGATCGAGAAGCGCTCGACGCCCTCGCGCAGCATGCGGAACGAACCGACGCCCCAGGGCGACCAGCCGGCGACCGCGACGACGTCGAGGTCCTTCGAGCCCGTCCCGGGCGTACGGGTCATCGCGAAACCGCATTCACCGGGGGGATCCAACGCCTTCGTCGCGGGCCAGGGCCACAGGTTCTCGCCCCGCGCGAGGGCCTCGTTGACGGCGCGAGCCGCGTCGAACGTCTTGGCCCAGATCAATTCGCCCAGCTCCACGGGGTTCTCTACGACGTACCGAGGGTAGAGGTAGGAGTTCGGCATGTCGAGCAGACCGCGCAAGCACCATTCGTGCTGGTAGACCGGGCCGCCGGTCGCGCGCGCCTCCGCCAGAATCTGCGCCTGGCGTTGGATCATCTCGGCGATGTCGTCGCCCAGGCCCATGTCCGAGCCGGTGCTGTCGCCGCGCGGATCCGACGGACACACCTTGATGGCCGGGTCGTTCCAGTAGTCCGGATACAGCGCGGAACTGTCGAACGCCAGCGCGCCCGTCGCGTTGTAGATATTGTTCCCGCCGGGCGTGTCGAACACCGCGAAGATCCCCTGGGACCAGTTGGGGTAGGTCCCGTTGCTCTCCCCCGCATACATCTTGTAGATCAGGCCCCACTGTTTGAGGTTGTTCTGGCACGAGGCCCGTCGGGCCGCCTCGCGCGCACGTGCGAGCGCCGGCAGCAGGATCGCCGCGAGAATCGCGATGATGGCGATCACCACCAGCAGCTCGATGAGGGTGAACCCTCGCCTTCCGTGTCTTGGCATGCTTCATACCTCCGTGTTGGACGATAGCGTCCTGCTTACGACGACCGGCCCGCCGATCGAAGCGCGATGGGCGCGTCGGCCGCTCTCAGCCCAATCGGGTCCGCCGCCGTGTGACAGCGTCCATCCGGGGCGCCCCGGCGAGGGACGCGGGATGGATCCGCCGGACCGAGGCATCCGCACCACGTCGGATCGCCTTTGTCCAGCAAGTCAAGTATAGCGAAGAAGAGGCGCTTTGTATTGTATATCCCGGCCAGAGTATTGAACGCCCGCCTACAACCGCTGTCTGACGCATGCGAATAGCCAGCAAAGTGCGCGCACTGCACCCGTGACCACGAGCAGTACGATGGCAACGAACGGGAACCCGAACAACGGGAATCCCAGTAGGATGCGCAGGGTCTCAAGGACCTCCGCGGCATCCATCCTTGCCCCTCACGAGATCCGGATCGGCTCCGCCTTCTCCAGGCTCCCCTCATACGCTTCCAGAAGCGCCGCCAGCCGCGCCTGCGCCTCCGCATGCGCCGGGTCTCCCGCGAGGTTGCGCGTTTCGCCGGGGTCGTCGCGCATGTCGAACAACTGCACGGTCGGGTCGCCGTAGTACGCGATGTACTTGTAGTCCATCGTGCGCACCATGCGCCCGTTCTCGCCGCACTCGCTCACGACGTGATCCCGCCACTCCGGCGCCTCGCCCTCGAGCAGGGGCCGCAGGCTGCGCCCGCGCATGCGGGGCATGGGCGGCGCGCCCGCGAGATCGCAGATGGTGGGCGCGAAGTCCAGCGAGGAGACCAGATGCGTCGTGTCGACGACGCCCTCACGGAAGCGCCCGGGCCACGCGATGACCAGCGGAACCCGAACCGCCTCGTCATACAAGAACCACTTCGAGTAGGTGTGATGGCGCCCCAGCCCTTCGCCGTGGTCCGCGCCGAAGATGACGACGGTGTTGTCGCGATGGCGCGACTGGTCGAGCGCGTCGAGCACGCGACCGATCTCCGCGTCGGCCATCTCGACCTGGCGGTAGTAGCTCCATGCATAGTAGCGCCACGTCAACTCCTTCCAGTCCTTGCGCATGAGGTATTTGTGCTGCTTCTGCCACGTCTCGGGCTCGCGCGGGTCGAACACGAAATTGTCCGGGAGCGGCGGGAGTTCATCGGCCAGCTCCGGGTACGGCAGCTCCCCGATGTCCTCCGGGTAATCCATCTCCCAGAAGCAGCAGTCGTGCGGGTTGTGGATGCCCAGGGACAGAAAGAACGGCTTCGGGTCGTCGTACTTGTGCAGAAACGCGCGGGCCGTATGCGAGATGCCATCGTCGCTGCACTCCCCCATCCAGTGTCCCGCGACCGGGTAGGTGGTCGCCATGTTCTGCTGGGTCACGCCGTACTTCCCGATGTACATCTCGGCGTAGCCGTGCTCCGGCAACCAGAGCCGCAGGTTCGGCACGTCGTAGCGCAGCGCGTAGCTGTTGTCGTAGAGGCCGAGTTCGGAGCTGGGGCGTCCGGTGTACCAGCTCGCGCGTACGGGACTGCACACGGGATGGCAGGAGTGCGACAGCATGAACGTGGTTCCCCGCGCGAGGAGCCGGTCCATGTTGGGCGTGCGCACATATGGGTTGCCGTGGCCGGACAGCGCGGTGAGCTGCTGCTGATCGGTGTTGATGAAGAGGATGTTCGGGCGTTCGTCGCCGAGGACCGCGGTAGCGGCCTCCCGCGGCTGCGTCGCATCCTGGGCCCCCGCGCCCGCGCTTGCGCAGGCGACCGCGGCCGCGCCCGCCGCGCCAAGGAAGGTCCGTCGGTTGATCCCATTGCGTGCATGTCCGGTCATGACAGCATCTCCCCGATCGGCTCGTCCGGATTGAGGACGTACCCCTGATACCCGCCCACGGCGAACACGAGCCGCCCTGCGTCCGTCACCCAGTACTCGTAAGGCAGGATGCCCCGGCCGATCTGTCGAAAACAGTGCAACTGGACCGGTCCGTTCGCGAACGTGACCGAGAGCGAACCGGCGCTGCGCAGCGTGTGGCCCGGCTTGTACAGGTCGAAGTCTTCGAGCACGGCGAACGAGAGGGGTTCCGCGAGGTCCGCGTCGAGCCGCTGCACGGCATCGAACAGCCCCCAATTCGCGGCGATCGCCTCGCCCGGCGCCACGGGCCTGGCCGCGGCGCCCTCGTTCACGATCGCCTCCGGCTCTCTGCGTCCCGAGAACGCGTACTTGGCGTCCGCCATCGGCAACGCGCGCTCCGCGTAGCCCTGCTGCGCGATGTCGAGATAGCGAAAGTCCGCGTCCACGGGCGCGCCGCCGGAAAGCAGATCCGACGAGAACGCCCAGGCACGCGGCGCGGCCAGGGCGTCGCCGTCGTATGTCGCCTCCCATGCCGTCGCCAGCCAGGTCTTGCTGATCATCTGTTCGACACGCCGACCGGTCTGGTCGAAACCGCCGTCGTCGCGCGGCGCACGTTCAAGACGCAACGCCCCCGCGCTGCGAAACGCGCCGCGCCAGCCTTTGTCGTGAAGCGGCCCGAGGATGTACACGGAGTAGGCCTGCGACCAGGCGCCGTTGGGATCGAAAGGCTCCTCCGGCAGTCGTATCTTCTGCGGCTCATCGCCCCAGATCGCGATGGAGCGCGGGAGCCTTCCCGCTTGCTCCGTGTCCGTTGCACCCATAGCCTGTCCTCCCCTGTCGCCGGTGCGCTACGCGCGGTCGCCCGACCACTCCGGGCGCGGGCCGTCCAGTGTCCAAGGCGACGGCGGCGCGTCGTAGCGCGGACACGGCTCGCCCATGCGTCCGGTGTCGCGTTTCACGGCGCCGTCCACGCCGAGATTGCGGTACTGCGGCGTCACCCGCGCGTTCGCGCGCAGCCGGATCAGCCGCTCCAGCAACTCGGCCTTCTTTTCCAGATGCGCCGGATCCTTGTGCAGGTTCCGCTGCTCATCGGGGTCTTCCCTGAGGTTGAAGAGCTGCCCCTCTCCGGGGGCGTACTGGGTCAGCCGCCATCCGTCGTCCGTGATGATGGTGTCGATGGTCGAAATGGAGACGGCGATCTCGCTCCACGCCTCCCTCCCCTCCCACGGGCCGCAGAACCCCGCGAAGGACTTCCCTTCGAGCGGCGGCAGGTCGTCCGCGGGGACGCCGGCCCACTCGCAGAAAGTCGGGTAGAGATCGAGGCTGGACGACAGCCGCGCGCCGTCGCCCGACGCAACCGGGCCGCCCCCGACGATCAGCGGACACCGGATGCCGAGGTCGTAGTGCGGGAGCCCCTTGGCGATGCACTTGTGGTCGCCGAGCATCTCGCCGTGATCGGTCGAGAAGATGACGATGGTGTTCTCCCACAGGCCGGACTGCTTGAGCCGGTCGATGACGCGACTGACTTGGTCGTCGATGAACTTGAGCGAGCCGTGGTACAACGCCCGCAGCTTGCGGATCGCCGCGGGATCGTCCGCGATGTCCTCGAAGCGCAGGTAGCTGGTCTGGCTTCCGCGCAGCAGCGTCGGCCCTTGCTCTTCCCACTCCGCGGGCAGCGCGTCGGGCATATCGTCCGGGTCGAACATGCTCGCGTAGGGTTCCGGGGGATCGTACGGGTCGTGGGGGTCGACGTACGAGATGTGACAGAAGAACGGCGCGTCGCCTCCGCCCATGCGATCGATGAAGTCGAGGCCGCACTCGGTGATGAACGTCGTGTCGTGCACTTCCGGCGGGATCGGAGAGGGGTACATGCGACTCCACTCCGACGCCGCGATGCGCGGCTGCATGACGCGCGGATAGGCCTCGCCCTTGATGTCGGTCTGTTCCTGCGTCGCGCCTTGGGCCTGATCGGTGGGGGCATGGAATCCCTGCCGGCCGCCGTGCCCGTTGGTCATGGCGAGCGCAGCGGCGTAATGCTCGGGGTGGTTCTTGCGCACCCAGTCGACCCACGGGCCCCATTTCGGGTCCTCCGAGATCACCGCCTCATCGAAGCCGAGGAAATCGAGGCTGGTCGGCGGCGGCCAGCTCATCGGGGTCTGGTGCATCTTTCCGAATGCGCCCGTGCGGTACCCATGGCCGCGCAGGACATGCGCGTAGGTCGGGTTGTCCGACTGCAGCGCGTAATTGTTGCTCACGACGCCATGGACCTCGGCCGAGCGCCCCGTCAGGATCGTGGCGCGGTTCGGCGCGCATACCGGCACGGACGCATAGAACCGGTCGAACTTCACGCCATCCGCGGCGAGCCTGTCCAGATTCGGCGTCGAGTTAACGCCGCTGCCATAGCACCCCAGGGCGCGCGCCCCAAGTTGATCCGCCATGATGAACACGATGTTCGGTCGGCGCTTGGCCTCTTCCATCGTCGCTGTCTCCTCCGTATCCGTCGCCGCCGAGGCGACGTGCGCGGATGCGGCCAACGCCACGCCGGCGGCGCCGAGTCCGCGCAGGCAATCCCGTCGGGTCATTTCCATGTCGGTGATCCTCGTCTTCACGCCCGCGCCGCGCCTCGAGGCTCGCGGTACGCGCGCATCTCGTACAACTGGGCCGAATCCATCATGAAGGCGCCCGTGACCAGCACGCGGAGCCGCTGCGTCGTGACGTCGTCGAAACGATGCCGCCGGAACCGCTGGAAGTTGCCGGTCGCCCGCGCCTGCGTCACCCACGCGTCGCCGACGCGCGCCTGGATCTCATAGTCGGAGACGCAGGGCAGCCCCTCGGCGCCGGTGTCCGGGTCGACCGCGCGGGAAAGCCGCCGGCTGTTGAGATCGGTCACCCACGCCAGGTGCACCGTGTTCACCGTCACGGGCTTCGGGAAAGCCAACTCGATCCACTGCGGGAAGCCGGCGCCCGGATCGGAGCGCCACATGTTCGGCGTGGCGCCATCCAGGATCCGGTTCATCCCGTTGATGACGTTGCCGGGCCCGTAGTCCATCCGGATCTCCGGCTCCGGCGTGATGCGGAAGGCGTAGCACTCCGGACGCGGAACCCACGCATCCGCGCCGTCCTCACCCTTCACCGCATACGCACGGGCGACCCAGGGCAGCGATTCGGCCAAGCGCCACGACACGCCCTCCGCCGCCTCCAGCCAGACCCACGCGTAGTCCGCGTCGACGGGCGCGTTGAACGTGAAGTCGACCCAGTGTTCGCCTCCGGCAGGCAGCCGCGCGTCGGCGACGGCGATATCACGCGTGGAAGCGAAATCCGTCAAGCCGGTCGCCTCGCGCAGGTGCAGTCGCAGCTCGACGGCATCGGGCCGATCGGACTGAAGCAACAGCGACACGGACTGCACGCCCTGACCGTGCATGACAGGCAGCATGAGCGCGCGGCGGTGTCCCTCCATGGGGTGACTGTCCTTCGCGGGCCGGATCGCGTCGGGCCCGAGCCGTTCGCCGCCGGCGACGCTCGATGCGGTGACCTCGGCCGTACGGGCCAGGTCCTCCGGGTCCTGGTTCACGATGCCGGGGATATGGAGGTCATGCTTGAGCAGCGCCTGCTGCAGCGCGCCGATGTCCTCGTTGCGCAGTCGGCGCGGCGTCCAGCCGCGTTGCACACACAACGCCGCGGCGGTCCCGGCGGCCTGCCCCATCGTCGCCAGCGTACGCTCGACCCGGACCGTACCGAGGGCCAGGCGCGTCACCCCGGCGCAGCGCCCCGCCATCAGCAGGTTCTCCACGTTCGTCGCGTAGAGGCTGCCGAAGGGGATCTGCCGAAGCCCCTCGAAAAGGTGGTTGCAGTAGTACGGCCCCTCGGGTCCGCCGTAGATGCCGGCGGGATTGTGGATGTCCATGGGCCAGCCGGTGTAGGCCACGGCGTCCGGGAACTGCGTGTCGTCCATGACGTCGTTCATGGTGAGCATGCAGTCGCCCACGAGCCGGCGCGTCTCGCGTCTTGCGAGCATGTGGGGCATGTCCACGAGCTTGAGGTTGGCGGTGCGTCCCCGTTCCGCCCAGACGTTCTTGATGTAGTGGAAGTAGCCGAAGGAAATGCGGATCAACTCGTCCCGAACGCGTTCGGTGTCGTTCAGGTCATCGCGGTCGCCGGGCGTTTCGAGCCACCACTCGCCGGTGTAGAGCAGCGACGGCGTGCGACGCAGGGCCGCAAGGTCGGGCAGTTCGGCCGCCCAGGGCGGCGGCGTGTAGGCCGTCGGTTCGCCGACGTCTTCCGCCCAGAAACAGAAGGGTCCCATCAGCGTGCCGCTCATGGTGATGAGATCCGCCTGCTCGGGGGCGCTGGGCTCGTCGTGCTGCCAGCGCGCCTCCCAACCGATGCGGTACTCGGCCCCGGCAAAGTAGCCGATCCACCCGTCGCCGGTGCAGTCAATGAAACAATCCGCGGTGAGACGCACCGGGGCGCCGTCGCGCACGTCGATGCCGTGGAGCGTCCCGATCCGCCCCGGGGCGGCCATCTCGACGCCGAGGATGCGCGTGTGGAGGAACACGGAGAGGTCGGGTTCCGCGGCTGCGAGCGCGGCGAACGGCTCCGTGACGTGTCCCAGCCCCTGCTGCACCTGGAGTCGCGTGGCCTCCTCGATGATTCCGGTCTCACGCCCGTTCCGCTGGATCAGCGCGGCGCCTTCGGGCGGTACGCCCAGCTCGCTGCTCGCGTTGCCGCCCAGCATGGGGCGGTCATGGACCAACGCCGTCCGCGCGTGCATCCGGGCGGAAGCGATGGCCGCGGGACATCCAGCCGGTCCGCCGCCGATCACCGCCACTTCGAAATGCCCAAGGTCGCGCGGCTCGACCTCGAGCCCGCGAAGCCGAAGGCGCTCGCGCATCACCGCGTCGACGTCGTGCGGCGGCACGTAATCGATGTCGGTCGTTACGATGATCGCGGCGCAACGCCCGAACCCGCCGGAGAGGTCACGCAGCGCCAGGCGATGGGTTCCCGCATCAAGGTCGGCGTCGCCCGCGATCACCCAGCGCCACTCGTCCGTATCCGCATCGCCGAGGACCTTGGGAAGCGGTTCGCCGTCCAGCGCGATCTGGAAGGTCCCCGGATGGTATGCGGGCAGCCAGTCGCGCGTCCGCGCCCAAACGCGGTAGCGCCCGGCCTCCGGGATCCCGAGTTCGCACACCGCGTCGTCGACGGGCGTCCCCACGCTGCGCGCGATCAGGTACGACGAGCCCATGAGGTGGACGAACTGACTGTCGAGACGCCACCCGCCCGGATCGGCGAAATCCTCCGCACTGATCCAGGCGCTGGGCCCGACGGGCCGGCGTTCCGGAATGTCGAGACGCGGCGCCATCGCACTGATGATGGGCTGTACACCCGCAACGGACGCGGATCCCCCTTCCGCCGCACGGGCGCCCATCGCGCCTGTTACGGCGATCCCCGCCGCGCCGATGCCTCGCAGGCAGTCCCGTCTACTCATCTCCATGCAGTCCAACCTCCCCGCCGACGTCCTCAGGTCGGCATGCACTTCGGTATAAGACGACAGTAGGTCGGGGCGCAACTACCCGCCCCGACCTACGTCGGTCAACTCAGGCAGCGTCCGGGCCGAATCGCGGCCGCGTGTGACGCTATCCGATCAGCCCATGCCGCCCCAGATGTTCTGATAGGCCAGACGCGCGCCGGCCGGCATCAGATTGCCGTCGAGCTCCGGCGCATACACCGGCATCCGGCTCGGGTACCGCAGGAACTCCACATGGCCGTCCATCCACAGCACGTTGCTGCCGCCGGGCACATGGTTGAAGCGCGCGATCGCGGCGGCCTGATTGCCGGGATTGATCCAGCCGGCGGAGTCGTTCGCCCATGCGTCCCACATCACCGGCAGTGCGCTCTGCGCCAGGGCCCCCGCCGCGGGATTGTTGATGTCGGTGATGAAGAAGCGCTCGATGCCCTCCCGCAGCCGGTTGTAGCTGCTGGGAAGGTCCGTGCCGTCGTCATCCTTGTTGAACGACGGCGAGAAACGCACGCCGGTGGGGTAGATCGCCATGTTGATCGAGTCCTGCACGCCCTTGTCGCGCTGCCAGTAGGGCAGCACGCCGTCGATCCAGTCCTGCGGACCGCCGCAGCGCGTGACCTCCGCCGCGGGGATCTGGAACATTTTCTGATCCCACGGAAGCGCCTGCCACTCAGCGGACGTGTTGTACGGACCGGTCAGCCAGAACGACACGTCGAAAAGCTGCGACGACGTCCGCACGGCGTACGGCATGTAGAGGTAGGACGTCGCGTTGGACAGGATGGCGTTCATCGCCGCCTTGCAGGGCCAGCTTCCGTCCTTGAGGATGCCGTCGACCTGCGCGGAGATGTCTTCCTCGATGCCGAAGTGACCGGCGGCCGGGTGGTTAGGCCCCCAACTGTCGTCGCGCGCGTCCGACGGGCAGATGAGGATGGCGGGATCGTTCCAGTAGTCGGGATAGAGCGCCTCGTCGGCCGGACCCCGCCCGGATGGGAAGATCTCAGGGCGAATCGCGCTGACCAGGTCGCCCATGGCGTTCACGCCCAGATTGTGCTGGATGATGTTCCACTGACTGGCGGCAGGGAACTTGCCGTTGTTCTCGCCCGAGAAGAGCTTGAAGATCAGGCCCCACTGCTTCAGGTTGTTCTGGCACGATGAGCGTCGGGCGGCTTCTCGCGCGCGCGCCAGCGCCGGCAGCAGTATCGCCGCGAGAATGGCGATGATGGCGATAACCACCAGCAGTTCGATGAGGGTGAACCCTCGCTTCCTGTGCGTTCTCATGAGTACTCCTCCTGTTCGATGACCACGTTTCCAGCGTTACAATGCCCAACCCGCCGGACCCGGACGCCCGGGTCGCCTCGGGGAAGCGCCTAAGCGGCAATGCGTAACGGTATCAACATCGACCTCCCGCCTGAGCGACAGGTGCGGACCTTCGGAAGAACGGCGGCCGGATCAGTGCGCTCAGCCGGAAGAGGTTTGCCCGCCTATTGCACAAACAGTATACTCAGGCATGGGCGAAATGCCGTTGAATATCCCGGCCAATGTATTGAACGACCGACGCCCCCGGGAAGGCGGCGTCCGCGTGTACACGAACGCCGACGTGGGACTGCGCGGCGACCGCCCCTTCCGCGTCTGCACGGCCCGCTGGGACCGCCCCGGGGAGAACCTCCCGCCCGGCGACGACCCCGACGCCTCCCTCCTGAGCTCGCGCGTGCTCGAGATCTATGCGTACGACATGGAGCAGACGCGCGAGCTGGACGTGCCGCTGCACGCGCACGAGTTCTACGAATTCGCCTTCATCCGCGGCAGCATGGGCAACCGCCATTGGACCGAGGACGGCGAGGCGGAGCTGGTGCGGGGCCGCGTGGTGATCCTCATGCCCGGCGCGATCCACGGCTATCGTCCCATGGGCGGGCTCCACAAGACCGACCTCTACCTCCAACCCAACTGGCTTTCGAACGAGCTGCGGCTGCTCTGGCGCGAGGAAGGCCTGATCCGCATGCTGCTGACCACGTCGCTCTTCGAATACGTCGCGGGGGACGGTCTCTGGGAGGTGCAGCTCGACGAGGAGGCCTTCGCCGCCTGCGAACATGAGCTGGACACCATCCACGAGGAAGCGAAACGGAGCAAGCCGTCGCTCACGCTGTTCATGGGCTGCTTCCTGAAGCTGTTGTCCATCGTGAACCGCGAGTACATGAAGTCCGAGGCCCCCATCGCCACGCTGCATCATGAGGCGTGGCGCATCGTGGTTGCGATGGAAGACCTGATCGAACGCGGCGCGCGGCTGGAACCGGACAATCTCGCCCGGTCCGTGGGGCTGTCGCGACGTCAGCTCGACCGGGTGTTCAGTTCGGCCACGCATATGAGTCTCAGCCAGTACTACCGCAACCGCCGGGTCCAGCATGCCGCGCGCATGTTGTCCGAACCCGGTCGCAGCGTGAAAGAGATCGCGTTCGACCTGAATTTCTCGGACACCGCGCACTTCATCCGCGTATTTCGCGAACGGATGGGCATCACGCCCGGCGACTATCGGCGCCAGCACCTCGAGCGCGTGGCCGCGCCGGGACAAGCGCCGTAGACGCATGGACAACGGCCCGCACACCGCGGGACCGCAGGAAACGGAGGAGGATCAAGCATGCATCTGAAAACGTTGGCCGCCGCCCTGTGCGCGACGGGAATCGCGCTTTTCTCGGCCATCGCCGCGGCGGAGCCGGCTGACCTGTTGGCGCGTGACGGCGCCACGGGCTACGTGATTGTGGTAGACGCGGATGCGGCGCCGGCCGACCTGACCGCCGCACGCGAGCTCAAGGTGCACCTGGAGGCCGCCACCGGGGCGACGTTCCCGATCACGGATCAGGACCCCGGCGGAAAGGCCTTGTACGTGGGCGGCGGCGAACGGTTCCGCCGCGTCGTGCCGGGGACGGATGCGCTCGGGCCGGACGGCATCCGCATCTGGTCCAACGGCGGGAGCCTCTACTTCGGCGGCGAGGGACCCCGCGGTTCGCTCTACGCCGTGTACACGTTCCTCGAGGACGTCGTGGGCTGCCGCTGGTGGACGCCGTCGGAGACGCACATCCCCCATGTCCCCGAGCTGTCCATCCCCGCGCAGGACGTGTCGTATACGCCGCCGATTCGCATGCGCGAGACGTTCTACTACCACGCCTTCGACCCGGTGTTCTCGGCGCGCAACCGGCTGAACGGGCATTTCCAGGAGATCCCGGAGGCCTACGGCGGCCACTACCGGTTCATCGGCTGGTGCCACACCTTCTTCCCGATTCTGCCGCCGGAGACCTACTTCGACGCGCACCCGGAGTGGTACAGCATGATCGACGGCGAGCGCGTCGCCGACGGCCAGCTCTGCCTGACCAACCTCGAGATGCGCGAGGAGTTCATCACGAACGCGCTCGAATGGGTGCAAAAAGACCCCGACGCGGGCATGATCTCGATCTCGCAGAATGACTGGCGCCGTCAGTGCCAGTGCCCGAAGTGCGCGGCGCTGGCCGCCGAGGAAGGCTCCGAGGCGGGCCCGCTGCTGCATTTCGTCAACGCAGTCGCCGAGGCGATCGAGGCGGAGTATCCGGACTTCATCGTGGAGACTCTCGCCTACCAGTACACGCGGCAGGCGCCGAAGCATGTGCGCCCGCGACACAACGTGGCGGTTCGGCTGTGCTCGATCGAATGCGATTTCTCGCAGCCGATCGAGACCGGCCCGCGCAACGCGGACTTCCTGCGCGACATCCGCGAGTGGAGCGAGATCTCGTCGCATCTCTACATCTGGAACTACGTCACCAACTTCTCCTTCTACCACTACCCCCATCCGAACTGGGACGGCCTCGGCCCGGACGTCCGGCTGTTTGTGAAGCACAAGGCGATCGGCGTGTTCCAGCAGGGCGACCGCGGCAGCACCTGCGGCGACTTCCACGCCCTGCGCCCCTGGCTCCAGGCCAAGCTGCTGTGGAACCCCGACAGCGACGTCGACGCCCTGATCAACGAATTCCTGAACGGGTACTACGGCGCGGCAGGCCCGTATCTGCGACGCTACATCGATATCACGCGCGAGGCCGTGGCGCGGGCGGACATTCACCTCGGCTGCTTCCGGCGCGAGACGGCCGACTGGCTGACGCTGGACGACCTGAACGCGATCACGCCCCTGTTTGACGAGGCCGCGGCAGAGATCGCGGGCGACCGCCTGCTCGAACGGCGGCTCGACATCGCGCGGGTTCCGCTCGACTTCGTATGGATCGAGCGCTGGACGGCGCTGCGCCGCGAGGCCCAGCGCGACGGCAAGCCGTTCCTCGGGCCCGAGGACCCGGTCGCCGCGCGGGACGCCCTCCTGCGTCGGTTCCGTCTCTACGACTGCGAGGAGTTCGGCGAGAACCACCTGGTCGCGCACGCCGTGGCGGGGTTCGACCGGCTGTTCGAGCCGCCGAGCGCCCCGCCCGCGCAGCTCGCCGACCTGGATCCGGAGGACTACGTGTTCCGTCCCGCCCGCAGCATGCAGGTGATCGGCGCCGCGCGGACCGCCTCGCTCGTTCCTGACTACGCGGCGTCGGACGGCTGGGCCTTGCGCATCCCCGGGCACGTCGCGGGACGGCAAGTACGTTACCCGATCGACCCGGAGATGAGCAGCGCCTACAGCCAGGGCGAGTGGCACGTGCTGGTCCGCGCGGAGGCCCTGGCGGACGCCGGCCCCCTGTTCGCCGTGGGCATCTACGACAACCGCGGCGAGGGTCGCACGATGCAACGCATCGAGGTGAACGCCGAGGACCTGTCGCGGGAGGGGTACACGGCGATCCGCATCCCGCGCGAACGCCCGCGTATCGACCGCGAGTTCTACATCGAGACGCTGGGCGACCCGAGCCGGGTCGTCGCCGTGTACGTCGCGGGCGTCTATCTGGTCAACGAGTGAACCGCGCTGCTTGCACGGACGGGGGTTGAACTCCCGGCACGACGGGCATAGCGTCAAATCAGGGGGATCGGCCGGCGTCAGAAAGCAAGTCGGCGCGATGGGCGGGAGGAGCATTCGGAGATGAGGCGGTCCATGTCCGGACGTACGTTTCCTTCAACCGGGGCCGTGGGGGCGGGCGCGATGACGCTTGCCCCTGCGGACCAGACCCGCGAGATCGCAGGGTTCGATGACACCGAGACCACCACGCGCACGGACGTGGCCTGGGAGCCAGTCTCGGACCGGAAGATCCGCGTGGGCATCGCGGGCTACGGCATATGCCAGTTCGGCGCGGCGTTCGGGTTCCAGGACCATCCCAACGTCGAGGTGGTCGCGGTCAGCGATCTGATCCCGGAGCGGTGCGAAGGCCTCGCCAAGGCCTGCCGCTGCGACAAGACCTACCCGTCGCTCGAGGAGATGGTCAAGGACGACGCCATCGAAGCGATCTTCGTGGCCACGGACGCCCCCAGCCACATGCGGCACTGCATCGAAGCGCTCAACCACGGCAAGCACGTGGCCTCCGCGGCGCCGGCCGTGTTCGGGTCGCTCGAACAAGCCGACACGCTGTACGAGGCCGTCAAGCGATCCGGCCTGAACTACATGATGTTCGAGACCAGCGCCTTCCACAATGAGTCTTACGCGATGCGGAAGGTGTATGATGCAGGCTATTTTGGACACCTGATCTACAGCGAGGGCGCGTACTACCACTACTCCGATACGCAGACGAATTCCTGCAAGGGTTGGCGCATCGGCCTGCCGCCTCAATGGTATCCCACCCACTCCAACGCCTATTACACCTGCATCACCGGCGGTTCGCACGGCTACCTGACCGAAGAGTTCATCACGTCCATCATCGAGGAGCGCGCGCCGCTGGTGAACATCGCCTGGGCGCTCAACATGACCGTGGCAGGCATCGTCGCGCACGAATCGGCGATCAAAGACGGCGAGCTGATGGGAATACCCCAATACACCTGGTAGATAGCCGCCATCGATCGGGGTCCTCCCCGGGGGAGACGAGGCATGGACGACTTGGGCCGCTTTCGGAGCGCGTTGCGGGTAATCACCGCGGTGGCCTTGGTGTGCGGCGTAGGGCTTCCCCTGGCCGCGCCGGACAGGCCGGAGATGCTGCCGTGGGCTGCGTACGCACTCGCCTGCGGGCTCGTCGGGATCGTGGGGTCGGTCGCCTACGCAACCCGAGTCGACGCCGCGGAAGACGGCTTCACGTGCACCCGGTTCCCGAGACGGAGTGTGCGCTTCGGTCCCGACGCACACATCTGGCCCGCGTTCCGCTGGTGGCGCGGCATGCCGGAGGTCGTGATCGACGACGGAGTCCATCGCATGGCCGTCCCGTGGCTCGTGCTGCAGTCGGGGCCGGGGGCGGTCGCACTCAAGGCGCTGAAGCAGGGACGGAACCTCGAGAACGAGGACCCCTATCCGGTCTCCGAACACGAGGGGGCGGGCGTTCCGGCGGCGACCATCATCGTCGCTTTCTGTCTCCTTCTCGCCCTTCTTCCCGACACCCCGTCGCCATGGCATGCATGGCCGATCATGCTGATCCCGGCCGCACTCGCACCGATCCTGCTGCGACCGCCGCGCCTGCAGTGCGGCAAGGACAGCCTCCGTCGGGTCTGGCTCGGCCGCGAGAAGCGCATCGACCGCCTGTCCGAGGCCGACGTGCGCGTGCGCAAGGCCCCGCTTGCAGGCGCGCGACTCACCGTGGAGCAACGCGGGACGCACATCGGCGTACCGCTGTCCTATCCCGGCGGCGCGCACCTGCACCGCTGCCTGTCAGCGACCGGTTGGGCCCAGACCGCGGCGCCCGACCGACCCGACGGCGCCGCTCCCGCCGAAAGGGTGCGGCTGCGCGTCCATCCCAGCGCAGATGTCTTGACGGTAGCGCTTCTGATCTCCGCCATCTCGCTGGGGAATATCCTCGCCTTCGCCGCGATCTACGCGTTGCTACGGCACGCTGCCGAGAACCCGCCGTCTCTCGACGCGGTTGCTCCGCCCAATGGGTTTTGCGTGCTCGAGTTCCTGGTGCTGGCGACGCCCAGTGCAGTCGGTCTGGTTGTGGCGGGGTTCGTCTACGTCCTCGCCTCGTACACGATCACCTGCGACGCCAACGGCGTTCGGGTGCGGCGCGCGGGCGTGTTCCCTGGTCCGCGGGCCGATCGGATCACGCGCGCGGACCTCGTGCGGATCGAGCTGGGCTGGCTCCGGGCCCCCGGGGAGGCGCTCGCGCTGCGGATCATGGTGAAGGACGCCGTGTTCACACTCGCTCAGCCCAACACCAACCAGCCGCTTGTGCACGCGCTCGCCCGGCTCGCGCCGTTCTGCCGCGCGACAGACGCGACCACGGCCCTCGACCTCGCAATGGACTACCCGCCCTGGCAACGACCATGGCCGGAGAAGAAGGAGACGCGGACGACGTAATGCGGGGGTCCCTGCCGGGAAGAGACCAGCGAGGGCGCCGGTCCCACACATCCGCCGGCCGTTCCGACCGCTTCCCGCATGCCGCCGCAGGCGGCCATGGAGTGCGGCGGCTTGCCGCCGCTTTGGCGCAGTGACCCGGGCCCGGTCGGTCGGCACGCGTTCTCCCTGGAAGCCTTGTCGCGGGAAAAAGCGGCAGCCATCCGCCTGCGGCGGACGCAGTCCAAAAGAGGCTTCGCCTCGTGCATGTTGTCCGGTCCATCCTGTCCATCCTGTAAATCCTGTCTAACTCTTACTGGATTCCCCCACGAACGGCACGTCCGCGCTCCCGGGCCGCGCGACGAGACCGGCGAGGGCGCCGGTCCCACACATCCGCCGGCCGTTCCGACCGCTTCGCGCATGCCGCCGCAGGCGGCCATGGAGTGCGGCGGCTTGCCGCCGCTTTGGCGCAGTGACCCGGGCCCGGTCGGTCGGCACGCGTTCTCCCTGAGAGCCTTGTCACGGGAAAAAGCGGCAGCCATCCGCCTGCGGCGGACGCAGTCCAAAAGAGGCTTCGCCTCGTGCATGTTGTCCGGTCCATCCTGTCCATTCTGTAAATCCTGTCTAACTCTTACTGGAGTCCCCACGGACGGGACGTCCGCGCTCCCGGGCCGCGCGACGAGACCGGCGAGGGCGCCGGTCCCACACATCCGCCGGCCGTTCCGACCGCTTCCCGCATGCCGCCGCAGGCGGCCATGGAGTGCGGCGGCTTGCCGCCGCTTTGGCGCAGTGACCCGGGCCCGGTCGGTCGGCACGCGTTCTCCCTGGAAGCCTTGTCGCGGGAAAAAGCGGCAGCAAGCTGCCGCAGTCCAAAAGAGGCTTCGCCTCGTGCATGTTGTCCGGTCCACCCTGTCTATCCTGTGAATCCTGTCTGACTACTCCTCCCTCTGCGGACGGGACATCCGCGCTCCCGGGCCGCGCGACGAGACCGGCGAGGGCGCCGGTCCCACACATGGGCAGGGGGTTGGCCATCCGCAGTCCCGTCGCGGCTTTGGCAGAGCCTTGGTGACCGCGAGGAAAAAGCGGCAGCAAGCTGCCGCACTCCGAAAGAGGCTTCGCCTCGTGCATGTTGTCCGGTCTATCCTGTCTATCCTGTAAATCCTGTCTGACTACTCCTCCCTCTGCGGACGGGACGTCCGCGCTCCCGGGCCGCTTCTCCCCTTGGCGCATGTCTGCCGTCCTGTTAGTATGCCCCGAAGCCGACGGCATCGGGCGCCGTCGGCCACAGGGAGACGCGAAACATGACAACACTACGTGGAACAGGCCGTTGTTGGGGGGTGATCGCCGTGGTCTGCCTCGCAGCGACGTGGGCGGGACAAGGCGCGGCGCAGGATGACTCGGCGGCGCGGTGGGTGCGCGGGGTCGACTGGAGCGCGTTCAGCACGGACGTCGAGCCGGACGCCCTCCTTGCACAGGCGCAACGCATCACGCAGAACGGCGCGCGGTACTGCGCGGGCTGGGTCGAGGCGACGTATGAGCGAACCGAAGACCGGTATCTCGTGCCGTATGAGAACGTGGAGCACGTGATCCGTCCGCCGGCGAGCGTCGCGGCCGGGCTCGCGATGGCCGTGCGGATGGGACTCGCCGACGAGACCGTCGTCGGCTATGGCGAGGGGGAGCTGACGGCCCTGACCGCGCGTTTGATCAAGGGCATGGCGGCGGCGCACAAGGCGAACGGCGGCGCGTGGGGCGACCACTGGCAGTCGGCGATCTGGTCCGCGCTCACCGCTCGCGGCGCGTGGCTCCTGTGGGACGACCTGGACGCGGAAACGCGCGAGATGGCCGCGCGCATGCTCTTCCACGAGGCCGACCGACACCTGGCCGAGGGCTATCGCATCCCCTACTGGAACGGCGAGGGCGGCGACTCGAAGGCGGAGGAGAACTCGTGGGAATCGATGCCGCTCGTGCTGGCCGCCGTCATGGCGCCGGACCATCCGAACGCGGCGCGGTGGCGCGAAGTCGCGAGCGCGCTCATGGTGAGCGCGTACAGCCGCCCGTCGGATCAGACCCGGGAGACGCCGACGGTGGACGGCAAACCGCCGGCGGCGTGGCTCGATGGCTACAACATCCGCGAGGACGGCATCGTGATCAACCACGGGCTGATCCACAACGACTACATGACGGCCATCAGCCACTGCCAGATGCAGGCGTTTCTGCTGTGCTCGCTCGCGCGGCGCCCCGCGCCGGAGTCGGCCGACTTCAACTTCGAGGTCGTGTACCGCGCGCTCGTGACGCATGTCTTTGATTCGCCGCCGTACGAGGCGCCCGGCGGGACCATGTACATCCCCGGCAGCCCGGAGCAGTACTACCCGCAGGGCACGGACTGGTCGCGGCATCGGTTCGCCTGCTTCTACAACATGGACACGTTGGCGCATGTGTTAGGCGCGGACCGCGACCTGCCGCATCGCGCCGCGGACTGGCTCCCGCTGCGGGCGGAGCGCATGCTCCAGATGCAGAGGCGCCACGCGGACGGGCGGATGTATGCGGACGGCGAGTTCGACCGCTATCCTGGCCGCGAACAGATGGTGTTCTGGATGACCACGGACGCATGCATGATGCAGTGGCTCGCGGCGCAGGACGCCGTCTCCCCGCAGGCGAACTGGCTGGCCGAGGACGACGCGCGGGCGCCGGACTCGCGGATGGCGATCGAGGTCGTGTCGCCCCGCCGCGATCTGTTGTTCACCGACGCCGAGACGCCGGAGATCGCCGTGCGCATCACCGGCGCGCCGTCGGACGCCGCGGTGACGTGGCGCATCGCCGAGACGGAGTCGGAATGGACCGACGCGGGCGCGCTGACGATGGCGGTGCAGAACGGCGCGGGCGAAGCCCTGCTGCCGCTGGCCCTGCCCGGACGCGGCCACTTCACGCTGACTGTCGAGGCCCGGGCGGACGGCGCCCGTGCATCGCGTGAGACCATGCTGGGCGTGGTGTTCGCGCCGCGCGAACCCGATCCCGATTCGCCTTGGGGCCTGTTCCACATCCCGACGGGCCTCGGCACGCGACGCGCCGATGATCCAGGCGACGCCCGCGCCATCGCGCAGAGCTTTCGACGGCTGGGCGCATCCTGGGCGCGACTGAACTTCTGGAGCCACGCGTACGGCGCGATCGACATCAGCACGCAGGACGGCGCGCCGCTCGTGACGGCGGATATCGCCCAATGGAAGGCCTACGCCCGCGCGCTGCGCGACGAGGGCATCTCGATCATGGGCGAGATCGCCCAGTGTCCGACCGCGCTGTCGAGCCAACCGGATGACGACGCGCAACGGCTCGACATGGGCCGGGTTGCGAACCGGGTCCGGCCGCGCGACTACGCCGAGTGGGAGGCGCTGATGACCTGGCTGGCGGCCGAGTTCCGCGACGAGATCAGCGTGTGGGAGATCTGGAACGAACCGGACTTCACGCCGGGCTTCTGGGTCGGGACGCCGGAGGAGTTCGCGGAACTGGTGATCCGCACGGCGACCGCCCTGCGGCGCGGCAATCCGGATGCCCGCATCGCCGGGTGCGGGTTCGTCCATGCCCAGAAGTTCGCGGACCGGCTGTTCGAGCTCGGGGTCGGCGAACACCTCGACATCCTCAGCGTGCACTACACCGACGGCGACCCGGACGACATCGCGGCGTGGCAGGAAGTCCTTGATCGCCACGGCCTGGATCTCCCGATCTGGAACACCGAAGAACGCAGCGAAATCCCGTTCGACAACCTCGCGGCCGGCATCGAACGGTCCTTCAACTTCCTGCATATCCGCGTGGGGAGCTACGACGCCTTCCGTCCGCTCGTGAACCCGGACCTGACGCCGCGCCCGGCGGGGATCTGGTACGCCGTGGGCGCGCACTGCCTGGGCGACGCTGACTACACGGGCACGGACGACGCCGCGGCCCACTACGACACGCACTACTTTGCGCGCGGCGACGAGCGGATCGCCGCGTTCCAGGTCCACCCCTACCGCAACCTCTTCGGTCCGGATACGCCCACGGAGGTCACCCTGCAGATCGAACCGCTGGACCCGTCGACCCCGCCGATGCTGACCGACCGTTACGGCCGCTCGCGTCCGCTCGTCGTGGAAGACGGCCGAGCCGCGGCGACGCTGGACTCGGGCCTCATGTTCCTGAACGGCGCGCGCAGCGTTTCGATCATCTCGTCGCGCAGCCTCGAGCCCGGCCGCTCGAACACGGTGGTCGCCGAGGCGGAGTCGGGCGAATGGGGAGCGGGTTGGGGAGTCTCCGACGACCCGACCTTCTCCGGGGGACGGTTCGTCCAGATCTGGGCGGCGGACGACCCCGGCGAGGAGGGCTACGCCGTGCGCGTGCCGTTCGACATCGACGCGCCGGGCCGCTACGACCTCTACTTCAGCGGCAACCCGTTGACGCGACTCGGTTCGCCCGCGTCGATCTCCGCATTCTCCTGGCGCATCGACGACGGCCCGGAGCGCGCGGTCCGCGAGCCGCTCACCGCCGCGCCCGACGTCGCCAACGCGGGCCAGGGGCTGTTCCCGATCGGACAGGCCGAGCTTGCGGCCGGGCCCCACGCGTTCACGCTCACCCTGACGGACCGACGCGAAAGTCCGGACGAGCGCTACGCGCTGTGGTTCGACGCGGTGATCCTGCACCGAACCGGACAGCCCTGAACAACGACGTCCACGAATGCAGAAGGCGGGGCCGCTCGCTCCATGCGAACGACCCCGCCCGTGTCACGTCCTTCCCCCTGCGACCCGTGGCGCGAACCGCGCCGCGGGCTTGCGTACCCAGATCAGCCGTAGCCGCCCGCCAGGATGATCCACAGCGACATCTGCGAATCGAGGTTGCTGACGGTGTTCGGCGGCGACGCGATCGGACCCTTAGTTCCGTAACGCACAAACTCCACGTGGCCGTCCATGTAGAGGACATTCGAGCCGCCGGGGATGTGGTTGAAATAGCCGACCGTGTTCTGAGCGCCGAGGCCGGGGTCGCCGCCGGTGGTCGCCCAGTTCGCGTTGGTCGCCCACGCATCAAACATCACAAAAAGGTTGCTTTGGGCCGCCGCGCCCGCAGCCGGGTTATTGATATCCGTGATGAAGAAGCGTTCGATCCCTTCGCGCAACCGCTGGTAAGTGCTGGGGAGCGGCGAACCGTCGTCGTCCCCCCAACCTCCGCCGCCAGCACGGCGCGCCGCGCCCGGCGCGCCCGCCATGATGTGGCTCGGAATGTCCGACTGACCCACATCGTACCACGCAAAGATGGCGTTCCAGTGATCCTTGCAGCCAACCTGGCCCAGCAGGGGCGCCCACACCTGGATCTCGAGCTTGGCCAAGTCCACACCCGCAGGCTGCTGCCATGCCCACGCGTTGCCCATCGCGTGCATCGTCTCAAGGAACTGCGATCCCGTCCGGGTAGCGTAGGCATTGTAGATGTAGGAGAATGGGAGCGAGAGGATGCCAAGGCGGCAGACGCTCGCTGCATTGGTCAGGTTCGGGTCGCCGTTGTCGGACACACGATCGATGATGTCGGACATCGAATCGCTGCCAAGACCGGGGAACGATCCCTCCCATGGCGTCGGATTCCAGTCGGAACGCGAATCCGATGGGCAGATCAGGATGTTCGGGTCGTTCCAGTAGTCAGGATAGATCTGGCGGGCATTCACGCCCAGCCACCAGCTCCAGCCTGCAGGCTTGAGGGACGATGACCCCGGGAACATACCCGCACGATTCTCCCCGGAGTACATCTTGCAGATGAGCCCCCACTGTTTGAGGTTGTTCTGACACGATGCGCGTCGAGCGGCCTCGCGCGCACGGGCCAACGCCGGCAGCAGGATCGCTGCCAGAATGGCGATAATAGCAATGACGACGAGCAGCTCGATCAGGGTAAAACCGTTGCGACTCTTCTTCATGCCTGTTCCTCCTGGCTCCGGTCTGTGGCGCCGTTCGCCGCGGGAGCCGACGCCGCGAGCGGCTGATGGGAACCAACATCCCCTCCTTCCTGACAGGATATCGCTTTCACGTGGCGTTCTGAATAGAATGAATCCGAAACAGAGGGGAATGAACCTGATATGCATCTCACGCCGGTCTACACGTTCCCGCTTGAGCTGGTCCACCTGTCGCGACGGGTCCCCGTGGCCGTGCGAGGGGTTCGTTACGCCCCGGCCGACCCGGACGCCCGGTCCGACTTCACTGGCCGCATCGATCCGGACACCCGCTGCCCGACAGACGTGGACGTGCGCCCGGATGTGCCGCCGCACGGCCATGCGTTCTACGAGGTCGTGTTCATCCGCGGCGGGGAGGGCTGCCATGTCACCGACGAGGAGGATCGCCCGCTGCGACGCGGCACGGCGCTCATCGTGCCGCCGGGCCTGGTCCACGGCTACCGGCAGATGCGGAACATCTCGAAGATCAACCTGTTCTACATCGCCGAATGGCTGGCGGCGGACCTCGCGGACCTCTGGCGACGCCACGACCTGCTCCACCTGTTCCTCAGCAAGGCGCTGTTCGGACCGACGTACGTCGCCTCGATCATTACACTCGAGCTTTCCGAACCGGTGCTGGACCGGTGCCTCCGCGAACTGGGCGACATCGCGGAGGAGGGCCGCGCGGAACGCCCGAACATCCTGTACCTGCGGGCCTGCCTGGTAAAGGTGCTGGCGCTGCTCTGCGAGGTGTACAGCGACGGCCGGGCCGGGCACCCCTCGGGCGCGTTTCGCGACGAAGTGTGGACGGTGCTCGACGAGGTCGAGCGCGCCCTGCTCAACGGGCGCCCGCTCGAGGTCGGCCGGATCGCCGCGCAATGCGGTTGCACGCCGGAGCACCTCACGCGCCTGTTCCGCGGCGCCGTCGGCTACAGCGTCATGCAGTACTTCCAGCGCCGCCGCATGCACCTGGCCGGCCGCATGCTGCTCGAGTCGGACCGCAGCATGACGGACATCGCCCACGAACTCGGCTTCGCCGACATCTCCCACTTCCGCCGGACATTCCGCCAGCACTACGGCGTCGCGCCCGGGGAGTACCGCAGCCGCCGCGAGGCCATGCTCCGTCCGCCCGAATGGCCCATGTAGCGAAGCGGCTTGCAGCCGTCGGCGGCGGCGGGGTACGGTAGCGCAACGCAACCGGGAGACGTACTGTGTCGATGTTCCTTCCTCTCGCCGCCCTCGCCTTGTGCGCATCCACGACCGCCGCGGCGGCGGACGAAAGCAATACGCCGCTCGCGGCCTGGGAGTTCAACGATCCCGCCTTCTCGTTCGAGGGCGCCTACAACATCGCGCTGCGCGTCGAGGACGGCGTGCTGCACGGCGCCGCGACGGACACGGGCGGCGGCTCGTACCTGTTCCTCCCCCCCGTGGACCTGCCGACGCCGGCGCGCATCGCGTTCCGCGCGCTCACCCCGGACACAATGACGGACTTGGGCGAGATGTACTGGGTCACGGAGGAATCGCCGGGCTATGCGATGGACAAGCGCATCCAGTTCCCCATGCACCACGACGGGGCGTGGCGCGACTACAGCATCCCCCTGCCCGCCGCGGGGCGTCTGCGCCAAGTGCGACTCAGCCTGGGCCGGGGCTCGGGCGACATCGCGCTGGATGACGTCCGCATCGTCGCGGATCCGCTGCCGCAGGCGGTCGCCGACCAGATTGCCGCGCTGCCGGAGGAAGTCGCGATCGCCGACGACGCCTTGCGCGTCGCGCTGCGTTGCCGCGAGCACGTGTACCGCGTGACGGACCGGCGCACTGGGCGGCAGTGGTCCACGCCGACCGCGCCGACCAAGGCCCTGCTCACCCGCGTGGAGCGACCGAGCGACGACACGCTGGCGCTGACGCTGTATGACCACAGCACGCGCACGACGTTCTCCTGCGTCGTGTCGCTCCCGGCGCCGGGCGTGCTCACGTTCGCCATCGACGGCGACGCGGCCGCGCCGCTCCACGCGCTCGACACGTATCCGCCCATGCTGACGGCGGACTTCGCCGAGGGCAAGCTGGTCTTCTGCGACCGCTCATGCGGCGTGTTCGCCGATCAGGACGACGCGACCTACGGCGGGCGCCTGCTCGAGGTCTACGGCAACACCTCCTGCACCGACATGCCGTGGATCGGCGCGCTCGACACGACACGCGGCGACGGCGTGATGACGCTGCTCGAGACGCCGGCCGACGCGTTCTTCATGCTGGCGTCCGACGGACGCGACGCGCACTGGCCCCAGGTGATCTGGCGGCCGTCGATGGACGCGTTCGGCTACGGCCGTCGCCTTTCGTATCGGTTCGCGCCGGAGGGGGGATACGTACGGATGGCGGAGCAGTACCGCGCCTACGCCGAAGGCCTGGGCCTCGTGCGCCCGCTGAAGGACCGGCTCGCCGCCAAGCCCGCGGTCGCCCTGCTGCCCGGGGCGCCGCCGCTTTGGGGGGCGACGGACGCCTATCAGTTCGTGCAGGAAGCGCGGACCTACGGCATCCTGCGCGGGATTCTGTCGAACGCGTCGCACGGACTGCGCGACCCGGCCACGATTCCCCTCCTGAACGAGATGGGCTACCTCACCAGCACATACGACAACTTCTCGGACATCGTGGACGGGCCCACGGGCTACGGTCGCGACGACGTCGCCGCGACGTCCGTCGTCCCGCGACCGGGCCAGGGCCCCATGCACGGCTGGGCGGCCTACGAGCATCAGATGTATGAGCGGTCGTCGGCCCTCGCGTTGCGAGCGCTGCGGCAGTACGTGCCCGAGGACCTCGCGAAGTACGGCTACAACAGCCGGTTCGTGGACGTGAGCATGGCGATGAGCCTGCACGAGGATTACCATCCGGACCACACGTTCGACCGCCGCGCGGACCTGGCCCAGCGTCGCGAAGCCTTCGCCTACCTCGACGGGCTCGGTCTGGTCCTGGGCACGGAACACGGCAACGACTGGGGCGCCGACCTGGTCGAGTACCGCGAGGGGTCCATGAGCGGGCCGTTCTGGTGGACAGGCGAGGGGACCTGGAACGCCGGCATGCTGACCCGCCCGACCAGCCGCGACGACTATACGCCGGAATACCTCAAGTTCGGCCACGGATACGATACGCGCGTCCCGCTATGGGAACTGGTCTACCACGACTGCCAGGGGTCGACGTGGTACTGGGGCGACAGCCCGGGCTTCCACTACGCCGTCGCGCCGGAGATCGCCGAGCGCAAGGACCTGTTCAACCTGCTGTACGGCACTCTGCCGCTGCTGTGGCGTGACGCGACGGACTACGACTGGAACGTCAACCGCGACCGCTTCGTCCGGACATACCACATGTCCACGCACTTCAACCGGGCGGTGGCGTTCAGCCGCATGACGGACCACGCGTTCCTGACGGACGACGCATCGGTGCAACGCACGGCCTTCGATTCCGGCCACACGGTCGTCGTAAACTTCGGCGAGGCGCCCTTCGCCTGGCGGACGGCGGACGGCGCCGAGGTCGCGCTGCCGCCGCAGGGGTTCTACGCGGAAGGGCCGGGGTTCCGTCAGAGCCGCGTGCTGGTCGACGGCGACCCCGTGTGGCGCATTGAGGCGGAGGACTTCCGGCTCTGCGAGACCGCGCAGCGCCGCCGGATCGGTCCGGTCGAGACGGCCGGGCTGTTCTACGCCTTCCGGCGGGACGACGGCGTGTGGCAGGCGGTGCTGGACCGCGATGGGACCTGCTCGCTGGACGCGGGCGCGCTGACCGGATGGGCGCCGGCGCAGCGCATCGCGGTGGTCGCGCTGGACCCGCTGAGTCGAGAACGCGCCGTGCTCGCCGTGTCGACCGCGGACGAACCGATCACGCTGACCGCGCAGGGCGAGGACCGCTTCTTCGCGCTGACGCCCGTGGAGAGCGACCGAACCATCTTGCACCCCCCGTCCGGCTGGCTTTCCGTCGACGACGCCGTGACGCTGTCTTGCACGGATCCGGCGGCCGCCACGCACTACACCCTGGACGGGAGCGAGCCGACGCAGGATTCGCCGCGGTACGCGGGGCCGTTCTCGCTGCAACACAGCGCTCAGGTGCGCGCGCGGTCCTTCCGCGACGGGGCGCCCGTCGGCGAGGAGGTCACGGCCGACTACCGCGTGGTGCGCGAGCTGTTCGCGAGCGACGTCATGCGCGGCGGGGACGCGCCGGTTCGCGTGGACATCCCCGTGGCGGGATACGCGGAACTGCGCATCGTGGTCACCCACGGCGGCGACGACTGCTGGTC
Organism: Candidatus Hydrogenedentes bacterium UBA6118; assembly: GCA_002422525.1. GTDB lineage: Bacteria > Hydrogenedentota > Hydrogenedentia > Hydrogenedentales > SLHB01 > UBA6118. Next base: position 82,228 of record DIWA01000026.1, read on the forward strand.
GGACCGGGCGAACCTCGCCGAGGCGGCGTTCGTCCGCGACGACGGGGCGATCGTCCACATGGCGGATCGCACGCCTGTGTATCACCGGCAGACCTACGGCGAACTCCAGCGCGACGCGAACGCGCTGGGCGGCCCGCTCGCCATCGCGGGGACGACCTACGCGCGCGGGATCGGCCTGGAGAGCGAGGCCGAACTGCGCTACGCGATCACGCCGGGCGACGCGCGGTTCCGCGCATGGGTCGGCGTGGACGATTCGGCGAACCCGTCCGATCCGAATGCGCCGGCGTCGCACGTCGGGACAGTCGCGTTCATCGTCCAAGGCGTGCTGCCCGAGGATCCTGTTGCGGAACGGGACTGAACGCCGACAAACCAAGGGACGTATACGAGGTGAACCATGAGACCAGCATGCATAGTCATGGCGGCGACGGCCTTGATCGCGACGCATGTCTCGGGGGCAGCGGCGTCTGACGCGGACATGGACGGAGGACTCGCGTTGCGCGTCATGTCGTTCAACATACGGTATGGACTGGCCAATGACGGCGACAATGCGTGGGAACACCGCAAGGACATCGCCGTGCGCATGATCGCGGAGGCGGACCCCGACATCATCGGCCTGCAGGAGTGTCTCGACTTCCAGGCCGAATACGTGGTCGGGCGCCTGCCGCAGTACCGCTGGTTCGGCATCGGACGGGAGGCGGATGGGAGCGGCGAACACATGGCGGTGCTGTACCGCGCATCGAGTCTGACGCCGCTGCGGACCGGCAATTTCTGGCTGTCCGAGCACCCCGACGAGCCCGGCAGCCGCTCCTGGGACACGGCCTGCACACGGATGGTCACGTGGGCCGCGTTCCGCCATCCGGAGACGGATGCGCGGTTTCTGTACTACAACACCCACTTCGACCACGTGAGCGAGGAGGCGCGCGCGGCCTCAGCGCAATTGCTGGCGGAACGCGCGACAGCGGACGCGGATGCCGCGATGCCCGTCATTGTCACCGGCGACTTCAACGCGCCGGCGGGCAAGAGCGCGCCGTGGGAGACGTTGACGGGCTCCGGACTCCGCGACGCCTGGCTGATCGCGGAGACCCGTCAGGGCAGTATGGTGACGTACACGGGGTTCAAGCCGCCGCAACCCGAGGGCGACAGCCGGATCGACTGGATTCTGCTGAGCCCCGGCATCGCCGTGATCCGATGCGAAGCGGTCGAATACAACGAAGACGGGCGGTATCCCTCGGATCACCTGCCCGTCGTCGCCGACATCCGGCTGCCCAAACCCACCGAACAGCGGTAACTCCGGCCTATTCGCCCCGCGTCACCTTCAGGCAGGCGTCCGGCCGGTCCGTGATGATCCGGTCGGCGCCCCAGCCGACGAGCCGCGCCATGGCCGCCTCATCGTTGATCGTGTAGACGGCGACGCCGTAGCCCTCATCGTGCAGCGTTTGGATGCGGGTCTCGGACAGCGACTTCATGTCGACGCTGAAGCTGTCGACGTCCATCGCGCGGCCGATGCCGACGAACGCCTCCCACGCGGCATCTTCCTCATACCCGGCGCCGAGCAGGGCCACGGGGATCTCGGGGGCTTCGCGACGCGCAATCGCGCAGACGATCGGGGAGAACGACTGGATAAGCACGTCGGCGGCCGAGTCGGTCGCGCGAATGTCGCGCACGACGGCTTGCACGAGCGCCGCTTCGCGTTCACACGCGGTTCGGAACGGGCCCTCTTCGAGCTGGTCCAGATTGGGATAGACGGCGAGCACTTCCCGCACCGCCTCCAGCGGACTGCGTCCCCCGAGTTCTCCCCCGGCCGCGCTCTTGAGCTCGATGTAGACGCCGATGCGCCGCCACGCGAACGCGAGCGCCTCGCTCAGCAGCGGGATCCTCTCCCCTGCGAACTCCGGACCCTTCTTCGAGCCGACGTCGATCTGGCGGATCTGTGCGACGGTCAGGCCCTCCACCGAGCCTTCTGTGTCGGTCGTCCGCTCGAGGGTTCCGTCGTGGATGACCACTGGCACGCCGTCCGCGGAGAGGTGCGTGTCCAACTCAAACCACTCCGCCCCCATCTCGGCGGCAAGCTGAAACGCCGCCAGCGTGTTCTCCGGCGCGTAGGCGCTCGCCCCGCGATGCGCCACCACTTCGGTCGTTCCGCCATCCCTCGTCGTCGCCAACTTCCGCTCCATCTCGACTTCGCCCCCGTCCTGCGCCCCTGCCGACAGGCGCGCACAGGTAACAATCAACGCCGCCTGCAATCCCACCAACCAATGCTGCATTCGATGCTCCCTGCCATGACCTTCCGGCCGGATCAGTCTCCCCGGGGATCCATCACGCGACCGAGAAACAACACCGCGCCCGATGCCCGGTCGCGGATGGCAAACACAAACGGACGGTCCGCGCGGAACACCTTCGGCTCGCGCGCGATCGTCTTGACGATCATCGAGACGCCGGTGGCCGCCGCGGCCTCCGTGCCCTCTTCCGTCACGTCGATACAGGCTTTGTGCTCGACGGCGGAGATCTTCAGGTCGTCGCGGCCCGTCATGCCCGAGAAATCGGCGGCATCGGAGAACGCCAGGGGCATGCCCATCCGGGCCAGGGTCTGCGCCAGGGAGAACCCGGCCGCCATCTTGAAGCGCGGGAACGCGACGCGCACCTCTATTGCGCGCCGGGGCGCCTCGAGGAAGACCGCCAGGCCGTCATCCGCGATGCGCTGCTCGACGTCGGCCAGCGGCCGCCCCGCGCGGGGAAGCACGACGGTCATCGCGAGGCCCTCGCCCGCGTAGGGCAGCTCGAGCACTTGGGCCTCCTCGGTCTCACCGTAGCGGTAGGGGCCGGTCCGCTGCATCATCTTCGCGTCAACCGTCTCGCCGTCGGCCAGGCGGAACGGCGCATCCTTGGTCAGACCCGCGTCGAACGGGGCCAGCCACGCGCCCTTGAAGTAGACCGCGTTGGCCAGCGCGAGCCGGGTGAGCGGGTCGATGGCGCCCGGCGGGAACAGGTCCTGGATCAGGTCGTTTGTGCGCGACGCCACCCACGCGTTGATGGTCTCGCGCGCGCCTTCCGGGTCGCTCTCGAAATCGAGCGTATCGAGCCCGGCGTCATACGCCTGTGCGACCAGATCCGTGTAGCTGTCCAGAAATGCGTACCCCTCCTGGGCCCAGAGCGCGTTGGCGATCTCGAGCGTGCATTCATCGGCGCTCTCGTTCAGCGCCGTCTCGAGCCGCTTGAACGATGCATGCAAGGCGGCGTCCTCGGCGAACGAGAGGGTCCGCGCCATCTCACACGCGGTCTCCCCCTTTGCCCCGGCGTACGTCATGCCGAGCGCACTGGAGAGGCTATAGGGCGAGTAGAGCAGATTGCCCTGTTGAGCCGCGAGTACGCCGTAGAGATCGGACGCGAAGGCGTTCACGGCTTGGACCGCGGCTTGCGGCTCCTCGGCGTCCTCCCCATGGGCGGGGAGCGCTGCGTGGATGGCAAACACCGGTATGGCGATGCAGGGATAGAACAGCATGCGCATGACGAGCCTCCTCCCGGCAGTTGTTGTGACAGGCTACAGCGGTCCCCCGCCACTGCCGGGCATCTCCGGGAAGGCGACCTCACCGAGCGATCCGACTCCGTCACTCCTCGAGGCGGCGACGCATCTCCTCGGTCATCTCCTCGAGCTGGCGGGCGTAATCGCGTTCGACGACGCCGATCAAGGTTTCGCGGCCGAGTTCAACAGCGTGGGCGCGCAGCAACAGCGCGATGTGCGTGGATCCGCCCGTTCCGCTGAAGTTCTGCGCATCACTCAGCAGCATGGCGGTCACTTCCCGTAACCGCCGCTCGACATTGCTGTAACCCACCTCGGCCGCGCGACGCTCCTGCGGGAACTCGTCCGTGACGGAGGCGTAGATGTCCCGAGCCTGCTCAAGGCGGCTGACGGCTTCCGGCAGGTTCTTGAGGCGAACCAGGTCCTCCGCCTGCCGTTCCAGGCCCAACGCCACGTCGACGGCGCCTTGGGCCTCCGCGAGCCGGTCCTGGCGCTGCGAAAGGAGTCGTTCCGCTTCGAGCACCTTCTCCTTCGCCGTCGCGTTCAACTGATCAGCGAGCGCCGCCTCCTGGAAAGCGTCGCGGGCCTGCTCGAGGCGGCCCTCCTCCAGCAGGCGCTCGCCCTCCTCGAGGTAGTGCGCCGCGATCCGCTCGGCGACATCGCGCCGACCAGGCTCCTTCTCCAGGACGATACGGTACTCCTCGATCGCGCGCGTCCGGTCGCCGGCCTCGTAGAACAGATCGCCAATGCGCTTGATCATGTCGGGCGAATCCACGCCCAACGCGCGCAGGCGGTCGTACGCCTCGTCGGTCTCGCGCCGGTTGCCTCGGTTGATGTAGAAGGTCAAGGCGTCCTCGTGGTAGCGGGCGAGCTGCGTCTGCGAGATGCTCGCCGCCCTGGACTGGCCCTGGAGTATTGTCCACCATACGTCCGCTACCGCATTGATGGAACGGCTGACGTCCTGCGACAACGACTTGGCTGCAAGGCCGCGGAACCCCACGCCGTCTTGATAGTCCTTCTCGATCAGCGGCTGGCGCACTTCCGAATCGTCCTGCACCCGTCGGAAATAGAGTGGGCCGTCCACAATCGCCCGCGGACTGGATGCGATCGTGACGTTACCGACGTTTCCGTCCACATCGGCGTAGTACTGCGTGCGATACGACGGCTTCGCGGTGCGCATCGTGGCGGTCAGACTCGATACGACCCGCCCCAGCACGCCCAAGCGGTAGGCGTAGTACGGGTCGATGCGATCGCCCCGCACGGCCTGCAACAGATACATCTCCGCGCTGACCGCGCCGATCGGGTCGCTGTTCCATTCGGGGATGAGCGCCGTCAGATCGGCGTCGGAGACCTCCGCGCCGGCGCGGATGTCCGAGAGTAGATTGGTGAGAGGGATGGCATCCTCTTTCGAGAGGAGGCGAGCGGCGCTTACCACGATGGAGGTGCGCGCCACGGGACCCCATGCGTCGGCCGACCCCGTCCACAGCGCAACCAGCGCCAGCACTGTCAGAACGGCGGTCGCCTTCTTCAAGAAGATCGGCTTCACGGTTCGCTCCTTACCCGGCAATCTGAGCCGTTTGGCGGATCTGCTGGATCAGGTTCCGGATCTCGTTGGTGCGCGCATCCGGCAACGCCGGATCGACCAGTTTGAGGTAGGATTCAAGCGCGCGGACCCCATCGGCGTACTGGGCTCGCTTGATATACAGCAAGCCGTTCTCCAGATGCGCCGGGGCATAGCCGGGATCCGCCTGGATCGCACGGCGAAAAGCCTCGCGGGCGCCGGTCATATCATCCATTGCCGCCAGCACGCGTCCCCGTATGGTGTGGATCGGCGCGGTGTCGCCGCCCAGAGTGATGGCGCGTTCAGACATCTCCGCCGCCAGGCTGAGCTCCTGACGGGCCAGATGAAGCCCCGCATTCCGGGCCGCCGCGTCGGCCGCGAAAGGCCCCTCGGCCCGTGCGAGCCCCTCATACAGGGCTATCGCCTCGGTGTCCAGCTCGAGCGCCTCGAGCGCCACGGCGTGGAAGAACTGGGCGGCGCGGTTGCTCGAATCGGCCTCTTGGGCGAGGCGCAGCGCCACGCGCGCATCGCTCGGCCTTCCCGCGCGGAGGTGCAGCAAGCCGAGTTGCACCAGCGCACGTGAACGCAACCCGGGATCGTCGAGGATGGCCTCGCCCATCAGACTTGTCAAGGCTGCGACGGCCGGCTCGGTCTGCCCCTGGAGCTGAAGCGTCACCCCCTTGATCGCGAGGTAGAGCGGGTCCGCGGCGAGTTCAGTCTCGGCGAGTTGCAGGTCGCGGTTGGCGCCCGCCAAGTCGCCCGCCAACGCACGGGACACGGCCATGGCCAGGAGCGTGCGGGCATCGTTCGGCGAAACCTCAAGCGCCTTCTGCAAAGCGCTGCGCTGCTGGTCGACATCGCCCTGCGAGCCATAGGCTTGGGCGAGCAGATACCACGCAGCGTGATTGCCTGGGTCCCGATCGACCACGTCGCGCAACGCGGCGATGGCCCGGTTCACCGACGAGCCGTCGCCTTGCGCGGCGTAGCTCAGCGCAGAGAACAGCGGCGCATCACGGTTCGTCCGGTCGAGCCGGCCCGCGCTGTCGAAAGCGGCCGCCGCCGGGCCGTAGGCGCCGTCGATGAAATGCAGCTTCCCGAGAAGCATATGCGCCGCGGCATCGTCCGGGCGTTGCTCGACGCGCCTCTCGAGGAGCTCGATAGCCTGAAGGAGCCGGCCCTCGCGGTACATGCGCTCCGCACGCGCGACCGGGTCGCGCAGCCACACGAGCGCCGCCGCCACGCCAATCAACACGATGACGACCGCGATCACGCCGCCCATTGCCAGACGGCTTCGGACCTGCGGCCGCTCCTCCTCTTCCGAGGTCTGGGGCGGCTGCTCCGCGGTGATCTTCTGTCCGGTGAGCAGGTTCGTGCCGCACGCCACGCAGATGATGTCGCCATCCTGCACGAGCGCGCCGCAATTGGGGCAGGTCTGACTGCGCTTCGGGCCGCCGGACTCAGTCGCGGCGGACTCGGTCGCCGCGGACTTCGCGAGCGGGGCGCCGCAATGCACGCAGTTGTCGAGTTTGGGGTCGGTCAGCTTCCCGCAATGGGGACAGTTGGTCATTCTGGCCACTTACCACCACTCCCTTCGCTCGGGATGGACGTCCCGGAGATGCCGGCGCCGCGCACGCGCATGGCCCGCTAAACCTCACTGTGTCTCTAACTTATGATAAGCGCCGATCCGCGATTGTGCAAATGCTGGATTATGCGACCCAGCCGCGACGCGACGCATCCCGGCGCCTCATCGGGCGTCAGGACGCGGCAACGGCTTGCCGCATGCGACGCACCGCTTGGCATCCAGCGGATTGCGGGCGCCGCACTCCGGGCAGTCCTGACGAAACATGGACGGCACGCACGTGATCCCCACGATGAGAACCACGGACAGCATCACCACCACATAGAGTCCGTCCGACACGCCTGCTCACCTCACGTCCGGCGCTTCCCGCTCGCCGATTTCGACCGCGGTCGAGGGCGCCCCGCGTTCGGCCGGCGGTCCGATATACGCATAGAGCGCCAGCACCGCGATCCCGAGCGCCGCGGCGACGACGCCTACGGCCATCGAGACCCAGGCCACGCGCCGCCCGCGGAACACGTCCGGCTCACGCGCGATCGCCCGCAGCGCCATCACGCCCAGAACGACGGCCGCGGCCCCGAGCACGGGGCTGAGCATGGGCAGACACCCGAGGGTCAGCAATGCCGTGACGCCCGCCGCCGCACTGCCCAGCGCAGCGCCGTCAAGGCTCCGCCGGGCGCGCGCCCCGTCAATGGGCGCGGCCTCTGGTCGGTCGTCGCGCAACGGAGCGCAGGCATCGATCGGTCGCCACGACATGTCGCCTTCCTGCGCCGCTTCGACGTCAGCGGAAAGATGGCCGCTCCGCCGGAGCGCGCGAAGCTCCTCCGCGCTGACAGGACCGCGCTCGACGCCGCCTCTACGATAGTACCACCGAATCGTTTGCATATGCAGGGAAACCCTCTTGCTGGACGGAGGAAACAAACCAGGCCATTGTGCGGCAACCGCGGAGCGACGTCAACGCGCCCCGCGCCCGAGGCGCCGTCGCCCGCAAGCCGGGGCCCGCGGTCATACAAAGACCCGGCCCCTCCGCCTCGTCGCGTCCGCGGTCGAACGCGTGCGTGGCGAAGGGGCCGGGCCGGTCTGCCGTCAGACGGCGGGAGTCTTCCCGGGGCCGCTATCTCGCGGGCAACACATACGCGCTGGCGCCATCTCCCGAGGTTGTGATCAGGATCCCCGCCAACGCGTCGCTCGGGGCCGTGATCTCCGCGCTGCCCGAGGTGATCGGGCTGGTGCTGTCCGGCACGGTCGCGCCGTCAGCCCCCTCAACGCCGGCGTCCGTCGCCCGCGGCCGCCACGCCACCGTGGCGTTCGCCGGGATCGTGTAGGTGTTCGCCGCCGGGGTCGCGTCGCCCAGCCGATCCTGATAGGTGATCGTGATCGGCACGTCCGCATCGGACAGGTTCCGCACCACGATCAGGGACAACATGCCCGTCTCGGGGAACAGCTCGCCGTCCACGCTCGCGTTGTCCTGGAAGAACGGCACCACGAGCGACTTGCTCCCGCCCGCGGACGGCAGCGTGTGCGCGAACAGGTCGGTCGGAGCGGATGCCAGGAAACGCCCGGCCAGCCGCGCACCCAGCCCGGAGATCACCGCGCTGCCTTCCGTGCCCTCCGTGATGTTCGGCACGTTCGCCCCCACGCCCTCGTTGAAGCCGTCGTCCGCGCTCGGCCGCCAGGAGATGCCCAGCAGCCCGGTCCAGGTGTAGCTCGCGCTCGCCTGCGTGCGATCGGCGCCGCCCCGGCTCCGATACGCCACGTCAACGTCCTGCGGCGCCGTCAGCAGGTTCTTGACTCCAATGTAGGACATGAACCCGGCCGCCGGCGGCAGGCCCCCGTTGGGCGCGTCGTCCAGGAACAGCGGGCTCACCAGCGCACCAGAGCCCGCCGCGTCCGGCAGCGCGTAGGCGCACTGCATGAACCCGTCCGCGCCCGCGCTCCACTGCACCAGTCGGCCCGCGATCGGCCCCGTGGCCTCGATCGTCGCGCTCCCCGTGATCATTCCGGTCGCGTTCGGCACATCGACCCCGACGCCTTCGTTGAATCCGTCGTCGACCGTGGGCCGCCACGACACGCCCGCATAGCCGGGCAGGATGTACGTGTTGTCCTCCGGCGTGATGTCAACGCCGGTCGGTTTGGTGTAGGTGATCCGCAGTCGGACCGGATCCGGGTTCAGGTTCTTCACGCCGATGTAGGTCTGCGAACCCACGCTCGGCAGTTGACCGTCGCCCGCCGCGTCGTCCAAGTAGAACGGCACCACCAGCTTGGTCGTGCGGCCCATCGCCGGCAGCGTGAACGCGGCCTGGGAGTCGGGCGAGGTCATGATCAGGCGTCCCGCCATCGGGTTGCCCTCGAGGAAGCTCACGATCGCGCTGCCCGCGATCGAGCCGTCGCCCGTGTCCGGCACGGCCGCCCCGATGCCCTCGCCCTCCGGACCGGTGTCGCGCACCGACGGCCGCCACCCGAGACCCTGCCATGGATCCAGCGTGTGCTTGTACACGTCCGGCGTGATGTCGGAGCCGTTCGCCCGCACATACTGCACCATCATCGGCGCGTCTTCCGGACTCAGGTTCTTCACCGCGATCCACGTCCGCACCCCGGCCGTCTGCGCCGCTTCGTTCGCCGGCGCGCTGTCCAGGAAGAACGGCACAACGAGCCGGTTGAACCGTTCGTCCGGCTGCGCCAGCGCATCCAACCCGTTCAGGTCGTCGCCCTCGGCCAGACCCAATCCGGCGGCATCAACGATCACCTCGGCCGCGCCGTCCGCCGCATACCCGAACACGCCGTCGGCGCCGAGCAAGTCGCCCGGACCGTACCCGCCGGGACCGCCCGGGGAAACCGAGAAGAAGACCTCGCCCGACGCGGACACGAACAGCGCATCCATGTCCTCGCCGGCGATGCCAAGCGTGTCATCGGTCGCGACGGCATAGAAACCGCCGTTCCCGTCGGACGCCAGCAGATCGCCCGGGGCGAATGGGCCGCCGGACGCCGATGCCAGCGAAGGCGAGCCCGTCGTGAGCGAGAAGTAGACGGCGTCGCGGTCAAGATGCTCGCCGGACGTCGGCAACGGGATCACCCGCATGTCCAGCGCGTCCATGTTGTCCGGTTCGCCGCCCGCCGCGGCCTGCAGGCCGAGGTAGGCGTCCTCGACCGCCAACGCGTTGCGCGCCGAGCCGTCGCTCACGAACACATCGCCCGCGGCCTCCTCATTGCGCGCCTCGGAATGCAGGTCCGGCGCGATGCCCTCCACGCCGACCGCCGCCGGATCGACGCTGAAGTGCCAGTGCACGCCCAGCGGAGGCGCCCCCGCCGTGAGCGCGCCGCCCAGCGCGAACGCCATGTCCGCCGCCCCGATGTCGTATGTCGCGCCCACCAGGCGATGCGACACGCCGTCGCCGTCGCTGTCCTGCGCATGCGCCCACGCGAACTCCGTGTCCGCATCATCAACGCCGTAGATGCTGAGCCACCCTGTCGCCAGCTCCACCGGCGCCGGGAGTTCCGCGTCGAAGACATACACCGTGCAGCCCGCCGCCATCAGCGGCGTCGCGCTTCGTGTCGGCGTGACGGTATATACGGCCGCCTCCGCGCCCGGCTCGCCCGCATCGTCCGCATGGAACGACACGCGGTAGGCATCCGGGTCGCGCATCTCGGGCGCGCCGTCCGAGACCCGCCGCGTCACGCCCCACCAACGCACCGACGTGATCGGTTCCCCGACGCCGTCGAAGCGCTCATACATCGCCCCGCCGTCGCCCGTCGTCGCGCTCGGCGTGACGCCGTTGTCCTGATTGCCGTACGACTGCCCGTACAGCGCCGTGTCCGACGCGAACAGGCCCGGCTCCGCACAGTCGCTCTCGGGAATGCTCAGGGCGTTGATGTCGTCTCCCGGAGCCAAGCCCAGCGCAGAGTGCAGCACCCAGTGGTCGTTGTCCCGACGCATCGCGCTGTACACTTCCGCCGCGCGCGTCGCCGACGTCACGTCTGCATCGGCGCGAACCGCCGTATCCTCCATCCCCTCCGCGGCATCGTCCGTCGAGAGGGCGATCGGCGCCAGGTCCGTGATCGTGATGGTATGCCGGTTCTTCGCGCCGATCGTGGCGTTGACGGGCGAATCGAGCGAGATCCTGATGGTCTCGGCATCCTCCAACTCGCCGTCGTCGGTCAGCGGCGCCTCGATCGTCTTCGTCTGCTCGCCGGGCGCAAAGTCCAGCGTGCCCGGGTCCAGCGTATAGTCCACGCCCCCGCCCGTCGCCGTGCCGCCTGTGACGGCGTAATGCACCGACACCGGCAGGCCGGAGGGGGCCGACAGCGTGACGTCCACCGGGACGATCCCGTCCGCCTCGCCCGCTGCCGAGGCGCTCCGCGCAAAGGCGACCCGCGGCATCTCATCGTCGTCCGTGATCGTCAGCGTGTGGGTGTCCGGCGCCCCCAACGTCGCATCGACCGGGTTCGACAGCGTCACCACCACCGTCTCGTCGTCCTCATCCGCGAGGTCGTCGTTGAGCGTCACGACGATCGGCTTCCCGGTCCCCCCCGGCGCGAAGTCCAGCGTGCCCGACGCGAGCGTGTAGTCCACGCCCCCGCCCGTCGCCGTGCCCCCCGTCACCGCATAGTCCACCGAGATGGGAAGGCTCGACGCAAGCGACAGCGCCACATCCACGAAAACGGTTCCGTCCGCCTCGCCCGCGGAAGAGGCCCCGGACGCAAAGTTCACAACTGGAGCGGTCGAGACGTTCACAGACACTTGCCGCTCCTGCGTCACGCCGGAGTCCTCGTTGGTGAACACGAGCGTGTCCGCATAGGACCCGGCCGAAAGCTGATCCGCGTCTGCGTTGAGGCTCACGGTCACGACGGCATGCGCGCCGGGGTCTAGCGCCCCGCCCGTCGACGACACGTCCAGCCAAGGCGCTGCGTGCGCCAGACTCCACGTCACCGCTGCGGCGCCGCGGTTGGTCAGCGTGTAGTCGATGGAAGCCGACGTGAACGGACCGCCCACGAGACCCGCACTCTCGAACTCGGTCGACGGCACGACCGCGAGGTCATCGCTCAACACGCCGAGCAGCGTGAGGTCGTCGATGTTCCAGCCGAAATAGGCCACAGAGCCGTCCGTCGGGCCCATGCCCCAGCGCACATACACCGTGCTCTGGCCGTCCGCCACGGCGCTCATGTCGTAGGTGACCTGTTGCCAGGCCGTGTCTGCTACGGTCCCTCCCACGTGATTCCATACGTCGACCCAGGTCGCGCCGTCGTTGCTCGCCTGGATCCGCGCGTGGTCCCAGGTGGACGACTCGACGCCAAGCCACCGCTGGAACTGCAGATGCACGTTGGCGTAGTCCGAGCAGTCCAGCGCGGTCGTCGTCAGGAAGTACTCGGGGATGTCGTCTGCGTAAGCGCCCGACAGGTTGTACCCGTAGACATTGCTCCCCGTGAAAGCAGCCGCGGGATCACCGTCGTTGCCCTGCGGCGCGCCGAACGCCCACTGGCCCTCGACCGTCCAGCCGGGGTCCGTGTCAAACGGGTCGGTATAGAACGGGTCCGGGGCCGGCATGGCCACATCCAGCGCCACCGGCCGGCTGAACGTCGCCGAAGCGCCGCCGACCTCCTCAAAGGTCAACGCGCCGGGGTACGAACCGAACGGCATGCCGCTCGCCAAAGCGTTCGGACGCACCGTGAACGTCGCCGTCCCGCCCGCGGGCAGCTCACCGGACAACGGGTCATCCGCTTCGAGCCACTCCGGCAGACCCGACGCCGTCCACTGCAGCGCCGCGCCGCCGAGATTGCGCAGCGTGTACACGCCGGACTCCGGCGTGTACGGACCGCCCTCCGGACCCGAGAAGGTCATCGGGTCCGCCGGCGACACGACGAAGTCGCCGCCGGCCACCAGCAGCGAGACGTCCACCGGCGTCGGTCCGTCGACATCGCCCGTGAACAGGAGCTGCGCCTGCTCGAAGGTTCCATCGGGCAGGCCGGTCGCGTCGGCCGTGACCTGCACGGTAATGCTCTCGCCGGGCGCCAGCGTCCCCGCGTCCGGCGCCATGCTCAGCCACGATACGCCGGCCGCAAGTATGGTCTCGTGTGCATTGAGGCGGCCGCCCGTCACAGTCAACCCCGACCATGCGGGCAGCACATCCACGCTGTCCAGGATCCATCCCTTGAGGACATCCCACGGCGTGTTGGGGGCGATGGACAGCGCGAGCGCCGCCACGCCCGATACGTGCGGCGTGGCCATCGACGTGCCGTTGAAAGCATCGTACCCTCCGGGCACGGTGCTCACGATGTTCACGCCCGGCGCCGCCAGATCCACGGACGTCGCGCCCCAGTGGCTGAAGGCCGCAATGTTGTCGTTGTGGTCGCTCGCCGCCACGGCGATGACGTTCGGGTTCGTGTAGGACGCGGGATAGTACGGAACCGCGTCGTTGTCATTCGTGTAGTTGCCGGCCGCCGCGATGAAGAGCTGGTTGGCCGCTTGCGCCTGCGCGATCATAGCTTCCATCGCCGCGCCGTAGCCGTCGCCTCCCCATGAGTTGCTGGTCAGATGCGCCCCGTGGTCGATTGCGTACTCGAGCGCCGCGATCGCGTCGGCGGTATCGCCGAAACCGCTCGAATCGAGGAACTTGAGCCCCATCAGGCTGGCCTGCCAATTCACGCCGGCCACGCCCTCGCCGTCATCTCCCGTCGCGGCGATCGTCCCCGCGCAGTGCGTCCCGTGGCTGTGGTCGTCCATCGGGTCGCCGCTGGTCACCGTGCCGTCGCCATTGGTCCAGCGCGCGCCGTGCACGTCGCCGAACGTCGGGCTCGGGTTGATCCACATATTCCCGACCAAATCCGGGTGCGTGTAGTCGATGCCCGTGTCGATCACCCCGATGATCACGTCGGCGCTGCCTGTAGCCGTATCCCAGGCTGCCGGCGCCGAGATGTCCGCGCCGGCCGCGCCGCCGGTCTGGCCCGTGTTCTCGAGTCCCCAGAGATCGCCGAACAAGGGGTCGTTCGGGACCTTGGTCGCCTGCACCCGGTAGTTCGGCTCGACGTAGGCCACCAGGTCGCTCGCCATGTAGGCGGACGCCAGCGACTGCGGCGTGGCGCCTTCCGGAACCCGCACCACTTCCACCGGGATTCGGCGGTAGCGATGGGCCACTGTCGCGCCTACGGACGCATGCAGGGCCTGGGTCGCCGCCGCAGTGACGTTTCGACCCTTGCGGAACCCGACCAGCAGCGTGTCGGCGTTGTGGTCCTTGGTCCAATCCGGCGTCCGCCCGCGATCGCGCAGGTCGTCTGATACGTCGGTCGCGAACGCCGACGCGGAACCGGCGACCCCGACATAGGAAGTCGAGAAGACCTGCCAGTCCAGCGAGGCGGTTCCGGTGTTGGTCAGTTCCACCGCCTGCGTGCCCAACGTATCCGGCGCAAGCACGTAGGACAGCGAAGTCGGCGACGCCGACAGGTGCGACGTGCCGACGACATCGAAGGTGAACCCAGTCGTCGGCGCGTCCCACGGAAGGCGCACGATGTCGCCCTCCACGTCCTCGCACTCGATGTAGTAGCCCACGGTCGTCCCGATGGGCTGCGCGGGGATCGCGGCCTCAAACCAGTCGGCCCCGCTCATCGCCATCGGCTGCGCGGCATACGCTCCGCCGTCGGCGTTCCAGAAGACTTCCGCCCGCGCGAGCCCCTTCTCCGACGTGATCGTCGCTCCTATCACATACTCGGCGACCTCGTCGTACTGCGTGCCGAGAGGCGTGTGCGCGATCTGGATCGGGTCGTAACACGTTCCCGTCAGGGCGACGTCCACCTCCGGCGTCGTGGCATCGTTGGTGGTGATCCGCAACGTCTGCTCGTGAACGCCCGCCCAAGCCGGGTCGTAGCGCACGGTCAGCGTCAGCCGGCCGCCCGGCCCGATGCTGTAGGGCAGCGCGGGGGCGTCCGGCACGAAGAAGGGCGGCGCATCCAACGACTGCGCGCGAATGTCCAGCGGCGCGACCTCCGAGGTCGGGCCGTCGTACTTGGCCGCCGCCGCATCCATCGTCGGCGCAACGTTCAGATCGCCGGCCGCGCCGCGGAGGTTGTGCCACGCCTGCTCCGCGCTCATCGTCGCCCCGTCCGTCATCGGCCGCTGCACGAGCACATCATCGAAATAGTGCACGGTCTCCGGAGAGCTGTCTCCGCTGTAGCTGCCCAACGCGATGGAGCCGGGTCCAGGAACCGAGCCGTCCGATCCGCTCCACGCAAGGTTGCCGTTGAAGTAGACGCGGATCTCAGTTCCCTCGATGCTCAGCGTCACGTCGTTCGAGGTCTCCCCCGTGTTCAGGAAGGGGCTGGCTGCCCATCCTTGGAGCCACGCCATGGCGCCGTCGACCCACTTGATCACCCAGAAAGAGCCATCGCCGTTGATGCCTACGCCGTACGCCGAACCGACATCATTGGCGTAATCGAAACCCGGCGAACACCGCAGAAAGACGGCCGCAACGGGACTCGTGCCGCCCGTGCGACGCATCCGCACGGAGACCGAGGCGTCCTGCCACGTCCGTACGCGATAGGACGACTGCATCACGGTGCTGTAGTCGCCGGCGGCGGCCTGGTACTCCCCGCCAACGACGGACCAGTGAGCCGCGTCCAGCGGCGTCCAGTCCTGCGCGAGGCCGTCCTCGAAGTCCTCGAAGTAATACCCTGCGAAACCGATGTCGCTCACGATGAGCGGATAGCTCGCGCTGAGGTTGTCGACGTAGACCTCCTCCTCTCGCGGGTGGTGCAATTGCACCAGCCCGAACGGCACGGCATGGTCGTCCACCGGATCCACGGAGTCCGTCACCTGGATCTCGCCGGGAATCAGCGTGACGTCGAGCGTGACGGCCCGTTCCTGCACCTCGGCGGCATCCTCGGTGGCGAAGGTCAGCGTGTCAGTGTGCGTTCCAGGCGCAAGGGAGTTCGCGTCCGCATTGAGACTCACCCTCACGACGGCGTCCGCGCCCGGCTCCAGCGCGCCGCTCGTCGGCGACACGTCGAGCCATGAGGTCGCGTGACTCGCGCTCCACGTCAGCGGCTCGGTCCCGTTGTTGGTGAGCGTGTAGTCGAAGGAAGCGGGCGTGAACGGACCGCCTTGGTAGCCTGCGCTGTCGAAGCCGGTGGCCGGCGCGACATTCAGGCGGCCGGCCGGGAGCCCAAGCAGCTCGAAATCGTCGATGTTCCAGCCGCAGAACGTCTGAGAGCCATCCGTCGGGCCCATGCCCCAGCGCACATAGACCGTGCTCTGACCATCCGCCACCGCGCTGATGTCATAGTTCTCCAGTCGCCAATCCGTGTCAACCTCGGACCCTGCCGAGTTGCTCCACACGTCGACCCACGCCGCGCCGTCGTTGCTCACCTGGATCCGCGCTTGGTCCCGAGTGGCCGACTCGACCCCGAGCCACCGCCGGAACTGCAGCCGCACACCCTGGTGCAACGAGCAGTCGAGCGCAGGGGTCATCAGGAAGTGCTCAGGGATGTTGTTCTCGTAGTCGCCGGCAAGGTTATATCCGTAGACGTTGGCGCCGCTGAACCCGGAATCCGGATCGCCATGGACCCCTTGCGGCTCCCCAAACTCCCACTGACCTTCCGTCGACCAACCGGGATCCGTGTCAAACGGGTTGAAGTAGATCCGCTCACAGGCGAGGGTCGCCGCGACGGCAAGCGCGTTCAGGCGCCCATAGCCGTACATTTCGTGCCATCCGCCGGCCCCGGCGTCGCCGCCGGAGTAGACCACGCCTCCGATCTTGTCGCAGCTCTTGCGCATAACCTCGCGAACCTCGCCGGCTGTGAGGTCGGGGTCGGCCGAGAGCGCCAGGGCCGCGATCCCCGCCGCCGCCGGACAAGCCGACGACGTGCCGCCGAAGCTCATCTTGTAGTCCGTGTCGGTCCAGCCGACCGTACCGACCGGGTCGAGCGTCGCGACGTCGTTCCAGCCGCCGTTGCTCGGCGCCAGGAAGTCGAGACCCGTTCCGTACTGGCTGTAGTCCGCGCGCCGGTCACAGTCGGTGGCGGAGCCTACCGCGATGGCGTTTGCATACGAGGCGGGGTACAAGAGATCCGTCGTTACGCTCGGCACGCCCGTCGCGAGCGCGGCCCGCCCGACCAAGCTCCCGCCCGAGTCGAACAGATCAAGCCACAGAACATCGTAGCCAAACTCCGAGGAGCAGGCGACAGTCACTGCCACCGTCTCATCCCCGCTGAAGGTCCTCAGCGGCGATCGAAGCGTCGTGTACTGGCCGTGCGAGATGGCGCCGGACTTGGGTGATCGCGTCCCCCCCGTTCCGGTGAACGCATCGGCCCCCGTCAGCGTCCAGTAGGCGCCGGGGCCGGCGTTGGTCTGGACCGTCCACCCCGAGGGCGGAAACGCGCCCTCGAAGTCCTGGCTAAAGGAATGCGTATACCCGTCACCCTCCAGGATACAGACGTTGTCCACCCACGCGGCGTCGAGGCCTTGGCTGACAGAGCCGTCCTTCTCGTAGGTGAAGCCGAAGTAGTAGTCTCCGACAATCCCCGCGAAACTGACCGTGTTCCGCCCGCCGCCCTGATACCACCGACTGGCGAGGTTGCCCGTAGCGAAAAAGACCGCACAGCCCTTGCCATCCCGGCCGCTGGTCGTCGCGTAGTCAATGGCGGTGTCGATGTACGTGTCGGACGTGCCGCCGCCCCAGCTATTACTGAGGATGTCGGCGTGGTCGGCCGCGTAGCGGATCGCGTCGCCGATGACCTCGTCGGTCGCGAAGGAGCTCTCCGCGATCTTGATGGGCAGGATGCCGCAGCCGCCGGCTACGCCGGCCATGTTTCTCGCGTTGTTCACCGCCGCCGCGGCGACGCCCGCGCACCCCGTGCCGTGGCCATCGGTCCCGACCGGGTTCGGGTCGTCGTCGTCGTTGTAGAAGTCGTAGCCGCCGGGCGCGATGAGCAGGTCCGGATGGGTGGTGTCGACCCCATCGTCGATGATCGCGATCACGATGTTGGGATCGCCTTGGACAAGCTCCCGGGCCGCCATCCAGCTCATATCGGCGTCACGCTTCGCGCGGTTCTGACCCGAGTTGTCCAGCCCCTGCTGAAACCCGAACAACGGGTCGTCGGGAGCTGCCGACATACTCAGTTCGCGCGTGAAGTTCGGCTGCGCCCACGCCACCTCCGGCCACGCGCTCATCTCCTTCGATGCCGCGAGCGCATCGCTCTTCGCGTCCGCCTGCAGCCGGACCACGTACACGTCGAGGTCCCTGGCCCGGGTCCTGCGGTCGACGACCGCGCCCGCCGCCGCGAAGCGAGGCGCGAGGGACTCCGCCGAGGCGTCGTCCTCGAGGCAGACCAGGATCTCGTCGGCGGCGACCATGCGCGTCGTGCCATCCGGCGCGACATACACCGGATACGTCCGCGCCCCCCCCGCCGTGCCCGTGAGCGCCTCGGCAAGCGCGTTCGGGGTCGCTGCGGCCGCCTGCCCATCCTTGCGGACAGACGAGTCGCGCACGATGTCGATACCGCTGGGCGCGATTGACGCGGTCCGCTCGACCGAACGCCCCGTCAGGGATTGCTGCAACGCATTGAAGCCTTCCGGGGCCGCGACGTCATCCGCGTAGCGTACGGCCGCTTCGTTGGTCACGCGCAGGAGTCGAACCTCGCCGGAGGGCGTCAGGTACGCATCCCCCTCATCCACCACGAAGTCGCGATCAACGGGAACAGGCCCCAGACGCGCCGGCGCCGCCTGCGACCGCAGCAGGTTGGGGGCGTCCGGCGACCGACGTTGTTGGGCTTGGGCGCCCATGGCGGGCGCGAGCAGCGCGACGACCAGGAGTGCGGCGCACACGAGGCCAAACCGAGACACGTTCGGCGCCCGAAGAGGGAAACGCCGAGTCGCCCGGCATGCTACACCGGTCCCCTGAACCTGAAGCTGCTCACGAGCGGCGACTACGCCGCGCCCCCTGCGTTCTACAGCCGCACCAGACATCGCGCTCACTCCTCTGACGTTGATGGATGCGTAACGTCGCCCCGATGGGGCCCCCCTTCTCCGCCGCGCCGTCCCGTCACAGGAGAGAGACTGCATCAAGGTCGGGTATGAAAGAAACTATATCGAGGGCCTACCAGATCTGTCAATACTGTTTTTTATCGCATCTATCTCAGAAACATTGGACACAGCAGTTTTCGTGTGCCAGACGAGGAGCGGCGAGGCGCCGTACGGCGCGCGGGCTTTGGATCGCCCGCCGCGGCCTGTGCTAGGCTGGCGACCGACCTGCGCGCCTGGCGCCACGTCGCAACCACGGGACCCCGACAGGACGCACGCCGCCTGGCCGGGTTGGAAGTGAAAGGGAGAACAGATCTGCATGCGCGGACGCATCGTCGGGACCGGCCACTACCTGCCCCAGCAGGTCCGTACGAACCATGATCTCGAGCAGTTCATGGACACGACGGACGCATGGATACGTCAGCGCACGGGGATCGGGCAGCGACACTTGGCCGCGCCGGAGGAGGCGACCTCCGACCTCGCAACGCAGGCATGTCGCGCGGCGATGGCGGACGCCGGCCTCGGCCCCGGCGACATCGACCTGCTGATCTGCTGCACCACCACCCCGGACCACCTGTTCCCTGCGACTGCCTGCCTCGTGCAGCACCAGCTCGGGCTGCCGTGCGCGGGGGCCTGCGATGTGAACGCGGCATGTTCGGGGTTCATCTACGGCATCGCGACAGCGAACGCATTTATCCAGGCGGGGGTCTACCGCACGGTACTCGTCGTCGGCGCGGAGAAAGTGACGAACCGCCTGAACTGGAGTCAGCGCGAGACGGCCGTGCTGTTCGGCGATGGGGCCGGGGCCGTCGTGATCCAGGCGAGGGACGGCGAGTTCGGGATCCAGAACACATTTCTCGCGTCGGACGGCGGGGAAGCCGACCTGCTGATCCTGCCGGGCGGGGGCTCGCGCACCCCTCCCACGCCCGAGAACATCGGAACACCGGTGCATGACTTCCAGATGAAGGGCCGGGAGCTGTTCAAACGGGCCGTGGGCGCGTTCGGCCAGGCTATTCAGCGCGCGATGGATGCGGGGGGGATCACGGTGGATGAGCTGGACTTGCTGGTTCCGCACCAGGCGAACGCCCGGATCATCGGCGCGGCGGCGCGCCGGCTCGGCATCCCCGACGAAAAGGTGTTCCTGAACATCGAGCACGTCGCGAACACCACGGCGGCGTCGATCCCGATCGCGTTGGACGAGGCGCGCCGGGTCGGAGCGATCCAGGAGGGCTCGATGGTCGTGCTGGCGTCGTTCGGCGCGGGACTGACCTGGGCCTCGGCGCTGCTGCGCTGGTAGGCGGGTCCGGGCCTCAGCGCGGGGCGGGCAGGATGCGCACCCTGCGCCCCTCGACCCGGAGCCGCCCCTCCGCGAAGAGCCGGATCGCGCGGGGGTAGAGCTCGCGCTCCTTGGCCATCACGCGCTCGGCGAGCGAGTCGGGCGTGTCGCCCTCGAGAACAGGCACGGCCTCCTGCAGCACGATCGGGCCCTCATCGTAGGCGCTGTCGGCGAAATGGATGGTCGCGCCGCTGACCTTGGCGCCGTAGGCCAGCACGGCTTCGTGCACGTGATGGCCGTACATGCCTTTGCCGCAGAACGCGGGGATCAGCGCGGGATGCGTGTTGAGGATGCGGCGGCGGTAGTCCTCCGGCACATCGAGCAGGCTCATGAATCCCGCGAGCACGACCAGTTCGACGCGCGCCTCGCGAAGCAAGGCCCAGATCCGGTCGTTGAATCCGGCGGCATCCGCCCCGTACGCCTTGCGACTGACGACATGCGCGGGGATGCCGTGGCGCTGCGCGCGCACGAGACCGTAGGCGTCGGCGCGGGAACTGATCACGCAGACCACTTCCGCGGGCAGCTCGCCCCGGTCGATGTGGTCGAGGATGTTCTGAAGCGTGGTGCCGCCGCCTGACAACAGCACGCCGACGCGAAGCGCCATGGTCTCGCCTCCCCCGGGTCACTGGCCCCGGCGCTGCAAATCCCAGAATCCCGTGTACGTCTCGGTCGCCGGCCCCTCCTGGTAGACGCACCCGTCTTCGGCCCATTCGATGTCCAGGTCGCCGTAGATGAGATGGACCGATACCCGCCGATCGACCTGATCGGTGATCATGGAGGCCAGGGCCGATCCGCACGAGCCGCTGCCGCTGGCCATGGTGACCCCGCTCCCGCGCTCCCAGATCCGCATGACGATATTGCGCCGATCGATCACGCTGACGAACTCGACATTGGTGCGCTGGGGGAATGCGGGGTGGCGCTCGATCAACGGGCCCCATTCCGTGATCGGGACCGACGTCGCGTCGTCGACGAACACCACGGCGTGCGGGTTGCCGATGTTCGCACAGGTGACCTCGAAGGTCCGTCCGGCCGCTTCGATCGGCTCGCGGATCACCCTGCCCGGCGCGCCGACCATGGGGATCTCAGCGCGATCGAACTTCGGCCGCCCCATGTTCGAGCGCACGGTGTCGACGACGCCGTCACGCACGCGCAGTTGCACGCGGTTCGGACCCGCGCCCGTCTGGATTACGAAGTCCTCGTCGCGGGTCATGCCGTGCTCGTAGACATACTTCGCGAAACACCGGATGCCGTTCCCGCAGGTCTCGGCCTCGCTCCCGTCGGCATTGAAGATGCGCATGGTGAACGCGGCGTCGCCGGCGCCGGGCAGGATCAGGATGATGCCGTCCGCGCCGGCGCCGAGATGACGATGGCTCATGCGACGCGAGAGTTCGGGGGGATCATCGATGGGGAACCGCGAGCCGTCGATAAACAGGTAGTCGTTGCCCAGCCCGTGGAGTTTCGTGAATTCGATCTGCATGAGGGGGTCGCCAATCTGTCTGGTTGCGGAGCGCCCCCCGGAACGAGGGCGCCCAGGAGACGTCAGCCGCCCAACGCAGCCTCCACCAGACGCGTGCACAGCTCGGGATACGGGATGCCGACCGCGGCGGCGGCCTGAGGCACGAGCGACGTTTCCGTCATCCCCGGAAGGGTGTTCACCTCGATCCAGACCGGGCCTGAATCGGCGAGGATCATATCACTGCGGCTCAATCCCCGACAACCCAGGTGATTGTGCACGTCGAGCGCGATCTCCTGTACGCGCTCCGCCGTGTCCGAGGCGATGGGCGCGGGCGTGATCTCTTCGCAGGCGCCGAGGGTGTACTTCGCCTTGTAGTCGAAGTAGCTGCTCGATATGGGGCGGATCAACGTGACGGGCAAGGCTTGCGGCGCGCCGGGTTCGACCTCGACCACGCTGCACGTCACTTCCTTTCCGGAGATGAACTCCTCGACCATGACGGTCGCGTCGAGATCGAAGAGCCGCGGCAGCGCGTCGCGCAGATGCGACGGACTGGCCGGAATGGCCATGCCGAGACTGGACCCCTGGCAGGGGCTCTTGGCGACGCAGGGATAGCCGAGCTGCGCGTCGACCCGGGCCAACGCACCGTCGGGGTCCGCGCGCCATGCATCGCGGCGAAGGATCGCGTGTCTGGGTACGCGTACGCCGTGGTACGCGACCAGGTCCTTGGCGCGGGGCTTGTCAATCGCAATGCCGCTGGCGATGCATCCCGACCCTACGTAGCGGAGATCGAGCAGGTCCAGCATGCCCTGAAGCCGACCGTCCTCGCCGAACGGGCCGTGCAGCACGGGGAACACGCAGTCCGGCGTGAGATCAACCAGGGCGCCGACGGCCTGCGCAAGCGGCATGGGTTCGCGACCGGGGAACGCCCAGCGTCCGTCTTTCCCGATCACGACGGAAGTGACGCGGAAACGCGCGCGATCGATGTTCGCGGCGACCTTGGTCCCCCCTGCCATGGACACCTCGTGTTCGAGGCTCCGCCCTCCCATCAAGACGACCACATGGGCCTGCGACATGCGACTGCTTCCCTTCTGTGAGACATGACGTGCGAGGCGGCGCGGGGCCGCCGATTCTACCGCGCTTGATCCGCGAACGCCGCCGACGGTTCCCCCGGGGCCGCGGAGAAGGGGCGGACGCCGACGCGCCCGCCCGGGACTACGTGTTGCTGTGCGTGTTGCTCGACGCCGTGACGCTCGCCTGTCAGCGGGCCGCGGCGCGGATCTCCAGCAAGCGTTTCATCACGTGGAAGAGGTTCCCTTGCCACTCCTTCGTACCGAAGGCGTCATGCAGCGACCGATAGAGCGGATAGATCTCCTGGTACACCTTGGCGGCCTTGGGATCCGGCGTGTAGACCTCGTCCTTGAGACCGGTCATGGCCTCCTGCGCCGCACTGAAGTCTGCGTGACCGCCGCGCTCGGCCCCCGCGACGACCGCGCCGGCCAACGCCGCCCCGAGCGCGCAGGTCTGGCCCGAGCGCGAGATCTGCATCTCCCGCCCCGTCACATCCGCGTAGATCTGCATCACAAGCGGGTTCTTCTCGGCGATCCCGCCGCAGTTCACCACGCGTTCGACCGCGACGCCGAACTCCTCGAACCGGTTGATGATGGTCAACGCGCCGAAGGCCGTCGCTTCGATCAGCGCGCGGTAGATCTCACCCGGCGTCGTGTAGAGCGTCTGCCCGAGGAGCAGACCGGTCAGGCGCTGGTCCACCAGCACGGTGCGGTTGCCGTTGTTCCAGTCGAGCGCGAGCAGCCCGGAGGCGCCCGGCGCGATCTTCGCCGCTTCGGCGGTCAGCGCGTCGTGCGAACCCGCGCCCGGACCGCCCGGGGCGATGTAGTTCACGAACCAGTTGTAGATGTCGCCCACGGCGGACTGCCCGGCCTCGAGGCCGTAGAAGCCGGGGAGGATGCTGCCGCGTACGATGCCGCACAGGCCGGGGATATCCGGCAGGGGCTTGTCGGCGGGCGCGACCATCATGTCGCAGGAACTGGTGCCGATGATCTGGGCGAGCGTGCCGGGGCGGATGCCGGACGCCACCGCGCCGAGGTGCGCGTCAAAGGCGCCCACCGCCACAGGGGTCCCTTCGGCCAGCCCGGTGCGCTCGGCCCATTCGGCCGTGAGACCGCCTACGGCGGTGTCGATTGCGTACGCCCGCTGCGGCAGGCGATCGCGGATCTCGGCGAGCTTCGGATCGAGCTTTGCGAGAAACGCCGCGTCGGGATAGCCGCCCCAGTCGTCGTTGTACATGGCTTTGTGACCCGCGGCGCACACGCAGACCGTCAGGGCGTCCGGCGCGGTCGTGCCCGTGAGCATGGCGGGAATCCAGTCGGCGCACTCCACCCACAGGTACGCGGCCGCGAACACCTTCGGACTGGTGCGCAGACAGTGCAGGGCCTTGCTGAAGTACCACTCGCTGCTGTAGGCCCCGCCGCACTTCGCGAGGTACTGGGGCCGCATCTCGGCGGCCAACGCCGTGATCTCCTCCGCTTCGGCGACGGACGTGTGGTCTTTCCAGAGCCAGGCCATCGCGGCGGGTTCGTCGGCGAACCGCTCCTGGAAAGCAAGGGGACGCCCGGTCTCGTCCACGGGGATCGGCGTGCTGCCCGTCGTGTCCACCCCGATTCCGATCACATCGCTCGGAGAGAAATCCGCTGCGGCGGCGCGCGCCTTGGCGAGCGCCTCCTTGATCGTGATCTCCGCGCCCGCCACGTAGTCGGCGGGATGCTGCCGAGCCAGGTTCGGGTCGCGCGACAGGATCACGCCGTGGTCGCCATGCGCATACTCCCAGACATGCGTCGCCACCTCGGTCCCATCGGCCACATCCACGATGATGGAGCGAACGGAGTTCGTTCCATAGTCCAGTCCGATCGAATACTTCGCCATCTGCCTGTCCTCTCCCCTTGCTCGGCTGCGCCAACCGCCAGCGCCCGCCTATACACGGCGCATGATGGCGCAGCTCGGTCAGCGCGATCAAGGACCCGACCACGTGATCGGGCCGCGTTCGCGTTCAGCGGCCCGCGTCGTCTATTCTTGACGCAGGACAACGAGGGAATCCCAGGCATGCCGACGTATACCTATGTAGCCCGTTCGCGTGACGGCCGCAAGCAGAGCGGCGCGATGACTGTCGAGAACCGGCAAGCCCTGAACCGCGCCCTGCGGGCCCGCGGCATGATCGTGGAGAGCGTGCAGATCAAGGGGGCGCGGCGGGCGTCGCGCGGGCCGCGCGTCAAGTCGGCCGAGCTCCTCGTGTTCACGCGCCAGCTTTCGACGATCGTGAGCGCGGGTCTCC
Source organism: Candidatus Hydrogenedentes bacterium UBA6118 (assembly GCA_002422525.1). Taxonomy (GTDB): domain Bacteria; phylum Hydrogenedentota; class Hydrogenedentia; order Hydrogenedentales; family SLHB01; genus UBA6118. Next base: position 107,024 of record DIWA01000026.1, read on the forward strand.
CGCTGCTTCAGGGACTCGACATTCTGGCGGAGCAGATCGAAGACGCCCGGTTCGCGGGGGTCGTGCAGCAGATCGGGCGGGATGTGGAGGGCGGCGATTCCTTTTCCGACGCGCTGCGGAAGTATCCGCGCGTCTTCTCAGACCTCTTCGTGAGCATGGTGCGGTCGGGCGAAGCCAGCGGCAACCTGGACGGCGTGCTTGCGGAGTTGGCCAGCTACATCGAGGCGATGGAAGAGTTGAAGCGCCGCATCAAGTCGGCGATGATGTACCCGGTGGTCGCATTCTCGATGATCCTGTTGATCGCCGCGGGACTGATCGTCTTCGTGGTGCCCCAGTTCGCCGAGATCTTCGGCAGCTTCGGCGCGGAGCTGCCCCTCCCCACGCGGATCCTGATGCAGATCAGCGACACGCTCCGCAGCATCAAGGCGCTCCTGTTCGTCGGGATCATCGCCGCGATCATCTTCGCGATCCGCGTCTACGGCCAGACGAGCGTCGGAAAGTACAACCTGGATGCGCTCAAGCTGCGGCTCCCGGTGTTCGGCAAGCTGCTGCGCAAGGTGGCCATCAGCCGGTTCACCCGCACGCTCAGCACCCTGACGCGGAGCGGCGTCGCCATTCTGGGCGCCCTCGAGATCGCCGAACGAACCGCGGGCAACGAGGTGTTTGCGCGCACCGTGCGGCAGGCGGGCGACAGCGTGCGACAAGGCGAAACGCTCGCCGAACCCCTGGCCCGCAGCGGCCAGTATCCGGCGATGGTGACGCGGATGATCGAGGTCGGCGAGAAGACCGGCGCGCTGGACGCGATGCTGGCGAAGATCTCCGACTTCTACGACTCGGAAGTTCGCGCAACCATCGACGGCCTCACGAGCCTCATCGAACCAATCCTGATCCTGTTCATGGGCATCGTGGTCGGCGGGATCGTGATCGCGCTCTTCATGCCGATCCTCCAGCTCTCCAGCCTGGTCGGCCAATAGACGTTCTCACCGGCCGGCTCCTCCTCCGGCTTCCCCTCCCTTCCAGGCGGCGCACGTCTGCCGGCGAGGGATCGGGCCGCTTCCCCACAGAGCAACTCTATCAATAGTGCGCCTGTAATGTATTCCACGTAAACCGCGCTAAAAAATCAAACCTATTGACGAAACCCCCGACTGGTGCTACGCTGAATACGCCGCAGGTTCGCATCGACGCTGTGGTCGAAGCGGCGTCCGCGGCGCGTTGACTGGCGCGTTGCGGCTGCGGGTGTGTCCAACTGGAGGGGCAAGGAGATGAACAGAGTCGCATGGGTGGGAGGAATGGCGCTCGTTTGCGCCTTGGCGGCGCAGGCGGCGCCGCCATTGGTATGGTCGTTCGACTGCAACACGGAGGGTTTCGTCGTCGGCGTCGGCGAGAACGGCGACACCAGGTGGAACGGAACGATTGAGCACACGAATGAAGGGGGGCAGGGTCGACTCATCCTGACGCACAACGCGCCTACGCAACCGGAGCTGAACCCCCTGACGGACTTCATCGAGTTCCGGGGCAACGCGGTGTTCTCCACCGCGGACTACGACCGCATCGCGATGGGCATCACGGTCCATGAAGTCCCCGAATGGGACACCGTGCCGTTCGTGTTCGTGACGTGGGTGGACGGCGACCTGATCTGGCACCAGGGCCACACCATGCCCGGCGGCAGCTCGGTGGTGCGCATAGACCCGACGGACAACGCCAACTGGGACGGCGGGAACACCAACCTGATCCGCTTCGATATCGCGCGGACGGGCACGCTGCCTCCGGGCTTCGACCACGCGGCGGTGTGGTATGAAGTGGACTGGATCGCGGCGTACACGCAGGCCGAGAACCCGGACTTCGTCCCCGCGGAGCAGGACACGACGGACTGCGACCCCGAACAAACCTGGCGCAATCTGGTCATCAATCGACTCGATACGCCTCCGGTGATGGACGGCGTCGTGACGCCGGCGGAGTATCCGACCACGCCGCTGCCGCTGACGCAGGAACTCGTCAACGCCTTTGGGTCCCGCTCCGGCGGCGGTTCCGAGACCGATGAGGACCTCTCGGGCCTGTTCTACCTCGGGTGGGACGCGACCTACCTGTACTGCGCCGCGCAGGTCACGGACAACGTCGTGGTCTACAACGCCGACCAGGGAGAGCGGCTGAATGGGACGGATGCGATCCAGCTTGTCACGGACCATCTGTACCAGCGCGGGGGCGTCGTTGGCACAACCGACGGCCTGCTTATCCACGATCTGGCGCCGGGCCAACTGAACGACAACAACACGGCCGCGTACTATCAGCACTGGCCCGGGGACGACGGTTCGCAGACCCAGACGATCACGGACGTCGCCAATGACATCGCCGGCCGCACGGTAGCGGGCGGGTATGAAGTGGAGATGCGCATCCCGTGGGCCAACTTCACCCCGACGCCGATCACGCCCGCGATCGGGACGCTCATCGGCTACGTCGCGATCCTCCTGGACTTCGAGGTACAGGGATCCGGCGACCTGCACGACCTGGTGGCGAACAGCCCGGCCCTGCCGTGGGAAGGCGCCGGCGCCGCGGGGTGGAACACGGGGATCCTGATGGGAACGGAAGACGACCCCGACGAGGACGGCCTGACCAATGAAGAGGAGGCGACGCTCGGCACGGACCCGATGCAGTGGGATACTGATCGCGACGGCATCTCGGACTACGACGAGGTGCACACGCACGGCACCGACCCGCTCGATGTCGACACGGACGGCGACGGCGTCAGCGACCGCGCCGAGCTTCGGGCGGGGACGGACCCGCTTGATCCGAACCAGTACCCGCCGCTGCCCGCGACGGGGGTCGTGGCGCTCGCCCTCCTGGCTGCGCTGCTGACGGCCTGCGCGGGGGCGCTGCTGCTGCGGGCGCGCCAGGCCCGATAAGGAAAGGACTCGCAACGGGGCCGGAGACACCGGTCACCCTGGTGCAAGGGGCGGATTCGGATCGAGTCCGCCCCTTCTCATCCGGGGCGACGCCTGTCTCCCCGGATCCGGTCAACGCGTCCCGTACTGACGCTCGTAGTAGGCGCGGAACGCCCCCGACTTGAGCGGCCGCCACCAGGCCTCATTCCGCTGGTACCAGGCGACCGTCTGCGCGATCCCTTCGTCCCAGGCCACTTCGGGCCGCCATCCCAGCGCCCGGATGCGGCTCGCGTCGATCGCGTATCGGCGGTCGTGTCCGGGGCGATCCTTGACCTTCCGGATGAGGGAGGCGTTCTTCCCCAGCAGGTCGAGGATGCGTTGCGTGAGGACAATGTTCTCGCGCTCATTGCCGCCCGCGATGTTGTAGACGCTCCCCGGCTCGCCGCGCCGAAGCGCACAGTCGATCGCGCGACAATGGTCGTCCACATGGAGCCAGTCGCGGACGTTGCGCTCGCCGCCCTCGTAGAGCGGCAAGGGTTCATCGTCGATCGCGTTGGTCACGAACAACGGCAGCACCTTCTCCGGGTACTGGTACGGACCGTAGGTGTTCGAGCCGCGCGTGATGATCACCGGCGTGCCGAAGGTGCGGTAGTGCGACAGCGCGATCAGCTCTCCCCCGGCCTTGCTGGCGGCGTAGGGATTCCCCGGCGCCACGGGGTCCATCTCACGGAAGGCGCCCTCGTCGATGCTGCCGTAGACCTCATCGGTGGACACATGCAGCGCACGTTGGATCCCCAGCTCGTGCACACAGCCACAGAGGTGGTAGACGCCCGTGACGTTCGTGCGGATGAAGTCGTCCGCGCCCTGGATGCTGCGGTCGACGTGGCTCTCGGCGGCGAAGTTCACCACCGCGTCGCACCCCTCCATCGCCGCGCCCAGCGCGTCGCGATCCGCGATATCGCCGCGAACAAAGGCGAACCGGTTCGCATCGGCCAGCTCGAGGTTAGCCGGGTTGCCGGCGTAGGTCAGCTTGTCGAAGACGACGACAAAGAGATCGGGATGCGCGTCCAGCGCGTAGCGAACGAACGCCGACCCGATGAACCCGGCGCCGCCCGTGACCATGATCCGCTTCATCGGCATCCTTACCTCTCTCCTGCAACCCTGGGTCAAGCCTACCAGCGCGGGCCGCGGTCGAGAATCATTCGCAGATACTGCCCGTAGGCGCTGTCGCCCATCGAGTCGGCCTCGCGCGCGACCTCGGCGGCGTCGATCCACCCCCTGCGCCACGCGATCTCCTCGAGGCAACTGATCTTGAGCCCCTGCCGCTCCTCAACGGCCTGAACGAACTGGCCAGCCTCCATGAAACTGCGGTTCGTGCCCGTGTCGAGCCAGGCGATCCCGCGTCCCATGATCTCGACCGTGAGCCGGTCCTCCTTCAGGTACCGCAGGTTGAGATCGGTGATCTCGAGTTCGCCCCGCGCGCTCGGTCGGAGCCGCCGCGCCGCCTCCACGACGTCGCCGCCGTAGAAGTAGATCCCGGGAACCGCGTACGAGCTGCGTGGCTGGGCAGGCTTCTCCTCCAGACTGATCGCCTTGCCCGCGCTGTCGAACTCGACCACCCCGTAGCGGCTCGGATTGCTGACGTAGTAGGCGAAGATGCGCGCGCCGTCCGTCACGTCGGCTGCGCTGCGCAGCATCTGCGGCAGGCCGTGGCCGTAGAAGATGTTGTCGCCCAGCACCAGGCACACGGGGTCGCCGCCGATGAAGCGCTCGGCGATCAGAAACGCCTGCGCCAGCCCTTCCGGTCGCGGCTGCTCGCCGTAGGAGAACGTCATGCCGAGCCGCGAACCGTCGCCGAACAGGCGTTGGAACAGCGGCAGATCCGTCGGCGTCGAGATGATGTGGACCTGCCGGATCCCCGCGAGCATCAACGCGCCGAGCGGGTAATAGACCATCGGCTTGTCATACACCGGCAGCAACTGCTTGCTCACGACGCGCGTGAGCGGGTGCAGGCGCGTGCCCGCGCCCCCCGCGAGGATGATGCCCTTATCCAACCTACGTCCCTTCCCTGGGCTGTGCAGTGAGCCGCCTCACTCCGCGGTGCGCAGCACGGTCCGACAGCCGAACAGCCCCCCGGCGGTGTTCCCCGGCTTGGCCTGCAAGCGGACCGTGACGCGCTCCTTGCCGGCGGTAAGGTCGCGCGGCAGCGAGTAAGCGATGTCCACGAAATCGCCGGGCGCGGGGTTGTTCAGGCTTTCCGTGGCCACGACCTCGTCGTCCACCAGGATGTCGAACTCGCGCAGACCGACGTCGCTGCCCCAGTACGTGCACACGAGGTCGACGGGCCTGTCGGGCGAGACGGCCATCGTGAACGAGAACCACCCGTCAGGGGCATGCCGGAAGCCGACGCCCTGGTGTCGCCCGGCGGCCGTGTTCTCGCCTTCGAACGCGTGATCGCGCTCCGGCTGCATTTCGCCAGGCTGGAAGAAGTCGATCGTGCGCGCCTCGAGTTCGCGCAGCCGCGCCGCCTCGGCCGCGAGCTCGGCACGGAACTGCTCCCACTGCGAGGACGTCATGAAGTCCCAGTACACCGTGTAGCGCTGGTGGTGCGTGCGGAAGAAGGGGATCAGCGTCGTGTCCTTCGGACGCCCCACGCCCTGCGTCTCGAACGTGAGCGGACCGTCCGCGGGCGCCGTCCAAGCATGCACAGGGCGTCCCTCGGTCACCAGCGTCGGCGACCAGTCCTCCGGCGCGACGTCTGCTGGGACCAGCCCGGCGAGCACGATCGGCCCGTAGAGCACGGCGGCGCGGTTGGGGTTGTCGGGCATGGCCTCGGTGCGGAGGCGCATGGGGAGCCGCACCGCGATGCGGTCGCCATCCTCCCATGTGCGCGACACAACGGCAAAGCCGCGCTCGACGACGACCGGCGTCGGAACGCCGTTGACCTCAATCGAGACGCCCGGATGCGTCCAATGCGGCACGCGGAAGCGGAGCGTAAGCGGCTTCGGCGCATCGAGCGCAAGCGTGAACTGCGATGTATCCTCATCCGGAAAGCGCGTCTCCTGGCGCAGCGCCAGCCCTTGCTCGGCCCACGTCAGTTCGGAGGCGATGTACAGGTTGACCCAAATGCCGTCCGCGTCGTGGAAGTAGATGCTCTCCCCGTAGCGAACGTGGTTCTCCATCCCGGTGCCGACGCAGCACGTGAACGCGTCGAACTGCCGCTGATACTCCTTCTCTCCCCCCTGTTCCAGCGAGAGGAAATAGGTCACGCGCCCCTCCTCGGGCTCCTGCGAGGCGAGAATGTGGTTGTAGAGAGCGCGTTCGAGGAAATCGCCCACGGCCCCGTCGGGTTCGGCGCGAAATACGTGGTGCGTCAGCTTGAGCATGTTGTAGACGTTGCAGGTCTCGGCGGTCGTCGGGCCGAGTCGATCGTTCAGCCGGTCGGGTTGACCGAAGTGTTCGTCGATGCTGTGGCCGCCCGTCACGTAGGAGTGGTGGTTCGCCACGCGGTCCCAGGAATTCCACGCGATCGCGCGGTAGCGGGGGTCGCCGGTCAGCTCGTAGAGCCGGGCGCATCCGACGAACTTGGGGATCTGCGTGTTGGCGTGCCGTCCGGCCAGCTCGTCACGCCCCTCCTCGAGCGGATCGAGGATGGCGTGGTGGTGGAAGCGCTGCGCGAGCGCCAAGTGACGCGGGTCGCCGGAAATCGCGTAGACGTTAGCCAGGGCCTCGTTGATGCCGCCATGCTCGCACACGAGCATCGTCTGGAACTGGTCGTCATCGAGGCCCTTGGTCACTTCGCACGCCCAGTCGGCGAGTTTCACCGCGACGTCCTTGGCCTCCGCGGTCCCGCACAGCCGGTACGCGTCGACCAGCCCGGCGAACAGCTTGTGCATCGTGTACCACGGCACCCAACCGCCGTTCAGATCGAACCCCTGCGTGCGGATGTCGCCCGCGGCGATCTCCGCCCAGATGCGATCGCCGTCCGGGATGGCCCCGACGTAACCCGTTCCCTTCGCCTCCTGGCAGGCGGCCAACTCGGCGACGATATAGCGGCAGCGTTCGAGAAAGCGGTCGTCGCGCGTGCTGGCGTAGCCCAATGCGCACGCCGACAGGTAGTGGCCCAAGGTGTGGCCCGAGACGCCCTGCTGCTCCCAGCCGCCGTAGTGCTCAGCGCGCGGCTCGAGGCCCGCATTGCTCCGGAAATTCGCCAGCAGCCGATCCGGTTCGAGCTGCAGCAGATACGCCGCGCCCCGGTTCTGGGCTTCCAGGAACGGTCCATCCAGCAGTTGAACCGCGCTCAACGGGAACGCCGTGGCCGGCAATGGCTGGTCTTGCACCATGATCTCTCCCCCGGTCTGCCTCTCGACGCCGCCTTCAGCGCATGCGTCCGGTCCGGTCAACGCGAAAACCGCGGACAACGCTATAGCGACCGCCAGCAAGTGTTGCATGACAACTCCTCTCTATGCGCCTTGCGCTCGACAGCACGCCGGGCGTCGCCCCATCCTAGCCCACGCCCGGAGAGCGCGACAACATGATGCCGCCTCGTGTCGTGCATTACAGCCGGGGCATGGGGTCTAATGGGGCCATGACGACCTCAACCTCGGAAACCGCCGGCCAACGTGGTGAGGAGACGACAAGCGCCTGCGCGCGGCGTCTGGATGCCGTCCGCGGGTGGGTCGGGTGCGCGACGCTGCTCGCCTGCGCTCCGGCGTACTCGTTCGCGTTCACCTCGTTCTACCACGCGAAAGAGACAGCCTTGTACGGGGGGCTGGCCCTTGCGGCGCTGCTGGTCCTTGCGCGGGGACGCTTCGAATGGACCGGCATCCGGTTCTTCGCACCGCTCTGGATGCTGGTCGCCTTCAGCCTCGTGATGCATGCCGGCCTCGGCGCGTCCGTCGTCCCCGCCGCCGTCGCGGAGGAAGCCGCGCGCATCGCGATGCTGCTGTTGGCCCCGGCGCTGTTCTGCGACCTGCTCCGCACCGCGCGATGGCGCCGACGCTTTCGGCGGTCGCTGCTGGCCTCGGTCCTGATCGTGGCGGGCGCGGCGCTGTGGCAATACGCACGGCCCGGCGACTGGTGGTTCCCCGAGTTCCCGGGCAACACGCAGGCCGTGTACTCGGTCATGGCGAATCAAGACGCATTGGGCGTGTACATGGCTTTGGGGGCGTCTTTGCTGGCGTACGCAGCGGGACAGCGACGGAGGACCGCCCCCGTGTACCTGGCCATGCTCGCCGTCGTCCTTGTCGTCTTGCTCCTGTCGGAGAGCCGCGGCGCATGGCTCGCGGCCCTGGCGGGGATGCTGGTCGCCCTCGCACGCACGCGACGTCGCGCGCAGACGCTCGCACTGCTGCTCCTCGCCGCCGCCCTTGTGTCGCCGATGGCCTACCTGGCGCGGCACGACCTGGCCGAACGCGTGTCGGGTCTGGCGCAGCTCAACGACACGGGCGTGCGGGCGCGGCTCTGGTTCTGGGACGGCGCAATGCGCATGATCCGCGACCACCCCGCGGTCGGCGTCGGCCTGGGCGGCTATGCCTACCATTCGCCGAAGTATCAGGGCGACGCGCTGCACGCGCCCGGCGGCGCCCGGCACTATCACAACGAACTGGACACGCTGTACGCCCACAACGACCCGCTTCAACTGGCGGCGGAAACGGGGATCGCGGGCTGCCTGCTGGCGGCATGGATGCTCTTGTGCATCCTGCGACGCATGGGCGTACGTGCAGGCGAACCGGCCGTGTTGACCGCCCTGGGGGTCGCCTCGCTCACGTACTTCCCCCTGCACGGCGCGCCGTTCGCGCTGTGGGGAGGCCTCTCCGCCATGACGATCGGCGGCATGGATCGGCAGCGGCGTCCGTACAAACAGCGTTGGAGTGCAGGATTGCTGCTGCCGATCGCGACATGGGCTACCGCCGCCTTCCTCGCGTGGGCGGTTCTCTGGCCGAGCGTCCTACTCGCCCGCGCAGACACAGCGGCCCGCACGGGCGAGCCTCCCCTGGAGTTGTACGCCGAGGCGGTCCGGCGCCCGTGGCCAAACCCCTGGGCGCACCGAAACTTCGGCGTGGCCCTGTCAAAGGCAGGGTACTACGAGGAGGCCGCCGATCAGTTCCGCGAGGCTCTGCGTGGACTCGACTCCGGGTCCGTTCACTTGGCGCTCGGGGCGCTGGCGGAGTGGCGTGGCGATACGGATGAGGCCGCGAGGCGCCTGCGTGAGGCCGTGCATCGCATTCCCGGCGATGCGGATGCGTGGCGGCGTCTCATTCGCGTGAGCCCTCCGGAGTCGCGACCGGCGCTGCTTGAGGCTGCGTCCAAGTGGCTCGACCCGGAATCGCTGGCCGCGATCCGGGACACATACGCGACGGAGTGACCAGGCAGAACGCTTGACGCCTTGAACCCATGTGGGGCGCCCGTGCGCTTTGTCTCCCGCGCGACGGGAGTGGTAGCATGGGCGCTTTGGAGTTGACTACCGTTATGAAGATTCGTCGGATTGCATTCGCCTACCGCACCCTGAAACATCGCACGAAGTTCGCCAAGGTCGGCAAGAGATGCCGGTTCCCTGGGAAGCATCTCGAGGTGGACGGCCACGTGGAACTGGGCGACCACTGCCGGTTTCGCGACAATGTCGTGATGCGGACGAAGGGCCAGGGCAAGATCCTCTTCGGGACGTATTCCGGGCTGAGCTACTACTGCATCATCGAGTCCACCACATGCGTGAAGATCGGCAACTTCACGGGCATCGCGGAGTTCAGCGTGCTGCGCGACACGAACCACATGGTGTTCGGCACGTCGGAGCACTGGCGGTTGACGCCGCACATCGCCCAGCCGATCGTGATCGGCGACTGCTGCTGCATCCTGAGCCGGTGCTACATCGGCCCCGGGGTGGCGATCGGCGACGGTGCGATCATCGCGCCCGGCAGCTACGTGACGAAGGATGTCGGGCCGTTCGAGGTGTGGGGCGGAAACCCCGCAAAGAAGCTGGCGCACCGGCTGAAAGGCCCGGTGGCGCAGTTGATGCTGCGCAAATACGGCGGGCTGCTGGAACGCGACGGCGTGAAGACCGACCGGTACGGGTACAGGGCGGGCTTCGACCCGACGGAGATGATGGAGGCCGCGGAGGCGGGGATCAACCGCGCCGCGCTGGAGCGCGACCGCTTGATCGAGGAGCTGGGGTGCTTCATCCCCGTGGGCGAAGAGCGCCGGACCAAGACCAAGGACCGCGATCGGACTGACGAGGGCATACCCGAGGGCCTGTGATCCATGAGGTCGATTCTCACGATTTCGTTGGGGGCGATCGTCTTTACGGGGATGGGGACGCCGCCCGCATCAGCGCTTGACCAGGAACAGGAAACGGCGGCTGTGCAGCTTCTCGCCGCGTTGGCGCGCGGCGAGAACATCGAGGCGGCGCAGCAGCTTGGCGCCTTGCTCGAAGACCCCGCGCACCCGATCGACGATTGGCGCAGGCTCTTTGAGAGCGCCTACGATCCGGCGTCGTTCACGCCCGCCCTGGCCCGGTTCTGGTCGTTTGCGCTCGACAACGCCATGGCGCCCGCCCGTATTGCCCTGATCTCCGGGCACTGCGCGAACGTGACCGTCGGCATGGGCCTGTCCGGCCGGTTGGGCGAAGGGGCGCTCGCCCCGCAAGGGCCAGTCGACATCGCCATGGGCTGGCTGCACCGCCTGGCGCAGTCAGCGGACCCGGCGACGCGCGAGCGGATCCTGTCGCACTTGGGCGAAGCGCTGTCGCGCGGGGGCGCGCCCCAGATCCCAGTCGCGGAACCGACGCCGAACCTGAGCCGAGCACTGCTGCAGGTGCAGCTCATCGCGGCGATGCTCGCGCCGGAGAACGAACGACGGGGCGTTGTGTCCCGTGCACTCAACCTGCAAGGCGGCGCACGCGCGACTTGGGACCGCTTCGGCATCTTGCTGTTCGACAACGCCGGGCTGGCCGAAGCGCAGGTCGCCGCGCTCCACTCGGTGCTCGAGGCCATTCCCGCGGATCTGCATCGCATCTCGGCGTTCGTCGTGCCCGAGACGACGGGCCTCGAACCGGCTTCGACCCAGCTCACGGCGCAAGGACAGGTGGTCTTCCTGCCCGCGGTCGCGATGGGCCTGACCACCGAGGCCGCCGAGTTCACCCGCGACGACGGACAACCCGTGGCGCCTGCGTTCACGGTCACCGCGGCGCAACAGGTGATCCGCGCGGTGCAGGAAGTCCAGTTCGAACGGCGGCCGGAGCTGCGGACGCGCCGCGACATGATCATCGCGAACGCCGGCGACGAGCCGGGGCTGTATCTGCGTCGGACCGTCGCGCCCGAGGTCTACCTCGAGAACCCGGATGAGCTGTTGCCTTCCGTGGCGTTCCCGTACGCCATCGACGCATGGCGGACCTTCCGCATGGCGATGGAGTTGTTCGCCCACCGCCGACGCCACGGCCTGGATTCATACCTGCTCCTGGCGGATATGCTGTCAGGGGGGAGCGAGAACACGCTGCTGCTGCATACGGATGCGGACGGCCGGCTCCACGCAACGCCCGCGCCCATCGGTCGCGGCATCGTCCAGCGCGTACGCCTGCCGCACGACCGTTCGCAACGGGTCGATATGGAGTTCCTCAATCGACTGGTGATCAGCGAGCGCGAGTGGTTGTTCCGTTTCAGCGATCTGGGCGGCGTCACCCACTGGTCTCGAGTAAGGTGAGGACCACAGGCCGGTGAAACGCCCCTATCAAGTCGCGCTTGCGATCTACATGCTCTTCGTCCTGTTCATGCTATCCGCCGACTTCGACTTCGGAGACGGTCCAAACCTTCCCGGGCTCCTGGAGGCGGCGCATTTCGGGTTGTTCGGAGGCATGTCGGTGCTCATCGGCATAGCGTTTCGGCGCTCGCAACCAGATCCCGGGCCGGCGCTTCTCTACCTCGCGCCGCTCGTCGCGGCGGCGGCGTATGGGCTGTTCCTCGAATGCGTACAGCTCACCCTGCCGCACCGCTCATTCGATTGGAACGACGCGGCTTACAACCTCGCCGGCGCAGCTCTCGCGCAGGCGGTTCTTGCGGCGGCGTATCGCAGCGGCCGGATACCCCCCGCGGATCGGGTGTGGCTGCCGCGGTGGGGGAACCTCTGACCGTGCGGGGGGATCCACCCCCTTTGAGCATGTTTCAGATAGCGTGTTAGGATCCTTTCCATGCCCAATGCCACCATGAGCGAGCCGCAACCCCGATCCGGCCCTTCCGTTCCGTTGTACCGCAGAAAACCGCGCGGCTGCGGCGGCATCTTCTTTGTCTTCATCGTCCTTGTCGCGGCAATCTGGGGGGCGGGCCTCGGGTACTTCGTCAGTCTGCTGGAAGAGGTGGAGGCGCAGATCGCGCTGCTGGACGACTTCCGGCCCAAGGTCGGGAGCAAGTTCTACAGCGACCCGACGACCGGCGGCGAACTGCTCGGCGAGTATGCCGTCAGCTACCGGCAACTGGTCAACCTCCACGAGATCCCGCTTCGGCTGCAGAAGGCGTTCCTCGCCACCGAGGACCACCGCTTCTATGAACACCTCGGCGTGCGACCCGATGCCATCCTGAAGGCCGCCTTGCGCACGCTCCGAACCCAGCAGTTGCACGGGGGCAGCACGATCACGCAGCAGATCGTCCGAAACCTCGAGCCGACGGAGGTCAGCTTCGAGCTGACGCTCCGGCGCAAGCTGCGCGAGGCGCTCGTGGCCCTCAAGCTCGAGCAGCAGTACACCAAAGACGAGATCCTCGAGCTCTACCTCAACCAGATTTTCCTGGGCGGCAGCGCCTACGGCGTCGAGGCGGCGTCGCGCCAGTACTTCGGCAAGCGCTGCGACGAGCTGACCCTGTCGGAGGCGGCCGCGCTGGCCGGACTCACGCGCGGACCGAACATCAACCGCCCGGACAAGGCGCTCGACAAGGCCATCGCACGGCGAAACGTGGTGCTCGCGCAGATGCTGGAGAACAACTTCATCACCCAGGAGGAGCACGACGCGGCGCTCGCGGAGGACTTGGGCGCATCCGTCATCACGCCGGAGCAGCGGCTGGCGATGCTGGCTGAGGGACGGGGCTTCTGGGGTCCGAACCGCTTCCTCGCGCCGTACTTCGTGGAGGACGTCCGGCGCGAGTTGATGGCTTCGGGCCGTGTCACGCGAACCGACCTCCGCGAAGGCGGGCTCGAGATCTACACGACCCTGGACATGGATCTGCAGCGCGCCGCGGAGACGGCGTTGTACAGCGCGCTCGATGAGTTCGACGAGAACCGCAGGGAACAGCTTCGGCGACAGAACCGCGAGAACGAGTTCGTACCCGTGTCCGGCGCCCTGGTCTGCATAGACAATCGGCCTGGCTACGAAGGGTTTGTGCGCGCGCTGGTGGGCGGACGCGATTGGGAACGAGAGAAGTTCAACACGGTGACGCAGGCGCGTCGACAGCCGGGGTCGAGCGTGAAGCCGTTCGTGTGGGCCGCCGCGCTCGAGCGCAACATGACGCCGTCGACGACGATCATGGACACGCCCTATGTCCGGGTCGACCGAGCGGGCAACCGATGGGCGCCACGGAACTTCGACGGGCAGTTTCAAGGTCCCATGACCCTGCGCACCGCGCTACAGCGGTCGCGCAACGTCGTTTCGGTTCGGCTGGTCGAGCAGGTCGGGCTGCCCGCGGTCAAGAGCGTCATGCAGCGCGCCGGCGTCACCTCGGAGATCCCTGACTCCGTGGGACTTACCATCTCGCTCGGTACGCCGACGTACACGGTTCTGGAACACTGCGTCGCCTATAGCACGTTCGCCAAGAACGGCACGTACGCTCCGCCGGTGATGGTCAAGGAGATCAGGAATCCGGACGGATTCGTGAGCTTCAAGGCGACGCCCCAGCTCGAGCCCGGGCGCATCCAACCGAACATCGCGTACGTGATGACGTACCTCATGGAAGGCGTCTGCCTCTACGGAACGGGCACGCGCACCGCCCCGCTTGCGCCGCGTCCACGCGCCGGCAAAACGGGAACAACGAACGACGCGCGGGACGTCTGGTTCGCGGGATACACCGCCGACTACACCTGCGTCGTATGGATCGGCTACCGCGACAACCGCTCGCTCGGTTCCGGGTCCAACTACACCGGGGGGCGGATGGCGTGTCCCGTATGGACGGATTTCATGCTCGCCGCCCATGAGAACCTGCCCATCCGGGATTTCGAGGTCCCGCCGGGGGTGGTCTTCTTTTCCGTGGACCGCAACAGCGGGGTCAAGGGCGGCAGCTTCCGCGAGGCGTTCATCGAAGGTACGGAGCCGCCGGTCGCCAAGCCGGTCTTGCCCGAACCTGACGAGCTGGAGGAAGACATGGTGCAGGAGTTGCTCGGCGACTTCGCGGGCGACCTGCTCGCGCCCATGGGCTCGCCGGCGCCGATGACCTCCTCTGCGCCGTTGACGCCGCCGCTCTAGGCGTCGCGTTCAGCCGAGCAGACGTCGCGCACGCTCAGCGAAGTCGCTGCGGCGGGGCTTGATGCCGCCCGCGTCGAGGTCTTCCGGCCATGGCAGCACGTTCCGCGGCATCTTGATGCCGGACAGGCGATCGCGCAGGAGTTCGCGCAACGCGGCGGCGGTCGGGACCCCGCAGCCCGGGACCGGCTTCACGAAGGCGACCGGGCGCTCCCCCCACTCCGGATCAGATGCGGGAACGACGATGGCCTGCTCGATTGCGGGCAGAGCGAGCAGCGCGGCCTCGACCTCCTCCGGCTGGACGTTCTCGCCGCCGGACACGAAGCGAAAGTCGCGTCGGCCGAGGATCCGCAATTCGCCGTCCGCCTCCCACTTGCCCAGGTCCCCTGTCGCGAACCACCCGTCGGAACGGAGCGGGCGTTCCATGCTTCCGTCTGGCTGCAGGTATCCGAGGAACAGGCATGGCCCGGACACAAGCGCTTCGCCGTCGTCGCTGAGGCGCACTGTGCCGGGGATCAGCGGCGGCGCCGACCTCCGCGGCCCGCCGTGGTGCGCATCGAGCGCGGTCGTCGCGACCTGCGACGCGGTCTCGGTGAGGCCATAGGTCGTGGCGACGGGCAGCCGGCGTCTCCCGACCTCGCACAAGAGGTCCTCGGGAATCGCGCTGCCGCCGAGCAGCACGCTTTTGACCGCGTCGAGCGCTCGCACGCCCTCCGCATCGGCCAGAAGACGGTGCAACTGGGTCGGCACCAGCGACAGGCTGGTCGCGCGCAGGCGGAGAATCGCGTCAACCAGGGGTTCATCAGGTTCAGACACGGCGATGGCGGCGCCGCTCTCGATGCAGCGGCACATAACGCCCAGCCCAGACACATGGTACAGCGGCAACGAGAGGAGCCATGCGTCGCCCGGCGCAAGCGGAATGTTCCGCCGCGACGCGCGGGCGTTGGCGAACAGATTGCCAGCGCTGAGTACGGCGGCGCGAGGGCGCCCCGTGCTGCCCGACGTGAACACGACCACGGCGGGCGCGTCCGCCTCGACGGAGAAGGCGGACGCGTCAGGGGACCCGTGCGACTCGGTCGCCCACGCGTCCAGGTCGAGCAGGTCCTGGCAGGCCCAGGGGAACGTCAGGCGCCGGAGGCCCGTGAGCGCCGCGCAGTCCTCTTCCGACCAGGAAATCCCTGCAATGCACCCCGCCGTCCGGACGCAGTCGGCGTTGACGATCGCCGGCTGCCGCGGGTTCAGCGGACACGCGATCGCTCCCGCACGCATGCAGGCAAGCAGCGAGACGACTTGGGGAACCCCGGCGGGCGCGAGGAACGCGACCCGATCGCCCGGACGAATCCCCTGATCGATCAGCCATTGCGTCGCCGCCTCTATCCACGCCGCGAAGACCTCGCGCGACACAGCGGCGGATCCGCAACGCAGGACAGGCGCTTCCGACGGGGGCGGCAACAAGGTCTCTGTGCGTCGTGCAGCGTTCATGACAGCGAGATGGGCCGCGCGTGCGCCGATAGCGGGGCCCGCATGGTCTCCACCGCGTCCGCGATACGCAAGCGGCCGTGCGACATGTCGAGCGACGCCGCGACGACGTCCTCCGCAATCCAGCGGTAGGTGTCCAGGCCGACCGGGACGTCGGGCTGTTCGAGAGCCGCCGCCAGACAGGCCAACCCGGCCGTGCCGACGCCGCTCTCGAAGCATGCGCTGATGACGGCGGTCATCCCGGCGTTGATCGCGCGCCGCGCCATCCAGAGCGTGAACTCGCACCCGCCGAGCAACGTGGGCTTGAGCACCACGGCGCGAACGCCCCGCCAACGTTCCAGGTCCTCGACCGCGCGCTCGGACACCGTCTCGTCCAGGGCCACGGGCAGGCCGCTGCGCCTGGAAAACGACACGAGCCGGGACGGATCGCGCAGCGGCTCTTCGATGTACGCGATGTCGCAGCCGTCGACGCCGCGCGCGAAAGTCACCGCGTCGTCCTCCGTCCAGGCGCGGTTCGCATCGAGTCGCAGGGCGACATCCGGACCCAATGCGGCCCGCACGGACCGGACAAGCCGGGCTTCGGCAGCGACCGGTGCACGACCGACCTTCAGCTTCACGGCGCGAAACCCGCGGGCCCGCAGCCGCGCCGCATCCGCGAGCACGTGGTCCGCATCCCCCAAGAGCAGCCCGTTCACGAGCACCTCGGACGCGGCATCGGGGTGCAGCGTCTGCGCCGGCGTCTCGCGGCGGTGCGCGGCGACCAGGTCGACGATTGCAGCCTGCAGGCCCGTCATCGCGGAGGCCGGCAATCCGAGTCGCCAAACCCAACGCGCCACCCGGTCCGACCACATGCCCGCCTCGTCCGGGTCCACGGGAACGGTGCGGCCGACGATCTCTTCGGCGAGCGATCGGACACCGGCCTCCGCCTCTGCGAACGACTCGGCGCTGAACCCAGGCAGCGGCGCGACCTCGCCGCGGCCGACAAGGCCGAACGACGTCGTAAGCGTCAGGATGATCCCCGTACGTGTTGTCAGAAGGCCCCTGGAAAGGCCGATGGGGTGGCGTAGCGGCAAGTCGTAGCGATGGGCGGTGAGGCCGACGATGCGCATCGGGCGTCCCCCTCGCCTACGCGGAGCCGCGAGACGGCGCGACTTCGGCGCCGCGCGTCACAGGACCCACCCCAGCGAGAAGAACACGCTGAACAACAACAGAAGCTGGCCCGTAACGCCCAGCGTGCGGTTGAGACTGGGCCCGTCCGTTCGGGTCCAGGCGGTGCGGATCGCGGGAATCGCGCGGCTCATCACGACGATGGGCACAAGCCCGAACAAGGGGGCGTCGGCGCGGACCAGGAAGTAGATGGGCAGGACGAATCCAGCGATGAACAGGCACGCGGCGTACTGCGCGCGCGCATAGCCCCGTCCGAAACGTACGGCGAGGGTGCGCTTGCCCGCGGCGCGGTCCTCGTCGACATCGCGCAGGTTGTTCACCGTCAGAAGCGCCACGGACAGCAGACCGGGCCCCAGCCCCGCAACGATGACATCCGGAGGCAGCGCCAGCGCCTGGACGTAGTACGTGCCTGCGACGGCCACCGGTCCGAAGAACGCCAGCACGAAGAGATCGGCGACGCCCAGGTAGCTCAGCGGAAACGGGCCCGCGGAGTAGAGCACGGCGAACAACACGCAGAGCAGTCCGATCGCGACGAAAGGCCAGCCGCCGCGATAGACAATATAGGCCCCAGGGAGGAACGCAGCGGCGAAAACGACGATCGTGGCCCATCGCATAGCGCGCGGCGTCACCAGACCCGCTTGCGTCACGCGGGTGGGACCGATACGGCCGGGCGTGTCGGCGCCTTTGGCGAAGTCGAAGTAGTCATTGGCATAGTTCGCGCCGATCTGTATCAGCAGCGAACCGATGAGCGCGCAGACGGCGGCGAGGGGGTGGAAGCCGCCGTCGTGCCACGCCATGGCGCTGCCCACGACCACGGGCGCGAACCCGGCCCCGAGCGTCTTCGGTCGGGCGGCGAGGATCCATGGATGCAGTTTCGACAGGGCCATTGCGCGAACCGTGACCTCCACGGCGTTGGGCGAACTGACGAAAAAGGGGCGGACCGCACCGTTCGATCCGCCCGCGCACACAAACTAACGGAGAGAGGCTTTACCTGGAGTAGAACTCAACCACGCTGGCCGTGTCGGCTTTGAACGGAATGGTCTCGAGGTTCGGCGTCGCCACCATCCGGCCTTCGAACGACTCCGCTGCGCGTTCGAGGTACTCCGGGATGGCCGCGGGCGGATTCTCCGCGCCGCTGGCGACCATGGGAATCTTCCTGCTTCGCTCACGCACGGCCACGACCATGCCCGGCTTCACGACGAACGAGGGCATGTTGCACTTCTTCCCGTCGACCGTGACATGGCAATGGGTGACGAGCTGACGGGCCGCCTGCACCGTCGGCGCCAGACCGAGCCGGTACACCACCGCGTCCAGCCGAGACTCCAGCAGCATCATCAAGTTGGCGCCCGTGACGCCGCCCATGCGCTGCGCCTCGTGAACCGTACGCCGCATCTGCCGTTCGAGCAGACCATAGTGCATCTGGATCTTCTGCTTGTCCTGCAACTGCTGCCCGTAGACGGACATCTTGCGGCGGAGCGTCTGGCCGTGCTGACCCGGCGGGTAAGGCCGCTTGACCGAGGGGCACTTCGGACTCCCCCAGATGCAGTAGCCGAGCCGGCGGCAGAGTTTGTGTTTCGGTCCGGTATACCTGGCCATCGCCTCTTCCTATTCCTCCATGTTCCAACAGAACTCAGCAGCGGCTGCACAGCAATTGATGAGCTCCGGATAGACGTGCTACGCCGCGCTGGCGGGACAACAGACGCGAGAGAATACCGCACCCGTCCAGCATGTGTCAAATACCTGCGCGCGGGACATTTGCGGACGGCGGACGCACGAAGGCCAGCGTACGATCGACCAGGGGCCGCAACCGTTCCGGGCAGAGCTCGCCGAGAAGGCGGTCGGACCGCGCAGGCGCGAGCCAGAGCAGCAGGAGGCCGTACAGGCCGACGCCCAGCCCGCCGCACACGAGAAACGTCACGCTCTTGGGAACGCCCGCGGCGTCCATGCCGAACGCCAGTCCCCACGCAAGCAGCACGGCAGGCGTGGTCGCCGCGACGTACGGGGCCGTCGCGTCCACGTATCCCACGGCGCCCTTCCACCCGATGAGCCGCCCCATCAGCGCCGTGAGCACAACGGTGGCGACCGTCTGCGTCACGGTCGCCGCCCAGGCCAGGCCGACCAGCCCATGGTATCGGCAACCGAAGTACATTGCGACGAGTGTGACGGGCGTCAGAATGCCGAAGTACTTGACGTTGACGTCGGCGCGCTGGATCGCGAACAGAAACGGCGGCTGATGCGAGAGCGGTCCGCGGACAGCATGGAAGATCAATAGGATCCGGAAGATGGGGATAGCCGGCGCCCACTTCTCCGGGAACACGCCCCCGATCAGCCATGGCGCCAGAGCGAACAGGAGCGCGTGAAGCGGCAAGGTCGTCGCCGTGAGCACCTCATAGACCCGGACAAACGACTTCCGCAGACGTTCCGGATCGGACTGCTGCAACGCGAACCCGGACATGGCCACATTGCCGACGAGCCATGCGAAGTTGATGGTGATGAACATCGCGTTCTCCATGCCGAACTTGTAGATGCCCGCCTCGTTCGGACCGAACTGGTGCCCGGCGATCACGAAGCCAGCGTTCCAGATCAACACGGAGAGCAAGGACGTCGCGACCACGTTCTTGGAATAGGAGAATACTTCCCGCAACACCATCCAGTCGATCCGGCGCTCGGGCCGCCATCGCGCCGCCCGGTACCACGCGGGCAACATCAGCGCGCCGACGATCATCGCGGGCAGGAGCAGACTCCAGTATCCCGCGCCGCACAGGGCGAGAATGATGGAGAGCGCACCGCTGAGTATATTCCAGACCGAGTCGAGCGCCGCGTAGAGGCCGAACTGGATGCGCTTGCGCAGAAGCGCCATGGGCAGGGTGCGGAGCGATGTGATGATGAACCCGAAGGCGGTCACCTGCACGACGAGGGCGATGCGGGGCTCGTTGTAGAAAACGGCCAGCCAAGGCGCGCCGATCCAGGAGACGACCGCCATGACCGCACTCATCACCAGGTTCAGCCAGAACGCCGACGAGACGTACGCGTCAGTCATGTTCTGCTTCTGAATCACCGCCGTGCCGACGCCGAACTCGGAGAGAATCTGCAGGACCATCATGAACGCGATGGTCATGGCGATGATCCCGTAGTCGGTCGGATCGAGCACCCAAGCCAGGACCACATGGACCGCGACGCGAGTCACCCGGGAGACGAGGTTGCCCAGCCCCCACCACGCGACGCCTGATCGCAAGCGCGCGCCAAGCGGCGTCTGGGCCTCTGGGACGCAGCCGGCATCCCGAGGCGCGGAAGGTTCTACAGGCGGTTGTGACACGTTTGCACTGACCTTGGGCCGCGGCGTGGCGGAGCGGAGCGGAAGGGCGCCGCTTCTGCGAGGCTGGAGAGGCGTCCCGCGGGCGCATTTTACCCTCGCCCGCAACGCCGCACAAACCGACCGGCCGCGGGTCCGACAAGGTCAACGCGACGCGGCGCTGTACCTTCCCTCCCTCTCGGGAATATAATACCCCTTGCCCGGACGTCTTACCGAGAGAGACGACATCACTCGCGCGCGCAGTCGCCCCGGTCCCTTCGGCTCGCGTGCGCGTTCCCTGATAACCCATAGGATGCCGCTATGACCCCCCTCGCTCAACGACTCGATGCCGAGATCCTCCCAACCGTCGAGCGCCCGTCGCGTTACCTCGGAACCGAGCTGAATACCGTCCACAAGGAGCCGAACGCCGTCGACCTGCGCGTCGCGCTGGCCTTCCCGGATCTGTACGACCTGGGTCTGGGCAACTTGGGCCTGCACATCCTGTACTCGGTGCTGAACGCCCGGTCCTGGTGCTGGTGCGAGCGCGCCTACGCGCCCGCGCCCGACATGGAGGCCGCCCTGCGCGACCGCGGGCTGCCGTTGTTCACCAACGAGTCCAAGACGCCCCTCGGCGACATGGACCTGATCGGGTTCACGCTGCAGTCGGAACTGACCTACACGAGCATCCTCAATATGCTCGATCTCGCGGGTCTGCCGCTGCGCAGCGCGGATCGGCCGGAAGGCGCCCCGCTGATCTGCGCCGGCGGCCCGACCGCGTTCAATCCTGAACCGCTGGCCCCGTTCATCGATTTCTTCGCACTGGGCGACGGCGAAGACGTGATCGTCGAGATCGCGGAGTGTCTGCGGACGCTTCGAGGACGACCGCGGCGCGAACGGCTCGAAGCGCTCGCCAAGATCGAAGGCGTCTACGTGCCGGAGCTGTATCCGTTCGACGTGCTCCCCGACGGCGCCATTCTGCCTGCCGTCGACGCGCCGAAGATCACCAAGCGCATCGTGCGCGACCTGAACGATGCGGCGTTTCCCGCCGACGCCATCGTGCCCTACGCCGAACAGGTGCACGACCGGGCCGGGCTCGAGGTGCTGCGCGGCTGCACGCAGGGCTGCCGGTTCTGCCAGGCCGGCATGGTCACGCGCCCCGTGCGTGAACGCTCCGTCGAGACGATCAGCGACATGATGGAGCGCACGTTGGGCGGCACGGGCTACGAGGAAGTCTCGCTGGTCTCGCTGTCCACCTGCGACTACTCCGTGGTGCGCACGATGGTTCAGGCCGTCTCGCGCCTGGCCCGCGATAGACGGGTGAGCGTGTCCTTGCCGTCCCTGCGGCTCGACTCGTTCGCCGTCGAACTGGCCGACATGGTGGCGGACATGCGCCGCAGCGGCTTGACGTTCGCGCCGGAAGCGGCCAGCCCCCGACTGCGCGCGGTCATCAACAAATGGATCCCGGATGAAGAGCTGCTGCGCATGTCCGAGGAAGCGTTCCGCCGCGGATGGAACCACGTGAAGACCTATTTCATGATCGGCCTGCCCACCGAACGCGACGACGACGTGGCGGCGATCGTGGATCTGTGCCTGCGCACGCTCGAGCGGGGCCGCGAGGTGACTAAAAAGGCGCGGGTCAACACGGGGGTCTCGACCTTCGTGCCGAAGCCCTTCACCCCGTTCCAGTGGGCGGAGCAGATCAGCATGGAGGAGGCGCAGCGCCGCCAGGAGATCCTCAAGGCCGGGTTCGCGGGGCATCCCGGCATCAAGTTCGGCCGCCACACGCCTGAGACGACCTATATCGAAGGACTGATCAGCCGATCAGACCGCCGCGCCGCCGACCTGATCGAGGCGGCATGGCGCCACGGTGCACGGCTCGATTCGTGGGACGAGCACCTGCGGTTCAACGCGTGGCAGCAGGCGATCGAGGAGACCGGGTTCGACGCGGCGCGGGCGCTCGGACCGCGCGACCTGTCCGATCGCCTGCCGTGGGACCACATCGACATCATGGTGTCCAAGGACTGGCTCCGGGACGAGTGGAACCGCGCGATGACCCTGCGGCACGCCCAGGACTGTCGCCACGCGAAGTGCAACAAGTGCGGCGTGATCGACCGGGACCGGCCGTTGTGCGCCCATATGCTCCGCCGCTCGATCAAGGGCCGCAAGACGGAGCGGGAGTGGCGCCCCGATCCGCCGGCGAAGCACGTCGAGCCGCCGGCGGTGCAGCGCCTCCGCTTCCGCATCGGCCGCTCGGGCGAGGCGCGGTTCCTTTCGCACCTCGAACTCGTCAACGCCTGGATGCGGACGCTGCGACGCGCCAACGTCCCCCTCTCCTACAGCCGGGGCTTCCACGCGCTGCCGCGGGTCAACTTCGCGTCGGCGCCTCCCGTGGGCGAGGAGTCCACGGGCGACTACATGGACATCTACCTGTGCAGCCGCGTCGACCCGCGGACGTTGCTCGCGACCATTCAGGCGACGACCGCACCCGGCATCCACGCCTATGAAGCGTGCGAGGTCCCGCTGCGTTCGCCTTCGTTGATGAGCCTTGCCCGCGGCTATCGCTATACGGTGCGCCTGCCAGAGGCCCCCGTCGACCTCGAGGATCGCATCGCGGCGCTGCTGGCCTCCGAGTCGCTGCCCGTCGCACGTCGGGCCAAGCAGCGAGGCAAACGCCGCGGTCGCGCCCAGGGACCGACGGAGAAGCAGGTCGACGTGCGGCCGATGCTCCGCGCGGTCGAAGCGACAAGAACGGCGGACGGAGCGGCGCGCCTGCACGTCGAGACGTGCATCGTGGATCACCGATCCGTGAAGATGCGCGAGGCGCTGGACCTGCTCGGCATCGACGCGACGCGCGCACGGGTCACAAAGACCGACACGCTGCTGGCCGAAGCCGACGCGCCTGTGCATGCATGATCGGACTGCGGTCGGCGGCCATGGTCTCGGGGGGAACTCTTGTGCGCTTGCGAGGATTCATCGCGTGGCGCCTCCGGCTGTTCGGCGTAACGCCCGTGGACAGCAGAGGTACAGTACGATGACAGCCGCAACAGACCGAGGCCGCATTCATGACCAACGCACGACCCCGCGGAACCGACCCCTTCGACCTGATCCAGGGCCTCGTCGACGCGGTGATTGCGGCCGTCCGTCATGCCCGCCGCAGTGTGGTTCGCCGGCTTTCGGCGGGTGTGGCCTCGCCGATCAGCGAGGCGCCGCAGGATCGGCCCCGCTGACGCCGCCGGAATCGGGGTTTCCGGGACGCAAGGACGCGGTCGATCCATGAGGACAAACGACCCGGAGACGGGGATCATCCTCGTCGACCACGGTTCGCGGTTGGCCGAGGCGAACGCGATGCTCGAGGAGGTCGCGCGGGTCTATCGCGAGCAGACCGGCGCGCGGATCGTCGAGCCCGCTCACATGGAACTCGCGGCGCCGTCCATTGGAGACGCGTTCGACCGGTGCGTTGCGCAAGGCGCACGCCACGTCGTGGTGCTGCTCTTCTTCCTCTCCCCGGGACGCCACAGCATGCGCGATATCCCGCGCGTGACAGCGGAGGCATCCGCCGCGCATCCGGGCGTGACCTATGCCGTGTCGCAGCCGATCGGCATCGATCCGCGCCTTATCGAAGTGCTGGCGACGCGCGTCGCGGAGACGATCGCCGGTTCGGCGCAAGTCGACGGCATGGACGCGCCGCCCTCTCCCGACGGTTCCTGAGGCGGTCGCCGGACGGCGGTCACTGCTGCCGGCGCTGCGCGCCGGGACGTTCGTCGAAGATGGACCGCGGGCCGGAGGGGTTATACATCGCCGGATCCGGGAGGTTCTCCTCGTAGACCTCCACCCCGTTCTCCTCACGCAGCTTGCGGATCATCTTTGCGTAGAGAATGTCCGGCTCCAGCACGCGCTTGGCCTCCTCAAACGTCATCGGCGTCTCCGGTTCCGCCTTCGTGATCAGACAGACGAGGAAGGAGTCCGGCAGCACGGTCGACTGCGCTTCGCCGTCCGGGCCGCGCCGCGCGATCTCCCAGCCACTGATGAAGACCGGCCCGATGACATCGCCCTGGCTCGCCCCCGTGGCCGCTTGCCAGAACGACGCAAACTTGGGCGCCGTGCGCGGGTCCGGGTTGCGCTCGAGCGCGGAACTCATGGGAATCGCCGTGCCGGCGGCGGCGTACTCCGCGGCGATGTCGTCCACCAGCTCGCCGGAGAGGATCCGTTTGCGCGCGTTCGCGGCCAGGTTGGCCGCTCCGGGGACCGTCAGGGGAAACACGATGCCCTCGAACGTGACCGTCTCGAAGTTCTTGAGTTGGTCCTTGCGGTACTCGTACTCCCGCATGAACTCCTCGTCGGTCACGGAGAGCTCGCCCGACTCCATCTCCTTGCGGATGCGCTGCCGCACCGCAGCCTCGGCGCGCATCTCCTCATGGATGCGGTCGATCCGGATCTCGCGTTCGCTCCGGTAGTACTCGATCTCGCCTTGGCCAAGCCCAAGCTCCTGCGCCTGCTCCAGGTTCATCGCGGCGCGGTACTCGGGGTGCGAGGCGTCGAAGTAGGCCGCGGCCAGTTCGCGAGGAACTTCCGTCTCAAGCTGCGTGGATTCCAACAGACGCCGCTTGATCTCGCCGTCAATGTGGTTCTCGAGCACGCGCAGCAGATCGCTCCGGGTGCGGATGAAGGGTCGGTCCTCAGGGAGCATACGCCGCAACACACGGTTAAGGTCTTCGCGGCGGATCACCTCGTCGCCGATGCGCGCGACGGGGATCCGCTCCTTGTCGGCAAGCCAGCCGCATCCGGTTCCCAACAGCAGCGCAACCACCATGAGGCGGACGGGAAAGGACTTCTTCATGCCAGTCTCCTCGATCTGTCAGAATCTGTCAGAATGCGACGCCGTCGCAGCCTACCGCGCGGGTTTGCCCAGGAAGTGCTGCTCGATTTCGGCCGTCTCCTCGTCGCTGATGGCCACGAGTCCGCCGAGCGGCGCGGCGCTGATCAGCGAGCGCGCGGTGAACTCCGCGACTTCCAGGCGGTCGTACGCCTGGATCAACGACTGGCCGGTGGCCATGATCGCGTCGTTCTCGAGCAAGAGCACGGGACAATCCTCGGACAGCATGCGCGAGAACGCCGCTTCATCGTTGTACTGCGGCCCATAGGCCACGCGGGGCACGTCTCGCAGCATGATATAGCTCTCTGGAATGGTGCGGGTGTTGAACGGCGCCTCCGTCACACTGTAGGCCATCGCGTTGGGGGCCTGGGCGCTGACGATCGCCGCGATCTCCGCGTGCTGATCGTAGATCGTCTTGTGCAGGATGACCGCGCGGCTCGGCAGCTTGCCCACTTCTCGATGCCCGTCATGCACCATCACGATGTCGCCGATCTCGATGTTGTACCGGTCGATGCCGTAGGGCGTGATGAGGAACGTTTTCCGCCCCAGTCTCGCGGACAGGGTGCCCTGCGTACTGGGCATGAGTCGCTGCTCGTAGGCCCGCCGCATCAGGGCGCACATCGTGGCGCGCAGCTCCCGCTCCTGGTTCGTTCGCATCGTCGGCACGAACTCAGGCAGGAAGTGCTTATTCATGTCGAACATATCGAGGTCCCGCTCGCCAAGCGCCTTGTAATCGCCCAAGGTGCGCGCCTTGATGATAAGTCGCGCGCAGAAATCGAGCGTCTCGAACCGTTGGAACGCCTGCAGGATGGTCTTGCCGCCGCAGGCCACGCCGTGGTTCTCGAGCAGCACCGTGTCGTAGCCCTCGCGGAAGGTGGCTGCGATCCTCTCGCCAAGCTTGGGGCTGCCCGGCAACGCATAGGACGCGTAGCCCACTGTGCCGCAGATGTCCTCGGCCTGCGGGATGATCCGAATGTCCGGGATCTTGCGCACGATGCTGAAGGACACCAGGGCCGAGGGGTGGGCGTGCAACACACTGCGAATGTCAGGACGGGCCTGGTAGATCGCCTTGTGGAACGGATACTCTGAGCTCGGCTTATGCATCCCCTCAACCGTTCCGTCGTCCCGGACGCGTACGATGTCCTGCGGGCGGAGCGTGCCCTTGTCCACGCCCGCGGGGGTGATCCAAATGCTGCCCTGTTCGTCGCGGATGGAGATGTTGCCGCCCGAGGTTGTCGTCATGCCGAATGCGTAGATGCGATGCATGATGGCGACCAGCATGTCGCGGGGATGGGTGAGCTCGTAGTTCATGCGGTGCGTTCCTTTGTCTGCAGGGGGTTGCGATGGCATCGTCAGGCAGGCCGCAACCGGTAAGAGATTATAGGCGGCGGCGGCCGGGAATGTCACGACCGGCGCGGCGCGTCTCTACCCAAGAACGGACGCGGTGGTGTACATTCAGGACGGCGGAAGGATAGCGAGGCGACACGCGTATGGACAAGAAACAGGCGGCCCGGCATCTCGAAGAGATCGCCATGCTGCTCGAGCTTTCCGGGGAGAACCCGTTCAAGGCGCGCTCGTACACGACCGTGGCGCGGCGCATCGAACAGCTCGAAGAGGACCTCGAGACGCTGGTGCGCGAGAAACGGCTGCGCGAGATCAAGGGCGTGGGCGACGCGCTCGAACAGAAGATCGAGGAGCTCGTCACGACGGGCGATCTGGGCTATCTGAACGAACTGCGGGCGAAGTTCCCGGAACGCCTGTTCGAGCTGTTCCGCGTGCCGGGGCTCGGCGCCAAGCGCATCAAGACCCTCTACGAGGAACTGGGGATCGCCTCGCTGGGCGAGCTCGAGTACGCCTGCAACGAGAACCGGCTCGTCGGCCTGAAAGGCTTCGGGCCCGCGATGCAGGCGAAGCTGCTGGAAGGAGTCGCGTATGCGAGGCGGCACGAGGGGCTGTTCCACGCCCACCGCGCGCGCCGAGCCGCCGAGGCGATCATCGCGCAACTGCGGGAGGTTCCGGGGCTGATCCGCATCGAGACGGCCGGCAGCCTGCGCCGCTGGAAAGAGGTCGTCAAGGATGTCGACATCGTCGCCTCCTGCGAGAACCCCGAAGCGCTGATGCAGCGGTTCGTGGAGCTCGAGGACGTGGAGCAGGTGACCGGCCGCGGATCGACCAAGTCGAGCGTCACGCTCCGGTCAGGGCTCGCCGCCGACCTTCGCGTGGTGAGGGACGAGCAGTTCCCGTTCGCGTTGGCGCACTTCACCGGGAGCAAGGATCACAACGTCGCGATGCGCCAGCGCGCCAAGGGTCGCGGGCGCAAGCTCAACGAGTACGGTCTGTTCGAAGGCGACGCGCTGGTCCCCTGCGCCGATGAGGCGGCGTTGTTCGCGGCGCTGGATCTGCCTTTCATCCCGCCCGAGATGCGCGAGGACATGGGCGAGCTGGACCTGGACCGGACGCCCCGCCTGGTCGAGCGCGACGACCTCATCGGCGTGTTCCACTGCCACACGACCGCCAGCGACGGCGGCGCGAGCCTCGAACAGATGGCCGAAGCCGCCCGCGAACGCGGCTATGCCTACCTCCTGATCGCCGACCACAGCCAGTCGGCCGCGTATGCCGGCGGGCTCACCCTGGAAGACATCGAGAAGCAGCACGCGGCGATTGACGCGCTCAATGCCGGGTACGGCGGGTTCCGCGTGCTCAAAGGCATCGAATCGGACATTCGCTCCGACGGCGCGCTGGACTACGACGACGACGTGCTGGCGACCTTCGACCTGGTGATCGCGTCCGTGCACAGCCGACTGAACATGAACGAACGCGACGCGACGGAACGCGTGTTGCGCGCGGTCACGCACCCGGCGACGGTCATCCTCGGTCACCCGACCGGCCGGCTGCTGCTATCGCGCGAGGGCTATCCGCTCGACTGGGACCGCATCTTCGCCGCGTGCGTGGAGCACCGGACGGCGCTGGAGATCAACGCCAACCCGCACAGGCTGGACCTGGATTGGCGCCTCGTGCGCCGCGCCCGCGACCACGGCGTCATGTTGTGCATCGGACCGGACGCCCACGACACCGCGGGCCTTGACGACGTGCAGTACGGGCTGGGCGTGGCGCGCAAGGGGTGGCTCGGGCCGGAGCATCTGCTGAACTGCCTGGACCTGGACGCGCTGCTCGCCTGGAAACGCGGAGGCGCGGATGCCTGATCCGCTGCGCGTTCGGCGGTCCTCGCAACGGGTCGTTTCATAGGAAGGGGAAATCCGCATTGGCCAAGATCGTTCGTACGCGCGCCGCACAGAAAGCCCGCGCGCTTGAGGTGTACGATAGACTGCGCAAGGCGTATCCCGACGCGCGGTGTTCGCTCGACTTCACGAACCCGCTCGAGCTCCTGGTCGCCACGATACTCGCGGCGCAGTGCACGGACGAGCGGGTGAACATGGTGACGAAGTCGCTGTTCCAGCGCTACCCGGATGCCGCGTCCTACGTACGCGCGCCGCAAGAGGAGCTCGAGGAAGCGATCCGGGCCTGCGGCTTCTACCGCAACAAGGCCAAGAACATCCGAAACGCCTGCGCCGCGCTGGTCGAGCGCTTCGGGGGTCGGGTTCCCGAAACGATGGAGGAACTCCTCACGCTCGACGGCGTCGGCCGGAAGACGGCGAACGTGCTGCTGTGCGAGTGCGCGGGGACGCCGGCGATCGTCGTGGACACCCACTGCGGCCGTCTGGCGCGCAGACTCGGATTCACCAAGGCGCGGGACCCCGACAAGATCGAGCAGGACCTCATGAAGCTGCTGCCCTCGGACAAATGGCGGATGTTCTCCCACTCGCTGGTGTTCCACGGACGGGCGATCTGTCATGCCCGCGGTCCGAAGTGCTCCCAGTGTCCGGTCGCGGACCTGTGCCCGTTTCCGGACACGCAGGAAGGAAAGCGGATAGCGAAATGAGCGCAACGCATGAGCCCTCGCCCGCCCGCGCATGGCTGCGCCGTGCGTGGATCCCGGCGCTCCTGTTGCTAGTCTACGCAATCGCCGTGCACGCACTCGACCTCGCCGCAACCTTGGGCTGGCGCAACCCAATCGACTTCCGGTGGTTTCGCTGGACCTTCGGCCCGACGGCGCAGCACGTCGTGACGCGCGATGATGGCACGATCGCAATCTTCCGCGTCCCGCCCGTCGATGCGTTCAAGTTCGCCGTCTGGTTCGTGCTGCCGTTGCTGTTCTGCCTGCCGCGGATCGACCGCGCTTGGTTCGGCATCGGGCGTTGGAGGCGCGTCGACGTCTGGGCGCTGCTCGGGCTTGGCGCCGTCGGCCTCGGCGCGATGCTGCTCGTCGCCGTCACGCCGGGGTTGCGCGACTACTACTTCTCGCTGCGCGGCATGGATCTCGCCCTGCAGGCGCAGTACACGGCATGGAGCCTCGCCTACATTCTGTCGTGGCTCGTCGGCTGGGAGTTCCTCCACCGCTACGCGCTGCTGACACGGCTCGACGCCGCCTGGCCCCGCTACGGCTGGCTCCTGATCCCGGTCATCGAGGGGGCCTACCACGTGCTGAAACACCCGCTCGAGATCGCCGGCATGGTCGCGTTCTCGATCGTCCTGACGGCCTGGGCCCGCCGTCGAAAGAACGCGCTGCTCCCCTTCCTCGCCCACTTCGTCATCGAGGTCGAGCTGGTGCTGTTCCGGCTGTACGTCTGACCCTGGAGCTAGAGATCAAGCGAGTTGTTGGGCATGTGCTTGGCCGAAACGCTGAACACCCCCGCGGCGAGGAAGGTGCAGACCAACCACCCGAGGCCGACGATCAGCAGCGCCTGCACGGGATAGCCCTCGTACGGCGTGCGCAGGTCATCAATCGCGCTCCACGCGAGCACGAAGACCAACGCCGTGGGCGCGGCGAACTTCACCGACCACTCCCACCAGATGTCCCACGCCTTCGGGTAACCGCCCTCGCTCGCATCGGACAGATGGAAATGCAGGCGATCGATGCGGTAGTACCACACGATGAGCAGGCACTCGAGCAAGCCGACCAGGATCAGCCCGTAGGCGTTCAGGAAATGGTCGACGATATCGAGCCACATATCACCTGAACGGGTCGTGAAGATGACGCTGCCGAGGAACCCGAGCACGGCCGACGTCGTGACCACCCGCGAGCGTCGCCACCCGAACTTGTCGACGACAGCGGAGACGAACGCCTCGAAGATCGAGACGGCGGAGGTGATGCCCGCCAGGGCCAGCGTGGTGAAAAACGCCAGGCCGAAGAGCGCCCGCGGACCGGGTAGACTGGAGATGGCCTCGGGATAGACCACGAAGCACAGGCCCGGACCCGCCGTGACGACGTCCTGGAAAGGCACGTTCTGGGTGAAGGCCATGTAGCCCAGCACGCTGAACACGGCGAACCCCGCGAAGATGCTGTAGCCGCAGTCCGCAAGCGCCGTGATTATGGCCGACCGCACGAGGTCCGTCTTGGGCGGGAGATAGCTGGCGTAGGCGATCATGATGCCGAAGCCGATGGATAGCGAGAAGAAGATCTGCCCGAAAGCGTCGCGCCACACCTGCGCCTCGGCCAGTTTGCTGAAATCCGGATAGAGATACTGCCGGACGCCCTCCATCGCGCCGTCGAGCGTAAGCCCCCAGATCACCAGCAACACCGTGAGCAGGACAAGCACGGGCATGAAGATCTTGCAGGCCACCTCGACGCCCTTGTCGATCCGACGGATGCAG
This sequence comes from Candidatus Hydrogenedentes bacterium UBA6118, assembly GCA_002422525.1. Lineage (GTDB taxonomy): Bacteria > Hydrogenedentota > Hydrogenedentia > Hydrogenedentales > SLHB01 > UBA6118. The sequence goes on from DIWA01000026.1 coordinate 137,857, forward strand.
ATGACCCACAGAATAGCCCAGATCCCCGCGGTCGTGGCCAGGATCGGCCAGCGAATGGCGCCGGGGTGAAACACGTCGCCCCCGTCGACCTTCCCGAGGAACTGCTGGGTGAAGAAGGCCGCCGCGTCGGGCTCCCATGGGAACACGCCCCAGAACCCTTGCGCCGAGAAGACCACGTACAGTGCGCACCACGCGATCACGACGGAGTAGTAGAGGTCGATCCCGAACATCACGAAGAGCACGGGCCACCAGCCGAGCCATTCCCACTCTTTGTGGACGGTGTACATCGCCTTGGGCGCGGACGCGCGCATCTTGTGGCCGATGGCGAACTCGAGGATCAGGATGGGAATGCCCGCGGCCAAGAGCGCGATGAAGTAGGGAACCAGAAATGACCCCCCGCCGTTCTTATGACACAGGTAGCTGAACCGCCAGATGTTCCCCAGTCCAACCGCCGACCCGATCGCGGCCAGAATGAACCCCGTGTTGCTCTTCCACGCGCCTCGCTCCATACGCTCACCCTCGCTCCCGCCTGATCTCGACGGCCGACGGCCGCCGCAGCCCTCCTCCGGGTTCCCCTTGCCTGAAGGGCGCCAGTATACCGAAAACCGCACGCGGCGCGACAGGAGACGCGCGCCGGTTTCTTGATTTCAACCCGCCCGCCTTGGCAGCATGAGCGTGCAGACACGCACCAGGACGCGCCAACCATGACGATCGCAACTTGGCTATATCTGGCCGGAGTATGGGCCTGCGCCGTGCTGATCAATCTGTGGTGTCTGCATCGCATACGACGTCTCGGGCGCTGATAGCGTCCGGCCGTTCCCGTAACCTGAGACCGCTCGGCTTGTCCGGCGCCGCCGTAGAGGGGAGATCATCCGTATGAAAGCCGTAATCATGGCTGCGGGCAAGTCCACCCGCACCGTACCCCTGACGCTGACGCGCCCCAAGCCGTTGCTCAAAGTGCTGAACAAGCCGATTCTCGCGCACCAGCTCGATGCCTTGCGCGGCGTGATCGACGAGGCCGTGATCATCGTCGGCTACCGCAAGGAAATGGTCCAGATGGCGTTCGGAACCTCGTACGAGGGCATCCGCCTCAGCTACGTCGAACAGGCCGAACAGCTCGGCACGGGCCACGCGCTGCTGCAGTGCGCCGACCGCATGAAGGAACCGTTCCTCGCCATGAACGGCGATGACCTGTACGCGGCGTGCGACCTGGCGCGCCTCGCGGCCGCCGAGCAGGCATGCCTCGTGAAGCGCGTTTCGGATCCGCGGCTCTACGGCATCTGCGAGGTCACGGACGGCGACCGCCTCACGCAACTGATTGAGAAGCCGGTCGAGATCACGTCGGATCTGGCGAGCATCGGCGCGTACAAGTTCACGCAGGCGGTGTTCGACGTGCTGCGCAAGCTCGAACCCAGCCCGCGCGGCGAAATCGAGCTGACCGACGGCGTACAGAAGCTCGCGGAGATTTCCGATTTCCGCGTTGTCGAGGTCTCCGGATACTGGATGCCCATCGGATACGCCTGGAACCTGTTGGAAGCGAACGAGTATTTCATCGACACGTTCCTCGAACGGGGCATCCACGGCGAGGTCAGCCCCGCGGCCCACATCAACGGGCGCGTCTACATCGGCGAGGGCAGCGTGGTGCGCTCCGGCGTGGTCATCGACGGGCCGGTCTACATCGGCAAGCACTGCTCCGTCGGGCCGAACTGCTGGCTGCGCCCCGGGGCGACGCTCTGCAACGGCGCGAAGGTGGGCCACGCAGTCGAGATCAAGAATTCGATCCTCTGCGACGGCGCGACCGTCCCGCATCTGAGCTATGTGGGCGATTCGATCATCGGCGAGAAAACGAACCTCGGCGCCGGGACGATCACGGCGAACCTGCGTCACGACGGCGCGAACATCAGCTCCTTCGTGAACGGCAAGATGGTGGACACAGGCCGCCGCAAACTCGGCGCGATCATCGGCGACAACGTCCACACCGGCATCAATACGTGCCTGTTCCCCGGCCGGAAGCTGTGGCCCAACGTCATGACCTTCCCGGGCGAAAGCATCCGGCGGGACGTGACCGATGTCGAACGGTTGCCGCAAGGCTATCCGACGCACGGCTGACCGCGTGCGCGCACACGCCCGCGGACCCGCGAACCGGACGCCGCCATGACGCCGAACCCGGAACCCGGCACAACGCAAGACGGACATCGGGCCGCATCGCGCCATCGGATCGCCTTGGCGCTGATCGTGGTTCTCGCGTTCGCGCTGCGGCTCCACCGACTCGGCGTCGACCCGTACTGGAGCGACGAGGTCGACAACCTCAACCAGGCCGAGCACATCGGCGCGGTGCTGCTCCAGGGCGAGTTCGTCAGCAACCATCCCCCGCTCTTCGCCACGTTGCTCGCCGCCTGGCGCGCGCTCGGCCTGGTGGACAACGAATGGACCGGCAAGTCCCTGCCGATGCTCATCGGCGTTCTTTCCGTTCCGCTGATCTACCTGCTCGGCGTCCGCATGCACAGCCGGCGGGCGGGTCTGTTCGCGGCGTTCCTGCTGGCCGTGTCGCCGTTCCACATCCTCCACTCGCAAGACCTGAAGGACTACATCCTCCTCCCCGCCACCGCGATGGTCGCGACGCTCTGCCTGCTTCGGGCCATGGAGAGGAACAGCTTCCGCGCTTGGGCGCAGTACGCGATCGCGGTCACAGTCGTGTGCTACAGCGAATCCTTCGCGGCCCTTTTCCTCATCGCGCTCGGCGTCTGGTTCCTCTGCCGTTGGCCGTTCCAGCGCGACCGCCTGCCGGGCTTCACGATCGCCAACGCCGTCGGCGTCGGGCTGTTTGTCCCTTGGATCTATTTCCTTGTCGTCGCGTTCCGGCGCACGCTGATCGAAGCCGAGACATGGTGGATACCACGACCCACCTTGCACACAACGCTGGTCTACCTGAAGACCATCGCGTTCGGCTACTCGGATCTCAAGCCGCATCTCTACATCGCGATGGCGCTGTTCTTCGCAGCCGCGGCAGGCGGACTCGTCGTGATGTTCCGGCGCAACCGCCCGCACGCGCTGCTGCTCATCCTCTGGGCGGCGCTCCCCCCCGCGCTTGCGTTCGCCATGTCGCACGTCACCCAGAGTCTGTTCCTTTTCCGCGCGCTCCTGCCGTTCGCGATCCCCTGCTACATCCTGGCGGCGACCGGTCTGGCGGCGATCCCGCATGCGCGTCTGCGTCGGCTGGGCGTCGCCGTCGCCGCGATCATCGCCGCGTTCCCGCTGAGCCAGTACTACCGCGACATCTATCCCGTGCATGAGTTCCCCCATCGACCGGGCATCAGCGTCCCCGCCGACTACGATCTCGGGGCCGCGTTCATTCTCGACCGCTGGCAGGAGGGCGACATCGTCGTGCATTCGTCAGCCGCCGCGTGGATGCCGTTCTTCTGGTACGGCCTGCGCGGCTATCCGCAGTACCACGCGGCGGTCGATGCCGACCGCATCGACTATTTCATCAAAGGGAATCCCGACAATACGTCGTGGGAGCTCACGCAGAACTGGCATCCCCGGCGCATCGAGTCCGTCGTCGGCGACGCGCGGCGGATCTGGTTCGTGTTCGCGGAGTGGCATCGGGAGTATCTGCGGTACGGCGCGTATGACGCCTACCGATGGATGGACGCCCACTACACGGAGACGCTCAAGCGCGATTTCCGCGGCTTCGACATCCGTCTCTTCGAAGCCGAAGACGGGCTTAGCGACTTGCAGACCCTCCAGCGCGACCTGGACGACGGGGCCTCATCCGTATTGACGCAGCTCGTGCGCAACGAGGAGCGGGTCTACTGGAAGGAGCATCCGGACCTCGGCGCCGTGCGCACGCCTCCGTCGGAACGCCAAGGGCGGCTCGTGCTGCGGTTCGACGGCGCCGAGCCGGTGCGCATCGACGACCAGGGCCGGCGTCTCGTGGGGTTCGCGGTGGACAATGTCAGCCGCGACACGGTCGCCTGCGACGTGATGGTCGCGATCTCGGATCGTCTGATTCCCCTCGCAAGCCTGTACGAGGAAGACATCGAGGCGGACCGATGGTGGATCTCGACGCAGTACAACCCGAGCCCTCCGCCGGAAGCCTTCGACACGTCCGTGGTCGTAACGCGACTCGATCCGAGCGAGGAAGCCTGGCTCCGCGGCGAGGCGATCCTGTACTCCGGACCTCAGCAGGCGGGCCTCTACATGCTGGGAACGCCCGGCGACGCGACGCACTACCGCGCGGCGCTGCGCATCGAGATCGGCGCGACGACCTGGCGCCTCGACGGCGCATCGCCGCCGAACGAAGCGTTCGGCTGGCAGTGGCGCCCCATCGGCGCACTTGACGTGGATTCGGGCGCTCGGCACGTGCAGCTACGCATAGGCGCGATCGCGCCCGACGACGCCGAGGGCCCGCGCTATGCCGACTTGGGCTATCTGGCGTTCACTGCGGATCCGCCGCCCGACGATGCGCCCTCGCCGGGCCGCGTCACGCTGACGGATCGCCAGACGCTGCGCTGGACGGCGCCGCTGGATCGACCCGGGCGCCGCGTCGACATCTGGGTGCGGGAGCAGGCCGATGACGGACGCACCTACCACATCTTCACGCACGACCGGCCAGAGACATAGCGCGACGCCAAAGGCGCGGGACCGGTACGGCCGCCGTCAGTCCTTCGCGGCGCATTCCTCCGCGGCCTGTTCGAGCGCCGCGACGGCCTCCTCCAGCTCGATCAGCACAGGGTGGTTCCACCCGTCGTGCAAGGCATCACAGGCGGCGCGGTAGTACCACAGCGTGCCGTCGCGTCCCCCGCTGAACCGACTCCAGAGGGCGTCGCCCAACGTACGCAGATCGCGCGCGATCGCCCGGGCGTTGTGGATCTTGTCGGCGGCCAGCACCAACCGAATCCCTCCGTCCAACGCGCCGTAACGGCGCAGATGCGCCTCCTTGCGCTCGCGCCAAGGCGGCTTCGGCAACGTGTGCGCATCGCTGCACGCGGCGACGCAGGCCGCGACACGATCGCCGAACGCCGCGCGGATGCGGGCGAGCGTAGGCAATCCCCCCTGGTCTTCCGCGGCGTCGTGGAGCAACCCCGCGATCACCAGGTCCTCGTCTCCCCCATGCTCGCCGATCAACGCAGCCACGGCCATGAGATGCGTGATGTACGGAATGCCCGTGCCCTTGCGCATCTGATGCCGGTGCAGCTCCGCCGCCACTTGAAAGGCCTGCGTGAGACGAGGGGAGTAGTGCATGCCGTCGCCCTTTCGATCCTGGCCGGACGCTTCGGCGGAACGCCTCACCCGCCGGAGCGCGCGCGGGACGCATCGGGACCCAGCAGGGCATGTACGCGCTCGACCAGCGTCTGCAGCGAGAAGGGTTTCTGGAGGTAGTCATCGAACCCGAAGCGCTTGAGCTCGGCTGCGTCCTGCTCGCCGAGGAAGCCGGAGATCGCGATGATGCGCGTGTTCCGAGTCTCCGGCCGTGCGCGGACGCGTTGGCTCACCATGCGCCCGTCCATATCCGACAAGTGGATGTCGAGGATGATGAGGTGCGGGTTCTGCTCGGCCACCATCGCGCCGGCGTCGAACCCGGTGGAGGCCGTGTAGACGACGAGCCGGCCGCTCTTGCTCAGTGCGCTGGGCAGGACATCGAGGTAGTACGGGTCATCGTCCACGACGAGGATACGTCGCTGCTCCTCTTCGAGGCGGTCGACCGGGATGCCGTGGCTGAGCATGAACTGGCGCAGACTATCGTAAGGAATACGCCGATCGCCGCCGGGCCCAAGCCGGTAGCCCCCGAGCTGGCCAAGGTCGAACCACCGCGACACCGTGTCCGCGGATACGCCGCAAATCCTGGCGACCTCGCCGCTTGTGAAGACTTCGTCTCTGTGCCCGCCCATACGGCCATGCTCTCCCAAGCGACCTCCGCTCTTCTCGGAGCGAATCCCCGAACGCGCCAATCCGACCCATGCTATCCACGCAACGCGTTCCAGTCAACACGCGGGTTCGCACTGTCGGCGAGCGCACCGGGGCGGACGGCGTCCGGCCGTCACCCCGCCACGGGCCAATGATCGGACTCCGTTCGGGCGGCAGCCATGCGCGCGCCGAGGTCCGCCGCCGCATCCGGATGCGTCGCCGCGAGGTCGGTCGTCTCGCCGAGGTCCCGCGCCAGGTCATACAACTCCACGGGCCCGTCAACCCCTTTGCGCACGGCTTTCCAATCGCCCAGGCGCATGGCTTGCTTGAACCCGCCTTCGTGGAACTCCCAGTACAACCCTTGCTCATGCACCGGCGGCACGCGGCCGTCGCGTCCGTCGAGGAACGCATCCGCCATGGGCAGCCCGTCAAGGCCCTCCGGGACCGCCGCGCCGACGAGCTGGGCCGCCGTGGGCAGCCAATCCTGGAAGCCCCACACGTGGTCGCTCACGACGCCGGCCGGCACGCGGGTCGGTCCGCGCACGATCATGGGCACGCGGATGCCGCCTTCGTACAGATCGCGTTTGATCCCCCGCAACGGCCCTGAACTCTGAAAGAACTCCGGGTCGGCGCCGCCTTCGCGGTGCGGACCGTTGTCGCTGGTGAAGAACACGATCGTGTCCTCATCGAGACCGAGCCGTTCGAGCTGCGCGAACAACCGGCCCATGTCGCGGTCGAGCCGGGTGATCATGGCGGCATGGGCGCGCTGCGGCTCGGGCCACGGCGCGTCGGCGTAAGGATCGAGCGAAGGAATCTCCATGCCGTGCTCGTCGCCGCCCAGCCCGCCGCGCTCGTTGTTGGCATGGGGCAACGTAACCGCAAGGTACAGGTAGAACGGCTGATGCCGCTCGCGTTCGATGAACGCCAGGGCCTCGTCCATGATCAGATCGGGCGAGTACTCCTCGCGTTCAATCGCGACCTCGGGGATGTCCTCTCGCACTGTGTTGCGCAGCGGCACGCGCTCCTCGTTTCGCCACAGGTAGTCGGGGTAATAGTTGTGCGCGCGGCGCTGGTTCAGGTAGCCGTAGAAGTAGTCGAAACCTTTCCGGTTCGGGATGCCCGTGGTTCCTGGCTCGCCCAAGCCCCATTTGCCGACCAGCCCCGTGCGGTACCCGGCCGCGCGCAGCACCTCGGCGACCGTGAGGTCCTCGGGCTCGAGCGGCACGCGCAGGTTGCCCCGCACGCGGCAGCGCCCCGTGTGCAGCCCCGTCATCAGCACGCAACGCGAGGGCGCGCACACCGTGCTGCCCGCGTAGCACTGCGTGAACCGGACGCCTTCCTCGCCCATGCGGTCGAGGTACGGGGTCTGGATCCGCTCCTGGCCATAGACGCCGAGGTCGCCGTAGCCGAGATCATCGGCCATCACAAAGATCAGGTTCGGGCGACGCCGCGCCGCGTCCGTCGAGCGCACGCCATGCGCGCACGACAGCGCGTTCACCGCGACCGCTCCCGTCAGCGCGCCGATGGCGCCGAGCGCCGTGCGTCGTGTCATCTGCGTCTGTTCTTCCATCCGACATCGTCCTCCCGGTTCCTGAACATGCCCGCGCGGCCGCGCGTTCGTTTCAGGTAGAGTATACGCATGGAAAAGAGAAGCCAACCTCAGACCAGCCCATTCGATGAAGCGGCGCTCTACGACGCCCTGGCCGGAGGCCGCAAACGGCTCGAGCGCGAGGGCCCGTTGCTCAGACGGCTGCTGGCCGCCGCGCCGCGCCCGACGGCCGTCGACACGGCCTGCGGCACGGGCCTGCACGCGCTCTTCCTGGCCGAAGCCGGCGCGGAAGTGGATGCCTTCGACCTTAGCGAGGGGATGGTCGCGTTCGCCGCGCAGCGCCGGCCTCACCCGCGGGTTCGGTACTGTGCGGGCGACATGTGCGCCCCGCTCGGCGGCCCGTACGGACTGGCCATATGCCTCGGCAACTCGCTGTCGCTCTTGCCGGATGGGGACGCGCTGCGCGCGGCGTTCCGAGCCGTTGCCGAAGCGCTCGCGCCCGGAGGCCGCTACCTCACGCAAGTGCTCAACTACGCCGCGCCCGCCGCCCGGGAGCCGCGCCACCGCATCGAACGCCGCGCCATCGACGGCGGCCAGGTGACGACGGTGAAGAACCTCGTGCCGGAAGGCGAGCGCACCTTTCTGAACATCGCGCATCTCGTGGCGACGGAGGCCCGAACCGCGATGCACAGCGACACGGCGCTGCTGTGGAACTGGGACCTCGCCGCGCTGAAAGGCGCCGGCGAAGCGGCGGGGCTGTCGCTGGATGAGACGCTTGGGGGGGTCGACGAGTCGCCCTACGCGGCCGAGCGTTCGTCAGACCTCATCACGGTGTTCCGCAGACCGGCCTGACCGACCGCTCAGCTCAGTCCGAGGCGTCGTCTTCGTCCGCCGCTTCCTCGTCGTCGACGGGCGCGGGATCGGGATCCTGCTTCGCTTCAGCGAATCGCGGCGTTCCTGCTCGGAGCGGCGGCTCGGTGGCGAAGGAGAACTCGAGTTGCTGCGCGCGGGCCAGCTTGTAGCGTTTGAGGAGACGCAGCGTCTGGAGCGTAGCCGAACCGGTGTAGTTCCCGTTCTCGCTCACTTGCTCGAGCAAGCCCCGCAACACCGTGCCGAACTCCAGCACGTGGTCCACGCCTGCATCGCGAAAGAGCTGAAGCGATCGGCCGCGCAGGTCGCGGCTGACCGGCAGCTCGGAGATCACAAGCGCCGTGGCATAGGGCTGCCCGCCGAACACGTACTCCGCCATGGCGCTCGCCTCGTCGCGCTCGAACTGCGACAACACCGGGCTCGACTCGATCGTGGAAGGGTAGAAGCGGTCGGCATGCCATGCCCGCACGTGCACGACCGCGCAGGCGATGCCGCACAGATCCACGGGGTCGAGCAGGAACGGCAGCTCAATCTTCGGGCCCGGGTGGGCGTTCTCGACGAAGAGCTGGGGACGGAACTCCGCGGCGCGCCCGCGCAACGGCTCCTGCCGCCAGTTCGTGAGCACGCGGAAGACGTGCAGCTCGAAGAACTCGCGGACAAGCTGAAGGTTCACATCGGCCACGGGGGTCACCTGCCTATGCGCGTCCGAGGATTACCTGGGCCATGCGGTGATTCGGGTCCGTCCGCAGAATGCCCTCGGCGATCTCATTCGCCCGCGCGCTCTCACCCAGTCGCTGGTAGCAGAGCGCCTGCTTCGCGAGCGCGTCGAGTCGGGTGAACGCATCGTTGTAGGCGGTGTAGACGCGGTCGGCGACGCACCGATCGGCCGCCTCCCGGTAGCTCTCGAGCGCGTCGTTGAAGCGCTCCCGCGCGAACCGCACCTCGCCCAGCATGTAGTGCGACTCCGGCTGGTCGGGATTGAGTTCGAGCGTCTTCTCGACCAGCGCACCCGCTTGCTCGAGGCTCTCGGCGCTGAGCTGCGGGTCGTCGGCCAGTCGCGCCGCCTTTCCGAGCAGAAACAGCGCCGGGAAATACGGACCGCTGTGCTGCAGCGACCGCTGAGCCAACGCAACCGCGTCGGCCCACTGCGCCCGCTCAAACGCGACCTGCGCCAGCCCGAACAGCGCCCGGGCGTTGGTCGGTTCGACGCCGATGATCTCGGCGAACATGCGGTGCGCCTCGTCGACCCGGCCCTGCATGATGCAGGCGTGGCCGAGGTCGATCCGCGGCGGAATGAGGCGCGGCCGGTTCCGGATCACGTGCGTCAACAGCTCGACCGCCCGCTTCAGGTCGCCCTGCCGCATGGCGCACCTGGCCAATTGGTGGTACGCGGCGAAGTACTTCTCATCCAGCTCGATCGCTCGCTCGAAGCACGTCGTCGCTTGCCGGATCTCCCCGCGCATGAAGGCGGTCACCCCGTCGTCGTAGTAACTCTCGGCCGTCTCGCCGCCAAACGCCATCTGTCCGGCTCCCTCCGTCACCCGGCGCGCAACGCTTCGAGCGCGTCGCGGACCGCCGCCTCGTCCACATCGGTCCGCTGGACCACATGGCCCATCCGATCCGCGAGGATGAACTTCATTGTACCAGCCCGCGCCTTCTTGTCGCGCCGCATGGCCGCGAGCGTGTCATCGACGGGGAGATCGGCAAACTGCACGGGCAGCCCGTACCGCTCGATGCAGCTCCGTTGCCGCGCCGCAAAGACGCCGTCGACCATGCCGAGCTCCCGCGCGAGGATGCCCGCGGCGTGCATCCCCAGGGCCACCGCTTCGCCGTGCAGGTAGCGCGCATATCGCGTCACCGATTCGATGCCGTGGCCGAAGGTGTGGCCGTAGTTGAGGTTGGCGCGAAGGCCGTGTTCCTGTTCGTCGGCCGCGACCACCGCCGACTTGATGCGGCACGACGCGAGCACGGGATACGCGAACGCTTCCAGGTCCTTGCCGAGCAGCGCCGGCGCGTTATCTTCGAGATAGGCGAAAAGGCGTTCGTCCGCGATCACCCCGTGCTTGATTACCTCGGCGAGGCCCGCCCGCAGCTCCCGATCCGGCAGCGTCTGGAGAAGTTCGAGATCGATCAGCACCGCCGATGGCTGGTGGAACGCGCCAATCGTGTTCTTCCCCAGCGGGTGGTTCACGCCCGTCTTCCCCCCCACGCTCGAGTCGACCTGCGCCACAACGGTGGTCGGGATCTGCAGGAACCGGATGCCGCGCATGTAGGATGCCGCGGCGTAGCCGGCGATGTCGCCCAATACCCCGCCGCCCAGCGCGACGAGGACGCTGGAGCGATCGAGGCCGGCCGCGAGGAGGTCGCCGCAGAGACGCTCGACCTGATCGAGGCGCTTGTAGGTCTCCCCAGCGGGCAGGACGCTCACGGCGACGTCGAGCCCGGCGCTCCGAATCAGCGACGCGACGCGCTCGGCGTAGAGCGGGCCCACATTGCTGTCCGTGGCGAGCCCGACAACGCCGCGCACGCCTGGGTCCGTCAGCAGCTCGGGCAACCGCGACAAGGCGCCGACGCCGACGTGAATGGGATACGAACGGTCCCCGAGTTCAACCTGAATCGTTTCCATATGCTCTCATCTGGTCCCGGCGCCAGACGAAGGCGATGGGACTGGGTTCTACTGCCAAGCGCCCTGCGCGAGCGGCCTACTGTTCGTCGACGCGCCGGTACAACACGATGAAGCTGCTCGCGGGCCGGTCCAGCGAGATGGACACGCCCGTATCGCGCAGCTCGGCGCCGGTCATGCGCGCGAACTCGCTCGGGCCCGACTCGCCGCGCAGCTCGATCTCGTAGGAGCCCTCGGGGTCGACCGCCTCGAACCTCGCGTCGAGCTGCACATACGGCGACTTCGCGCGGCGGAAGCACATCAGCGCGCCCTCGTCGAGGTCGGCGCGGTGCCACTGGAACGCGCACCACTGCGTCGGGCTCACCGGCGACGTCATCACCGGGTACAGGTCGCCGTAGCAGTACTTCTGCAAGGCCTTGGCCTCTTCCAGCACGGCCTTCGCCTGTTCGCGCGGGAAGTCGGGGTCAAGATACGCCCACTCACATACCAACCCGGTCGTCAGGGCCGCCCGCACCTCGTAGGGGGCCGGCTCCCACGCGCTGGCCGTATGCAACGGCAAGTAATAGCTGATCCCCGCCGTGTGTCCGGGGTTCCAGTCCGCGTTTCCGGGGAAGCAGTTCGTGTCGCTGCGCCACAACGGCACGGACCGCATACAAAGTTCGAGGTCGATCCGCCGTCCGCCGCTCGCGCAGTTGTCGATGATCAGCCCGGGATGCCGCGCGATCAGCGCGTCCCACATCTCGTAGAGCCCTTCGACGTAGCGAATCTCCGTCATGCCCTGCCGGTCCTCGGCGTCGTTCCCGCGCCAGAACGCAAGCGGATCGACGTTGAAGTCGTTGCGGTAGATATCGACGCCGCCCTCCGCGATCCGCTCCGACAGCAGATCCGTCAACCAGGCCCGCGCTTCGGGGTCGTCCAGTCGGAAAAGCCCGCCGTTGCCCTCGCCGTGCACGAACTCCGGGTGCTCGCGCGCGATGGCCGTGTCCGGCGCGACGCGCTCCGGCTCGAACCACAGGATGAACCGCAGTCCTGCGCGTCGCGTCGCCTCGCCCAACGGGCGCAGACCGTTCGGGAACGCCTCCGGCTTGGGGATCCAGTTGCCGACGCCGTTCGGAAATCCGCCGGGAAACCACGCCGCGTCGAACCAGTAGGCGTCGAACCCCAGGTCGGCCGCCCAATCGATGCCCTCAAGCTGCCCCTTCTCGGTCGCCCATTCCGGCAGAGCCCACGAGTATCGGTCGAAGCACTGCAGCGACACGGGCATGCGGACCGGTCGTCCATCCTGCTGCGGCACGTACTGGTGCAGCATCAGGCGACGGAACCGGTTGTGCGCGGTCACGGGATCGGCGTTGTGCAGCGTGAGCAGGATCCGCGGCATGCGGATCCGCTCGCCCGGGTGCAGCTTCAGGTGCGTGCGTTCGATCCCGGCGCAGAGCCGCGTCGCGCCGCCCTCATCGCGCGTCGCTTCCATCCGCCATTGGCCTGACCAGCCGATCGCCGCGACGATCGTGCGGTCGCCGTAGCGCACATCAAAGAACGGGAACGCGCCGTTTGACGAGCGCCCGCCTTGCGGGGCCATCGCGAACGCGTCGCCGGGCGTCAGCTCCTCGTCTTCGTTGGCGAAACTCCGCTCGCCGAACACATCCCCCACGTTATGCCCGATGGTGACGGGCCGCTCCGTCACGCTGCTGAGCAACGCGAGGTCAAGCGCCTGGATGTCCTCGAGAATGGGCGTGTCGGCTGAACCGGCGTTCTCGAGCGTCACGACCCAGTCCGCCGCCGGGTAGTCGCGGTATACAGTGAGTTCCGCCGCGACGATCAGCCCGGTGTCGGGATCCGACCAACGCGCCTGCCACGCGCGCCGGTCATCCGTGTCGGTCGCAATCTCCTGCGCTTCATGTCGCCAACCGCTCAGGAACTCCGTCGAGGACCGCCCGCCGTAGATGAACGATAGCGGGGGGCGCTCGGCGCTGAGGAGCGGCGCCTCATGCCCTTCATCCAGGGGGATGCGGGCGCCATCGGCCAGCACGATCTGCGCGTCCGCCCAGTCCGTCTGGTCGTGCGACGGTCCGTCGGGCGTCGTATCGACCTTCAGCACAAGCTCCCGGGCGCCGGCAGGCAGATCGACCGCGACCGCATGGGGCGCATCGCCGCCGCGCAGGACGGGCGTGCGCAGCAGCTCTGTCCCGTCCGCCTCCACGGAGCACACCACGCTGCCGAACTGGCCCCGGGTGTCATGGTTGTTGTCGATGCCCGCGAACGCCTCAAACCGCACCGCCTCGGCGGGCAGGGCCACGGCGATCTCGCTGTTCGCATGCGTGCCCAGACCGCGGGCGAAGTCCTCGTCGCCGATGCGCAACGGCGTATCGAGGCACGACCGACGGAAATGAAGGGTGCTGAAGTCCTGACGCCGCACCTCGAGCGACAGCGGCGCCGGCCCCGTCCTGGGGATCTCCTCGCCCGCGAACACGCGCGCCGCCCACGCCTGCATCGCCTCGCACTCGGTCCGCGTCGCCATCACGCCGTCCTGCGGCGCGGACGCTGGCAGATCCGCATAGTTCATCGCCCACCCCTCCCATCCAGCCAACACCACAAACATCGGAGCAACAACTCTCAGCACACGCATTCGGGAACCCTCCGGGTTGGCGAAGCGCCCCTCGCGGCGCGTCGCCGCAACGCTGGTCCACGGGGCGATGCTACCGCACAACCAAGGGCCATGCAAGGCGGTTCGGCTTGGTCGCACCACGGGCCGTGAACGGCGCGCCGCCGAACCGGCGCCACTGGACCGCTCCGGACGACCGCACCGAAGGGGTTGACATTGGGCGATATTGGAGATATACTGCGTCCGGATTAGGGGATTTGACGTGCTGACCAAAACGACCGAGATGGCCATCCAGGTGCTCTGCATCCTCGCGTTGCAGGGCGAGGACGCGGACCCCATCTCCCCCCGGCTGCTGGCCGAGCGCCTCGACGCCTCGCCTTCGTATATGGCGAAGGTCACCGGCCTCCTCGTCCGGGCCGGCATCCTGCAAGCCACGCGCGGCATCCACGGCGGCGTCCAGCTCATGCATCGCCCTGAGCGCGTCACGCTGCTCGACGTCACGGAGGCCTGTCAGGGCAAGCTGCTGGGCGACTACTGCCAGGACGCGGTCGTAATCAGCCAGACGTGCGCCTTCCACCGCGCGATGGATGACTTGCACAGCGCAATCGTCGGCGCGCTGCAGCGGTGGACGATCAGCGACTTGGCGGCACAGCCGGAACCCGCCCCCGCGCTGCGGGGCGTCGCCCGCTGCAAGATGGAAAAAGTCGCGCAGAGCTTGCGGAAGTCCCGGGAGCGGGCAACGGCTCGAGCAGCCGACGATGCGGACCGCAAGGACAAATAGACGATAGGGAAAGCGCCGGGCAGGCTGCGGAGGCCGGAGACTCCGTGTGCGGACCGGAAAATCGGATAAGGAGCATCTACAATGGCATCTATGCACTGTGACCAATGCGAACAGACCCGTGACGGCGTCGCCTGCCTCGGCGAAGTCGGCGTGTGCGGCAAGAACGCCGATATCGAGTCGCTCCAGAAGATCCTCCTCTACGGTCTGAAGGGCATGGCGGCCTATAAGCACCACGCCCGTCGCTTGGGCAAGACGGATCCGGAAGTGGAAGCGTTCATCGAGGAGGCCCTGTTCGCAACGGTCACCAACGTGAACTTCGACATGGACAGCCTGCTCGAGATGGTGCTCGAATGCGGCCGGATGAACCTGCGCACGATGGAGCTGCTCGATGCGGGCCACGTCGAGACGATGGGCAAGCCGCAGCCCGTCGACGTCGTCGAAGGCATTCAGGAAGGCCCGGGCATCCTCATCACCGGACACGATATGGTCGACCTGCTGGACCTGATCGAGCAGACCAAGGACACGGGGATCAAGGTTTACACGCATGGCGAGATGCTGCCGGCGCACATGTACCCGCGCCTGAAGGCCTACCCGCACCTCGCCGGGCACTACGGCGGCGCGTGGCAGAAGCAGCGCATGGAGTTCGAGGCGTTCGGCGGCCCGGTCCTGGCGACGACGAACTGCGTGCTGATTCCGGCGCCGGTGCACACCTACCTCGACCGGCTGTACACCACGCGCGCGACGGCCGTGCCGGGCGCGACGCGGATCAAGAACAACGACTTCTCGGCGGTGATCGCCAAGGCGCTCGAATGCGGCCCGCTCAAGCCCACCGAGACCGTCACGCGCACCGTCGGCTTCCATCACAGCGTGATCCTCGGCATCGCGGACAAGGTGGTCGAGGCGGTGAAGTCGGGGCGGATCAGCCACTTCTTCGTGATCGGCGGTTGCGACGGCGCGGAGCCGGGACGCAACTACTTCACGGATTTCGCGCGGAACACGCCGGAGGACTCGATCATCCTGACGCTCGGCTGCGGCAAGTACCGCATCCGCGAGTTCGAGTACGGCACGGTCGCGGGGCTGCCGCGCCTGCTCGACATGGGCCAGTGCAACGATGCCTACGGCGCGATCCAGGTCGCGCTGGCGCTGGCCAAGGCGTTCGACTGCGGCGTGAACGACCTGCCGCTGACGCTGTGCATCTCGTGGTTCGAGCAGAAGGCGGTCGCCGTGCTGCTCACGCTGCTGCACCTGGGCGTCAAGGGCATCCGCCTCGGACCGGCGCTGCCGGCCTTCGTGACGCCGAACGTACTGAACGTGCTCTCCGAGAAGTTCGACCTGAAGCCGATCGGCAAGGATGCCGCGGCCGACGTCGCAGCCGCCGTCGGCTGACGCAGAGCCGGATATCCCCCAGACGGTGCACGCCCCCGTGCGCCGTCCTCCCCCGAAGACGGGCGGGCCTTGCACCCACGCTCCCCCCAGCGTCGCAACGGACCGCCCGTCTTCATCATCATTTGCGCCCGTTGCGCCGCGTTTGGTTGACCGTCCCGAACGGCTTGGGTAGACTTCGCGCCAGGCAGCAACTCATCCGGGGAGGACACCATCATGGCGCAACAGCGCAAGTATCGTGTGGGGTTGATCGGAGCCGGCGCCATCGCGCAAGGCTGTCACGGGCCGGGCTATGCGAAGTCGGATCGCGTCGAGCTGGTCGCGTTCGCCGACCCGGTCAAGGCCCGGCACGACGAAATGACGGAACGATTCGAGGGTATCCGGGGATATAAGGACTATGCATCGATGCTGCAAGAGGAGCAGCTCGACATCGTGAGCGTGTGCACGCCGAACGCGGCGCACGCTGCCGCGACCATCGCGGCGCTCGAAGCGGGCTGCCATGTGCTGTGCGAGAAGCCGATGGCCGTCACGCTGGACGAGACGGACGCGATGATCGCCGCGGCCAGGAAGGCGCGCAAGAAGCTGATGATCGGCTTCACGCACCGGATGATGACCGGGCCCGAGAAGTGCCGCGAGATGCTGCGCGCCGGCGGGATCGGCAAGCCGTTCATGATGCGCGTCCGATTCGCGCACGGCGGTCCGTATCCAGGCTGGGCCAAAGACCCGGACACGTTCTACCGACCGGAGATCTCCGCGGGCGGCGCGATGCTGGACATGGGCATCCACGCGATCGACCTCTGCAACTGGATTATGGGTCCGGTCGTCTCGGTCACGGCCACGTGCAAGACGCTCCTGAAACGCATCAAGGTCGATGACAACGCCGTGCTGCTGCTCGAGTTCAAGAACGGCGCGCTGGGATACATCGAGGTCGGCTGGACCAGCAAACCCGGCTTCACCGGTCTCGAGCTGTACGGCAGCGAGGGCTCGCTCATCTGCGACTATCTCAAAGGGCTCACCCTCTTCGGCGGGAAGGCCTCGGCGGGCCAGGACAGCGTCGCCGAGTGGCAGACGCTGGACCCGACGCCGACGCAAGGCGGATGGGATACGGAGATCGAGCACTGGTTGGATGTCGTGTCCGGAGACGCCCGACTCCACATGGACGGCAAGGCGGGGCGCGCCGCGCTCGAGGTCGCCCTGGCGGCGTATGAGTCGAGCCGCACCGGGCGACGGATCACGCTGGGCGCGTAGGCCGCGCTCGCAGTCGCGGAGACAACATTCGGTTCAGGGGCCGGCGGCCGACCTCCGGCCCCATTCCATATCCGCGAGAAGAGGACAAGTCCGCCTCGGGGCGACCAGAACTGGAGACCGACACATGGCACGCAGATCCCGCAGCGCCTATGTCCGGCGCGTGCTGACGGTCGCCGCGCTCGCGGCGGCGATATCCGGTTCCGCGGCATGTTCGTGGCCCATCCCGTACCGCCCCGGACGGGAGGAACGCAGCGTGTCGGCCGGCAGCTACGACCTCGCGATCCAACGCAACGGCCGCGTCAACGTCGTGCTGACGTCGGGCGTGGTGGTGTTCGACAACGCCTTCCCGATGGTGTGGTTCGAGGACGACGATAAGCCGCGCCCGCTCCGCATCGACGGCCGGCGCAGCGCACGCGACCACGTGAACGATCCCCTCGGCGAGGGGCATGGCTTCACCCTCTACGGCAAGGACGTGGAGTGGTCGATCCGCACGTACCCCACCCAGCCTTTCCTGGCGGCGCAAGTCTCCTTCGTGAACTCGGGCCGGAAACCGGTGCGCGTGCGTGCGCTGTCCCCGTGGTGCGTCGGCGAACCGAACAAGGGCGAAGTCGCCCTGAGCGACGGCCCGGGCGAGGCCGTCGTTTTCGCGATGGGCCCCGGCGACGCTCCGCCGCGCGTTGTCGCGGCCGCGGACGGCGTGGAGGCGTCCGTCCTGGCAGCGATGAACGCGACCGGCCGACGCACGCTCACAGCGGGTCCTTTCCCGCACGACACCGGAGAGCCAGTCATTGAGATCGGGCCGCGGACCGAGGCCATCGGCGCGCGCCACAGTCTGTTCCGCGGCGTATGGCGCTACGACCCGCCGATCGAGGTGCCTCCAGGCGCACGGCTGATCTCCGGCGCGCTCTATCTCGGCGTGACCGAGCATGACCCGTCGGTCGGACTCGACCGCTACGGCTACGCGGCTGCCGCGGCGCTCAGCCGGACAGCCCCCGCGGCAACGGGCGACCTCAGCGCCGAGGCCTTGACGGCGCAAGGACAGGCGACCGCATCGAGGCTCGGAGCGCATGCCGAGCCGTGGCCGGCGGACCCCGAGTCCTTGCGCACGCTCGGTCGCCGCTGGTTCCTCGTGCCGCGGTTCGGGCCGCCGCGCATCGCCCCCCTGCCCGCGCTGGGCGACGACGACCCGACCCCGGCGTTGCGCGCGGCGATGACCGCGGCCGCGCTCTTGGGAAGCGCGGTGGAGTTCTCCTCAGACGCGGGGGCGCCCTCGCCGCGCGAAGCGGAGCTGCTGCACCAATTGCGTTCGGCTGACGTTCGACCCGCGCGCGTGGTCGATGTGCTCAACCCCGACGGGCCGCAGGTCTGGTACCTGCCGCTGCGGACGCCGATCGGCGAGTGGCATCTCATCGCCCTGTTCAACTGGGACGACCAGCCGCAGGCCGTATCCGCCTCGCTCACGAGCCTGGGGATCCCCGCCGACGCGTTGTTCTCTGCGTTCGGCTTCTGGGAACGCACCTACTACGGCGTGGTGCAAGGACGGATCTCCGCATCCATCCCGCCCGGCGGCGTGCGCCTGTTCGGACTCCGGCCGCTGCCCGGCCGCGCGGCGCCGCACCTCGTCGCGACAGACAGCCACTTCACGCAGGGGGCGCTGGACGTCTCGCGGTGGGATTGGGATGAGACGACCGGCGAGCTGCACGGCGCCATCCGCGCGCGAGCCGGCGTCCCGACGTCGCTTTGGATGCTGCTGCCGGACAACCGGCGGTTCGCCGGGTTCACGTGCCAGACGGGCTCCGCGCTGTGGCTGCAGGATGGGCACGTGCTGCACGTGACGATCCGCCCAGACGCCGACGGCGAGACCGCATGGACCCTCCGCACGGATGCAAACTAATCGACCCCCCCGCGCCCGCCGGTCAGCGGATGATGGTGGTCACCGGCCCTTCTTCTTCCACTTGCGTCGCCTCGCCGAGCTGATCGCGTCGCGGCGCCAACTCCGACTCCGGCGCGCCCCGTTCCTCCGCCTCGAGCAGGTACCCGCGCGCCGTCGTGCGGTCGCCGGCTTCGATGGCGATCTCGAACAACCGGAGCCAAGGCGCGTAGTCGTTCGGACGCGCCTGGGCCGACTCGCGATAGAACGCGACCGCCTGCGGCGTCATCTCGAACTCGCGCGCGACATCGCCCAGGACCAGCAGCGGCTGCTGCACGGCGACTGAGGCGAGCGGACTCTCCAGGTAGAACCGCGCGTCCTCCCACATGCCGCGGCCGGCGCAGCTTCGTGCGAGCTGTTTCCACGCGTCCGCCGCCCCCGCCCGCGTCGGGATCACATCGCCCCAGTGCTCCAGGAAGCCCTCCCGGTCTCCCATCGCCGCCTTCACCACGCCCATCATCGTCCACGCGGTCCGGTTCTCCGGCATCGCCGCGAGGAATCGGTCCAACAGATAGAACGCCTGCAGATACTGATTGAGCTGGATGCTCTCTTGCGCGCGGATCAGCGCGACGGTCGGGCTCCCCGCGCCTTGCGCGGTCATCGCCGCCTGCGCCTGCTGCTCAAGCTCCCGCACCCGCGCCAGCGCCGACTCGACTTGGGCGAGCGGGCCCGCATACGGTCCGCCGCCGTCCGGATAGGCCTGCGCGGCGGTCCGCAGCACCGCTTCGGCGGCGGGCAGGTCGCCCAGCATCGCCAACGCCACGCCCCATGCCGCCTGCTGCGGCGGTGCGAGCGGGCCCAATCGCGCCCCGCGCTGAAAGTAGTCGATCGCCGCCAGCAGGTCAGCGTGCGCTCCGCCGTCGATAGCCCGCGCGTGGTAGGCGGCGGCCAAGGTCAGTGTCGCGGGCTGATGCGCGATGTCGAGTTCGATAACCCGGCGCAACACCTCGATGGCATCGTCGCGCTTCCCCTGCCGTTCCAGGCTCACTCCGAGCGGATAGAGCAAGTCGACACTGTCCGGCAGAAGCCGTCGCGCTTGCCGGAGGCGCTTCTCGGCCGTCTCGAAGGCGTCGATCGCCTGGTTCTCCAGCGCTTGGGCCGCGGTGCTATCGCGATCGATCGTCCCCGCGGCCAGATCGGCCAGAGTCGACTCCGCCTGCGCGACGCCAATGCTTCCCAGACGCAGCAACGCCTCGGGATGCCCCGGCATTTTCGCCGCAGTGTCCTCCCAGAGCACGTACTCGTCCGCCCAGAGGCCGTTGCGCAGATATGTGCCCGCGCCCGCGGCCAGCACCAGCGCCGCCGCCGCGACCCCGCCGATCCGCATCAGCTTGTCCTGGGTAAGGAATGTGACGAACACCCACGGCAGAAGCAGCACGGCGCCGAGCAGCGGTACATAGAGCTGCGACTCCGTGACCGGGGGACACGCCGGCGCGAGCAGGACGCCCGGCGCGAATGCCGCGGCGGCCCACAAGAGCGCGAACCCGGCCAGGTTGCGCCTGATGGTGAACACGACGCCCGCAAGCAGCGCCAACGCCCAGATTCCGACGGGAACGGCGCCGCCGTCGCCCGCGGCATAGACCATGCGGAGCCCGCGTCCCGCGACCGCCGCCGGGAGCAGGCGCACAAACGCGTCGGTCTGCTCGTAAAGCCCGGCCAGACCAAGCCGGAACGCGTCGGGAACGGCGACCCATCGCGCGACCAGCACGAGGCCGAGCCCGCCCCAGACCAACAGGTGCAGCCGACTGCGCGCCCGGACGCCGCCCGCGCCATGCGCCAACCAGTCCACGCCGAGCAGCAGCGCGGGCAGGGCGTACCCGTAGTCCCCGCCGGCCAGCGCGGCGCCGTAAGCGACGAGCATCAGCGCGGCGACGGCGCCCGACGGACGGTCGCGGTCGGACAGACGCAGGAAGGCCGCGATGCAGAGGATCATCGCGAAGCCGGTGAGCAGCGCCGCGCGTTCGCCGAGCGCATGGAGCGACATCGTGAGCGCGGGATGCACCGCGAACAACATGCCGGAGAGCATCGCCGCGGGGATGCGCATGCGCGCCGCGGCGGGTCGGCCCGCGGTCGAGCGGGCGAGCAAGCGGTAGGCGGTCAGAAACACGAGAACGCTGGTCGCGAGGTGCAGCGCGAGGTTCAGCGCACGGAACCCGACAGGCGAGTACGGCGTGAACCACCAGTTGAGCGCGAGCGAGAGGCGCGTCAACGGGTAGACGAGCGGCGGCGCGACGTCTTCCGAGGACAGCAGAATCCCCGACGGCGTCGCCTGTTCTGAGAGCATTCGCTGCTCATCGATATGGAACGGAATGGAGAACGCGTTGGAGTACGCGATCACGCCCAGGATCACGATGAGAAACGCCGACGCCCAGATCTGGGCCGGCCCTGTTCCAAGATGCCCCTGGAGTATGGACGGGGGTCGCGCGTCCTGGGCTGAGTCCGAGGATTCCGACGACTCCGGCGGCGCCTCGCGCGGCGCTGGAACGACAGGACTATCCGGCTGCTGTACTTCGTTTTCGTCCGACACGGCGCTTCCTTCTCAAGGTCTCGTTGGCCGGGGTCGATTCTATCACGCCCCGTCGGGGTAGCCCAACGCAGGAGCGAACCGAAGCGCGAGCAGTCGCATCGCCTGGAGGAAGGCCGCGGCGAGGCACGCCAGACCCGCGGCGGCGGCGAACAGCCCCGTCAGCCGAGGCTGCCGGTCGCGCAGGCGGAACACGAGCGTGTCGCCGGAGGCGTCGGCCGCCTCCAGCAACGCATCACGGACGTCATCCGGAAACAGCGGGCGACCGGGCAAGATCGGGTTGGGGGTAAACGACCGGCCCGAGGGGAGGTTCGACGACCGCCATTCCACATCCAGAACATACCGCCCCACCCGCAGCATCGGCTCCGGGGGAAGCGGGGCGCCGCCGGTCCACAGCAGCGTCTGCAGCTCGACAACCGAAACCTTCTCGGACGGCTCCGCCCCAACAGGGACGAGGATTGCGTTCCAATGGCCGACGCGGCGCAACTGGCCTTCCCGGATGAACTGCACCTCGTCGTCCGACATGACCGGCAGTTCGCGGAACGGGGACTCCGCCTCGCTCACGGGCACGGCGAGGCCGCTCGCATCGGAAAGATGCAGATCGAGCGGGGCGCCGGGCACGCGCCACGTGTCCCCCATCCGCATCCGACGCTCCTCCTGGAACACGCCGTCCAGATAGACCCGGGCCACGACGTCGGAAGAATGGATCAGGTAGAGCCGGATCGTGCGCGCGGCGGTCTCGCGGCGCTCGAACCGGACCAGCCCCTCCGCCTCCGTTCCCGCGTCGACGCGGAGGCTGCGGCTTCCGTCCGGGCCGGTGATCGCGACCGTGATGGCGTCATCCTCCGGCCCCCCCGCCTCCAGGGTCACGGCGCGGCCGTCAGCAAGCAGGATCCCCGATCCGGGGGCGAAGGATGTCAGCCAATGGATGGTCTCGCCTTCGACCACGCCCCAGCGAACGTCCTCGGCGGGGTCGAAGGTCTCGTCCAAGGGCGGCGGATCCCCCTCAAGGATGTACGTTAGCGTGACGACCGTGTCATCCCCGATGCGAAGGCTGCCTTGCTCGCTGAGGGGAAGCTGCGGCGACCACGGATCGGGCGGCACGCGGATGGCGACGGACACCATGGGCGCCCCCAAGCCGTCGGGAAGGATGCCGGTCCAGGGCCGCACCGCGCCCATCCGGTAGGTCTGGCCGTCGAGGTCGAACGTTTTCCCTTCGGCCACGCGGAAGCGGCGCTCGCGGCCGCCCTCTTGCAGGCTCAGCCTGTACTCCGTCGGTTCCGCGGAGCTCGTCGGCCTGTCGACCAACCGAACGGTGAGCGGCGAAGGCAGTTCGAACGGCTCGACGTCTCCCTCCGGCGTGAGCCGAAACGGGCGGCTGCCTTCATGCGTCACGACGAGGTAGCCCAAGTCCTCCATGGTATGGGACGCCCCGCGCGCCGCAAGAAGCAGGACGACCGCGGCGCCGAGCAGCCCGGCGCAGATGAGCCAGCCCGCCGCGAACCGCGCACGACTCCGACGGGGCGGTCCGTCGGTCGGCGGGCGATGTACTGGATGGTGCGTCATGCTGCGACGCCTCCCATCGTGCTCGGCGGATCGGCGGGTTCAGCGGTCAGACGCGGTCAGCACACCGGCCCAAGGAACCGGCAGGTCCATTCCTGGCTGGCGCGCCATGCCGTACGCGTGCCTTCCCAAGCGGAGTAGAACGACACGGCCAGCACGAACAAGAGGAACGCGCGCCGCCATCCCCGCTTCAGCGAGTCCATCAAGGGCAGGCCCATGAGCAACAGCATGGGCATGGACACGATGGCCCACCGGAACCCGTAGCACTCGCCGCCGTAGTTGTCGGTCTTCGCCAGATAGTAGCCGTTCAAGACGAGGAAGCCAAGAAACCCCATCAGAATCGCATGGCGATGCGCCGTGTCGCGCCGCACGACGGCCCGCAGCCCCGCCGCGACGCCGATGAACAGAATGGGGAACAACGAGAACAGCCCGCGACGCCCGAGGGTCATGTGGAACAAATAGGTCAGCTTCGGTTCGTTGAGCGCGTCAGTCGCGCGCGGATGTCGCCAGTAGGCCCCCTCATACAGGTAGAGCTCGGGCCGCGACTGCACGGGAAGCACGCTGCCCGTGACGGCGTAGGTGATGCCGAAGTGGACCAACAAGGGGCCCGCCGCGCCCAGTCCGCCCCAGAGGACGGTCTCGCGCGGATGACGGTACAGCAAGGCCAACGCGGCCAGACCGGGAAACACCGTGGCGGGCAGGTCGATGGCGAGCGTCAGGCCGGAGGTCAGGCCGATCAGCGCCAGGCGCCACGGCTTCGGCGCCGCGCCGCCCACGAGGATGCGCAGGGTCTGGTACACCGCGACCAGGGCCATCGCCGTCGCGGGCACATGGTTGTTGAGGAGCGTGCTGAACCCCCAGAGCTGCGTGCACAGCGCGAACGCGCAGGTCAGCACGATGCGCGAGAAAGGGTCCGCGCCGAGCACGGCGAGCGTGCGGGCGAACACATAGATGCCAAGGACGTAGGCCGCGCCGACGAGTGTCACCGTCATCCAGTACAGGATGATCGTCACGTCCTCCGGCGTGTCGAGATGCCAACCGAACAGCCGGTTCATGACCCAGTATTCGCCAGTCATGAGCAGCGGCAGCACGGGCGGCTTGCTGGAAATGATGCGGCCGCCGCGAACCGCCTCGCCCACGCGCTCGCCCCCCACCATCACCTTGTCGATGGTGCGTTCCTCGAAGAGGATCGGGGACTCGTCCGCGGGACGATCGATGTAGAACGTCCCGTACTCGGTCAGGCTGTATACCGTCGCCAGCCGACTGTAGGCCGGATCCGCGCCGGACCGGCCGTACGTGCCCATGAGCACGAACACGGCCGCCGCGACAACCAGCAGATCCTGCACGAACCGCGCGATCCGCTCCGACTCCGGGTCTCCGCCATCGGGAGCGACGATCGCTCCCAGTTCGGAGCTAGGCCTCATTCTCGCCCTCGACGGTTCCGATCGCGATATCGAGCTCATCGCGGCGCTCGATCTTGTCCACGCGACCGTCCCGAATCCAGATGATCCGGTCCGAGGCGTCCAGCATCTTGAGGTCGTGCGTGGCGGAGATAACCGTCACGCCCTTCTCCTTGTTCAGATGGCGGAGAAGCTCAATGATCTCGTGACCGGTGCGCAGGTCCAGGTTGCCGGTGGGCTCGTCGGCGAGGATGATGGCCGGGTCGTTCGCAAGCGCACGCGCGCAGGCCACGCGCTGCTGCTGGCCGCCCGACAGCTCCAGCGGCTTATGCCGAATGCGTTCGCCCAGGCCCACGAGCTGGAGCAGCTCGGCGCCCTTGTCCATGGCGTCCTGGGTGGTCATGCCGGCGAAGATCATCGGCAAGGTCACGTTCTCGATGGCGGTCATCACGGGGATCAGGTTGAAGGTCTGGAAGATGTAGCCGATCTTCCGGCATCGCAGCCAGGCCAGCTCGAACGCGTCGAGCCCCGAGATATCGACCTCGTCGATGTACACCTTGCCGCGGGTCGGCTTGTCAAGTCCGCCGATCATGTTGAACAGCGTCGACTTGCCCGAGCCCGAAGGCCCCATGATCGAGATGTACTCCCCCGCCCGGATCTCGACGTCCACGCCCTTGAGGGCCTGGAGCGTCTGCTTGCCCATGACGTACTCCTTGACCACCCCCAGGGTCTTGACGGCGTACTCATGTTTCAACTGAACTTCGGCGGCTGCTGTTGCCATGGGCGGTTCTCCAATCGTCTACGCGGCCTTGCGCGACGCCCGAAACGCACGGGCCGCGCCGTCTTCCCACAACCCCGGTCTCCCTAGACCTCCGTCCGCATCGCGTCGGCCGGGGGCATGCGCCCCGCACGACGCGCCGGATAGATGGCTCCCAACGTCGAAAGCACCGCGCCCACCAGGAGCGCGAGGATGATATTGAGGAAAAGCGTTCCCCAAGGCATCGAGCCGAATACGGCGAACCCATACTCGCTCATGCCCGCCAGCACGGCGGCGAACACGCCGATCACCGCGCCCACCAGACTGCCGGCGATCCCCTGGAACGCCGCTTCGATCAAGAAGAGCTTCACGACGAACCAGTCCAGCGCGCCCAGGCACTTCATGGTCCCGATCTCGCGGTAGCGTTCCGTAACGCTCATGAGCATGGCGTTGCTGATGCCGACCACGCAGATGAGCAGACTGATCGCGATCAGCCAGATGCGCGTCGCCGCCTTCTGCATCGCGGCGAGGTCCATCGGCGCATCCTCGGCGCGCATCGCGTTCTCAATGGAACCGGCTGTCACCACGTAGGTCAGGAAAGCGATCGCCAGCACGATGCCGGCTGCCGTGATGATCGAGCGCCAGAAGCGGATCTTGAGGCTGCGGACCGCGATCTTGACGGCCTCGCTGTTCGGCAGTTTGATCTGCCGCCGGATCCCTGCGCTCTCTCTGGCCGTCAGACTCACCTCTCCTCCCCCTTCCGCCCGGGCGCCATGAAACCGATAAGGCGTCGCCGCCCAAGCATATCCATGTACTTCAGCAGAGACACCTCGGATTCCCGCCTGCTGAGACGAAGCTCACGAGCCACACATCCGATCAGGTCGTCGACGGTTCTGCGACCGTCGATCGCCCGAACGACCATCGATCCGGCGTCGTCAAGGGCCACCTGCGCGACTTCCGGTGCGCTGAGAAACCGACGCCACAAGCGCTTCAGTACGCTCTCATGCCGCCTGTACACGGCCATGAGCGCCCCGGACTCCAGCTCCTCCCACTGCACTTCCGGGTTCAGGCAGGGGATCGACTGGAGCATCTCCTGCCTGGAAAGCTGCTGCGGATCCCGCAGCTTTCTGGACCTTCGTCTGCTCAGCGTCCAGCTCCCTCGCGTCTACATCAACCCTGCCGACGACCCGCATCCCATCGCGCCGCTACGGGGTCGCCCGATGTTCCACCGTCGCGGCGACGGCGTCCAGCGCCTCAGGATCCATGCCGAGGGCGGCGACGACCGTGATGCGATCGGCCGCGTCGTCGTGCCAGACCCTGCCGCGGATCGCGCGGGTCCGTCTGCGCAGACCGCTGGGAGTCAACTCGGCGGTGAACCGCCGAGACGGGTGAATCCCCCACGTCGTCGGCTCGCCCGTATCCAGTTCCCGACAGCCGAGCTTCGTCAACTTCAGGTACTCGGCCGGCCACTGATCCAGCGGAACCCGTCGAAGCAGATGCGCTGCGAGGCTCCACCGTTCAATGCGGAGCCAGCTCGAGGCATCTCTAACGAACAGGAACCGAAGCCTGCCCGATTCGAGTCGGGCCGATTCGAGATTATAGAGCGGAGGGGAGCGAAAGGCAAAGCCGTAGACCGACCACAGGGTGTCCGCATCATCGGCGCTGAATGCGATGCTCGAGAGCACGCGCCTCGCACCGCGGCGGCCCATCTCGCGCGGACCGCACACCTCGGCGACGACCAGGCGCGCCGCATCGGGATCGTACACCACCGCCCCATACACGACCCCCTGCCCGACCGCCCACTCGAAGGGGATCACCTGGTTGCGCCCCTGGGCGGACACCCCCGCGCGCACCGCGTCCGATCGCACCGGGGCGATGCCGGCGCCAGCGCTCTTCTGGAGGCGCCGCTCGTAGAGCCGGTAGGCGTCCTCCGCCGGATCGTCGCTCTTGCCGGCCGCGCTCCAGCGCATCCGCAGCCGAACGCGGAGGCCGTCGGCGAGCGAGAGCGAACCGCTCGCGCGCGCGCCGTCGTAGGCGCTCAGGTCCCACGACTCAGGCGCCTGAACGGTCAGCCCCTGCCAGCCGAAGGTCCATACCCCGGCGGCGCCGGTCGATTCGGAAGTCTGGGGGGTCACAGCGGCCAAGGCGGCGGATCAGGTCACGGGCGTGCCGTTGTCCTGGGTCTTGAACTCGAGGATCGTCAGGAACATGGCGCTCCCGCTCTCGAGTATGGTGACCAGAAAACCAGACAGGTCGGACAGCACATCCAGGAATCCGATGCCGGATTGCGCCCGACGGGGAAGGGTAATCGTGCGAACATGCTTCATCTAGCTACATCTCCATACATCGCGCGAGCCGAGGCGCGGACGCGCATCGCCCCGATTCGTACTGCCGCTAACGCCCAAACACAGAAGACCAAACGCGCCCGAAGAACCCCTGATCGCGGTCTTCATCAGCGAGCGTCTTGCGGATCTCCTCGCGGGCGGGCACCCACTCGCCGTTCACGTTCTCCTCGATGCGTTCGGCCACAAACAGACTGCCCACCCGACGCCACTTGCCCGTCTTGAGCTCGAACGTGAGCGTCTCGACGCCGGTGCTGCGCAGGAAGTTGGCATCGGCCGCCGCGGATTCCCGGTCGCGATGGAGGCGCGTGGCGTAGCGCGTCTTGGCGACTTCCACCTGCCCCACATAGGGCGCCGTGCGCGACTCGGTCTCGCGGATCTCGATGTTGCGAATCTCTTGGCCTTCCGGATACTCGACGTACTCCCGGTAGAAGTACGGACGCGCACGGTAGACTTTGTTCCGGCCCGCCTGGCTCTCGCGGCTCACCGCCGCCAGGTACTCCCGCACCGCTTGACGCAGCCGCGCCTCGTGGTCCTCGCCGACGTCGACATCCGTGGTCGCGTTGATCTGCGTGGCCGGGTGGTCTGACTTGCCGCGGAACATGGTGCATCCCGCGCCGACGCTAATGACAAGCGCCGCCGACGCCACCACGGGAACCAGCCTCATCACGCATCTGGGCACTGACCGTTCCTCCTCTAGACTGGGCGCTTCTGCGCCGATCACGACTGACGCCGCACCGAACCCCCTGGACGACGGTCAGACCATCCTCCTCCGGGCTGGCGAACGAACGCAGACGAATCTACAGTATTCCCCCGCCTTCGTCAATGTGAGCTGCGCTGCGCAAGGCCTGTTACGGCGAGGTGATCTCGTCGAGCTTGCGCGCCCGGAGACGGCGATCGCCGCGCTCCAGGTCAATCAGATGGACGACATTCGGACGGACCAGGTCAACCCGGAAACGTCCGTCGAGGAACGTCTCGCCCTGCGCCACCTGGACGTCGACATTGCGCTTGCTCGCATCGGTGATGCGGAATACGGCGACGGGCGGGTTCGCGTCCGCCGTCGCATCGAGCAGCATCGTGGCGTAGACCCGGTGTTCCTCGTCCACCTCCCGCTTGAGTTCGGTGAACACGGGGTTCGGATCTGCCTGGTTGGCTTCGTTCGCCATCCGAAGCGCGCTACGCAGGTTTCTGCGGTCGAACGGGTTGGCATCCAGCAGATCCCGAACTTCCTCAACCACGCGCGCACGTACGTCGTTGAGCACCGCTTCGCTCTCGGGCGTGCCATTCTTGCGATGATAGAGGGAGGCCTCCGTCAGCACCTGCATGATCGGATCGCCCGCCTCGAGCATGCGCACGGCCGGGTTCGGTGAAGAGACGATCGTCGGCGCTTCCATCGTACGCATCGCCTTCACGGCGCGGATTGCCAACCCGCCGCCGTAGTACAGGACCAGGCACGCGGCGATCGCGACGGCGGCATACCCCGCCCACCGGGTCAAGTCGCTCGGCGATACGCCGCGCCGAGGCTTGGCTGACCCCCGGACGATGCGGCTGCTTACCGTGCGGCCCTGCCCGCCGCCGGCCAACTGAAGGCTCTGCGCGTCCAGTTCCGGCAGCCCGCCCCCCTTGCCCGCCGCCGCCTTGGGATCCGGCTTGCGGCGAAAAATGCTGGAGCGACGCGTCTCGCTGACCGCCTTATCGGTCACTTCCTCTGAGCGGAAGGACTCGAGCGCCTCCATCACGCTGCTCGAGGGGGCGTAGTGCTCGATGTGCTCGCCCCCCATGCTCTCGATGGTGAGCTGCCGCTGCTCCTCCTTCGGGCGACCGACTTCCTCTCCGCAATACCGGCACTTCGTGGCGAGAACGCTGATCTGCATGCGGCACGAGGGGCACAGCCGCATCTTGTCCGGCGAGCGGTTATCATCGACAACGAACGTCATCTTTTCGGCTACTCCGACGCACGCGACCCTATCGCGACCCGGCGGGCCGCGACACGCGCCGAGCGTCGCCCTACTCGGCGGTATCCATCAGACCCCGTTCTGCGGGCTAGGTTCATGGTAACGAAACGCGCGCGTTCAGGCAATGGTTACGTCCCAAACCCGGATCGGCCGCCGAACGGCCGATCAGTCGTCGGGGATCCATGCCAGACCGGAGTATCCGTAGGCGTCGCGAGCGGCCCGAAGCCGCCGCACTTCATCCGCTTCGAGAGTGCGCGGGCCGCCCAGCAGACACGCGGTCAGCAACGACTCCGCGGCATGCTCGATCTTCTCCATCTTGTGGTAGGCGTCGAGCAGGTCCACGCCGGCCGTAATGGCGCCGTGCCGATCCAGCAAGACCGCGTCGCACCTCCGGATCAGCGCGCGCACCACGCGGTTGCCTTCGATGGCGCCGGGCGTGGCATAGGGAGCGGACGGAATGCCGCCGAGCGACATCACCAATTCGGGCAGCACGAGGTCGGTCATCGACCGGCCGGCCAGACTGAACCCGACCGCCTTCGGCGGGTGCGCGTGCACCACGGCGTTCACATCCGGGCGTTCCTCATACACGGCCAGATGCGTGTGGATCTCGCTGGTCACGCGCCCCTCGCCGCTTACCAGCGCCCCGGCGGCATCCGCGACGACAAGGCGCTCGGGCCGCATCCAGCCTTTCGACACGCCGCTGGGGGTGCAGAGAAAGCGCCCCGGCCCAAGTCGAACGCTGATGTTGCCGTCGGTCGCGGCAACCAAATTGCGCAGATACATGCGCCGCCCCACCTCGCAGATCGTCTCCCGCAGGCGCTGGTCCTGTACTTCGATCATCCAGTCTCCGTCCTCTTACCGACTATGGATGCCGACACGGAAAAGGCCCGACCTCCACGGGTCGGGCCGGAACGGGTCAGCAGGGCTGTTGCACCGCGGACGGCACGGCGATCCCCAGCGACGCCGGCCGCTGGACGCGTCCGCCGCGGTGCAGATGGCATCACTCCGGCTGAGGAAAGAGGATGCTCGATATACCGTCCACCATGAACCAGAAGATGTCCGTCACGAGGCCCGTGACAAGGTTCGGAATGAACCCGTTCACCAGACCGTTGGCGGCCATGATGATCCGCTGGTGCTGCTGTGCCTCGATCGCTTGACGATCACGATAGCGCATGTGACGACGCTTCCTTTCCATTCGGCCGGGACCGCGGCCCGACGTACACCGACCAAACACGCCTCCAGCATACCTGACGCGCGGCCGCCCATCAACCTCCCCGCACGGCGATCACACGTCCAGGTTCAGAAAGAACAGACCTCCGAGCGGCGCAAACAGCGGCGAGAGGAACGACGCCAGGAGGAACTGCAACACCTGGAGCATGAACGCTACGAGACCGTCGGCATTGAACGCAGGCTCATCCATGGGATCCGTAACCTTCTGCAATGCGCGCCGGCCGCGTCGCCAGTCACGCCTTTCCGTAGACGGGCGTGCACCAGGAGCGGTACTTCTCGACCCGCCCCATCACCACATCGAAGTAGAGCTGCTGCAACCGCCGCGCGACAGGTCCCGGCTTNNCCCGCCGGTCCACCGAACGCACGGGAGCGACCTGGGCGCCGGTTCCGGTAAAGAACACCTCATCAGACACATACAGTTCGGTGCGGGAAATGGTGCGCTCGACAACCCGGAGACCCAACTCCGCCGCGGCCAGCTCCATCACCGTGTTCCGGGTGACGCCCACGAGGATGTCCGCCGTGGAGGGCGAGGTGATAAGCATGTCGCCCTGGACCAGGAACAGGTTCATGGCGCTGCCCTCCGCCACGGAACCGTCCTCCCGCAGGAACACGGCCTCATCGAACCCGGCCTGCGTCGCTTCGGTCTTGGCCAACGAGGAGTTGATATAGCTTCCGGTCGACTTGACGCGGCTGGGCACGGCGTTGTCCGAGAGCCGCCGCCACGACGACACGGCGACATCCAGACCCGATTCGATGTCGCAGTAGTCGCCCAGCTTGATCACGTAGCAGCAGAACCTGCTCTCGACACTGCCCAACTGCGGCCCGAGCGACGGTTCGCTCTTGTAGCAGATCGGCCGGATATACACGCCCTCGCGGAACTCGCTGCGCTTGATCACCTCGATGCAGATCCGCGCGATATCGTCCGCGGTCTCCGGCACATCCATACACATGATGCTGAAGTTCCGCACCATCCGGTCGACGTGCTCGGGCAACCGGAACACCAGGATGTCGTCCTCTTCGGCGGAGTAGTAGCCTCGGATGCCCTCGAACAGACCAGTCCCGTAGTTAAAGGCGTGGGTGAGGATGCTGATATTGGCTTCCTCGATGGGGACAAATGCGCCCTCAAAATAGGCGAATCGACCCGGATGCATTGTGGCCATGCGAAACGAACCTCCTTGGCGTCCCCCTCAGGCGACGCGCTCAACCTCAGCCTCGGCCCTTCGATCGTCGGCGCAGTCGCGCCTGCGCGCCCCGCAGACGCAAGCAACGGTCCGGCGGGATCTGCAGCCGTCTGTAGCAACCGCCCCGCATGCATACACGGTGTTGCACAAGGCACGGAGCGGTCGGCTGTTCGGCGGCGAATCAACGGGCGATACCGGAAGAGTATCGCCCAACCCCGCGCGCGATGCAAACCGAACCGTGCACATTTGGACGCTAAGTGGCCTGTGTCCGCGTCCATGCCAGGTGTTGCACTTAGTGTAGGAACCCGGGCCCCGCCGCGCCGCCGCGCCCGCGCGGATCTGCGCCAGGTGGAAACGCCCGGGATGATGTGGTAGTATCGCCGCCGTGCGTCACCCCCAAACAAGATCATGACGCACGCCCCGTGCGGAGAGGTGGCCGAGCGGTTGAAGGCGGCGGCCTCGAAAGCCGTTGTACGGTCTTGCCGTACCGTGGGTTCGAATCCCACCCTCTCCGCCACACGATTTGACCCACCGCAAGGCGTCTGGTATCATTCCGACCGTCTTCACCACGATCCGCGGTAGCTCAGTTGGTAGAGCGGGTGGCTGTTAACCACTAGGTCACAGGTTCGAGTCCTGTCCGCGGAGCCAGACATAGTACGGGGTACTTCGGGACCCCGACGGGATAGCAGAGAGGCCCCGGAGCAAGAGCGACGGGGCTTCTCTGCATTTGGCGCATTTGCAGTGGGGTCTGCGCGATGTCCGGAAGCGGTGCAGGATCGTCTGTTGCGAGGGAGCGGGACATCGAGTCGACGATCCTTCCCAAGGTCTTGACCAACCCCCATGAAGCTTCGGCCCGACCTCCGCATTTCCTTCTGTACAGTCCTGTCTGGGGTGGGCAGGCCTCTCTGAACTGCACGTCCGAACCTACCTGTTCTAGATCTCCTATACCAAAACCCGTTCTGGAGTGTTCTGTGCTATGAGTGTCATTGAGTGCCTCGAGCCTCTCGTCTTGGCTATCGATGAGGGCCGCCCGCTTGTGCTGCTGCTGGGTCAGGACTTCTGGTCGTCGCCCGCTCGACCTGACGCAGCCCTGATCGCAGCCCTGAAGCGAATCGATGGGTTCTCGGAGGATTCGGTAGCCGCTGGGTTCCCTGCCTTGCTCCAGCACGCTCTGACAGGTGGTTTCTACCAGTGGCTTGCAGACTTTTATGATCGCCAACCCGCTCCCGAGTGGATCGATCCAATCGCCGCTGTCCCCTGGAGCGCGGTATTCACCACCTCGGTGAGCCCCACCCTCACTCGAGCGTTCAGAACCCATGGACGGGAGGTGGAAGTGGTCCTGACAAAGGACGACAATCCAGTTGCCCCACGTGACCGAAAGAGACTCCACATAACCTACCTGTTTGGGCGGGCCGGGGATCCACCAAGCGATGGGGCCCCCCCGTGTAGCCTGGTGGAACTCGGCACGAGGAGAATGCTGCATACGGCCTCCCTCTTGGCCCGCACTGTGGAGACAGCTACCCCTCTTGGTGTTCTCGTCATCGATGGCTTCACATGCGGACGTGACTGGCTTCCGCCCGATGATCTGGTCGGGGTTATCAGCGCGTTCCAGGCACAACAGGTGTTCTGGTTTGGCTGGGAGACCGGGACCAAGGATACGAGTAGGCAGGTAGTCGAGAAACTGAAGTCCAGTGGCCAGCTGGTGCTTCGCCATGAGCGCTTGGCCACAGCACTCAAGATCCTGGAGTTGGCCCATCGAATTGACCTGACAACGTCTGCCCAGATCGCTAGCGAGGATGTCGTCTCAATCGGTGATGGACAGCTTCAGCTCTCTGCGGCGACACGCCTGAAAACATCCACTGGTGCGGCCATCGTTGACGATACATGGCTATCCCCTCTAGCTCCATTCGGCCCCGATGCAGAGTATACGGAGTTCCGTAAATTCCACGGGTATGTTGAGAGCGCGCGCCGATTGATCGAAGGGCTACGCAGAGGGTTCGCGGTTCAACGCGAGTTCGAGGCGAGGCTTCTGGGCCACGTCCGCAGGTCACTGAACAACGTCTCTCGGGTCAAGGATCCCATCCTGCTCCATGGTCAGTCTGGATCGGGGAAAAGCCTGGCCCTCGCACGGCTCGGGTACCAGATTCGCGCCGAGAGGCAGTTCCCCGTGCTCCTCGCATCCCGTGTGGCTAGGGTCCCCGCCGTGGATGAAGTAGACGAGTTCTGCCTACTGGCAGAGGACGCAGGAGCCACCGCAACACTACTCATCTGCGATGCAAATAGCCCTGTAGCCCGTTACCGTGACCTTCTACGAGGACTTATGAGCCGAGGACGCCGCGTTGTCGTTGTGGGCAGCGCATATCGTCTTGTGCCCCCCTCAGACGCAGGGCCACACGCTTCGAATGAGCTGTTCATGGAGGTTCCCACCCAACTAGACACGAATGAAGTGAGCGAACTCGAGAGCCTTCTCCGTCGTTTCGTGGGTACTGCACCGCAGTTCACGGATTCACAGTGTCTACTCCCCGCCATCTACCGAATGCTCCCAGACGTGCGTCCGCTCCTAGCCACAGGACTGGCCAGGGAAGCAAGGGCAGTGGAGGACACCCTTCGCGTCAGAGGACGGAAGTTGGGCGGACCTCCCAGAGCAGAAGGCCAACTGGCAAAGGCACTGCGGAATGCAGGGCTCCTCGACCCCCAGGTGCTCCTAGAGGAGAGGATCGAGGAGTTTCTCGGTTGCATGTCAGACGGTGCCACGCGTGTGATCGACTACGTTATGGTACCGGGAAAGCTGGACTGCGCAGTTCCCATCGGAGTCCTCATGCGAGCGGTTGGTGGGACACCGAACTGGACCGATATCGGGGCGCTCTTTGGCCAGATTGACCTCTTTCGGTGGAGCTCTGACGACCGGGGTGATGTGTTCGTCCATCCACGCCTCCGGATCGAGGCGGAACTGATCTGTGCTCGTCGCTTGGGTACGGCAAGAGCAGAAGCCGAGATCGCGGTCCGGCTATTGCGAAGCGCTAACCCCGGTTCTCACACTAGCTGCGAGAGGCGATTCGTCCTCGACCTCGTCCATGGTCTTGGACCAGATGGCCCCTATGGGCAACGCTACGCACAGCAGTATCTGGACGCTGCGCGGGCGCTCACGGACCTTCGGATCAAAAAGGGAATCCTTGACCCGAGCCTGATGCTTCAGGAGGCTACCCTTCGACGCCGCATGTTGCGCCACGCCACTGAACAGACCACGATCGATCCAGCCACAGTGCTTGAGGAAGCCCGAGATGCCGTTGATCGTGCGCTCGACGAGTTTGGAAGCCGCGGAACCCCAGGCCTCAGGCGAATGTGTGCGAACCTGAAAGTGGAACGTGCAGCAATATATGGATTCCTGGCCGTTCAGCAGCTCAGACAGAAGGCGCCTCTCGCAGAAGTATGGCCGGCCTACCTGAAGGCACGAGACTCTGCACACGCGGCTACAGGTGCAACGGACGCCTATCACGCCACCGACGTAAGCCTGTGGGTCGCTGCCGACCTACTGAGGGATGCCAAGTGGGATGACAAGCAACACGCAGAGCTGGAAGCAGACATCTGGGATGCGCTTGAGCTTGTTGACTCTGAGCAGCTGGACTCTGACCAGCGAGAGCAGTACGAGACGCGACGCGTTCGGGTTGGCCAGGTCTTGAATGACAACAAGCTGCAGCAGGAAGCGCTGGCAGCACTCGAGGCCGCCGGCTCGCGCGCTGGCTTCCTTCTCCAGGCGCGGACCATGGGCGGTTCTGCCTCTGGTCCCGGAGCGCCCAAGGATGCCGATATCGGTGCTGCGTTCGAGGCAGCGGCGTACCTCGAAGGACACTGGGATAGGATTCGAGACGACGCCCGCTGTCTCCGCTATCTGCTCAGATGCAGGTGGATCACCTCAACTCGCGAGTTCCTGTTCGGAGCGGAACGAGGCGCGCTGCCTAGCGACTCTCATCAGCTACAGTCCCTGCTGACGTTGGTCACACAGCTCGGAGCAGTTGAGGGGGATCTTGGAAACCCTCGCACCTCCTATCTGCGAGCGGTGCTGCTGTGGCGATTGGGCCTTGAGCGTGAAGCGCGCGATCTATGGGGCGACTTAGGTCGCGAGACGGATTTCAGCGACCCGCGACGGGTTGTGCGACACCACATTTGGACTGATGCGAAAGGCAACCCACAGGTCTTCCATGGCAGGATCACTAGTGATCGCTCTGACCGCGGACGCTTCCGCGTACGGGTCGAGGGGCTCCACCAGGACGTGGAGCTTCTTCAGCGAGATTTCGGGAACCTTGACCTTCGGCGAGGGCACGGCATCCCCGGCGGCTTCAACATCGCGTTCAACTACATTGGTCCTGTTGCTGACAGTCCCAGGAGGCGCGGAGCGAGACCATGAGTTTTGGGGGAGTCTACCGCCACTATCAGTGCATCAACAGGCTGTCGATGAGCCTCATCCAGCGAGCAGCCTTCGATGAGATTCATGTTCTGGTACCAGATCCAAGCAGTCCGGAGGCCGGGTTCATACGCGCAACATCTTGGCTGTACTGCCTCTACTTCGAGGGTGGACGTCCCAGTATCAGCTTCTTTCGCCGGCTTGGTGAGGCCTACGAGTTCATGAACCGCAGCGATGTCGATCGGCATATCGAAGCGGTCCGCTGTCTGCGGACGGAGCTGCACCACAATCTCGGCTACGCGGACTCTGCCCGGCAGGTCCGAGAGGAAGCGGAGCTCTGGAGAAGACGGGCGTGTGGAACAACCCTTCCAGGGAGACCCGATGACTGGCTGACGTGCTACAACAGACTGGTCGAGGAGGCGGAGGAAATCCTGAGGAGCATTGAGCAGCTTGTCAGGAAGCTAGAGGCAGACGAAGGTGCCGAGTCGGAGAGGCTCGACGAGTGGCGACGTTGCTTGGATCACCACTGGCCTGCAGCATCTTTTGACCTTCTGATCGAGGAGGCCGCGCACCGGATGGGGCTTCGAACACTGAAGACAGTCCCGTTCCGCAACAGGCATGTTGACCGCTGGCGCAGGAACCTCGACACGCTGGAGGATGGCTTTGACTTCGAACGCGAGGCGACGTTGTTGATCGAGAAGGCTCTCCTTGACGATGACTGCTACGTCCTACCAATCACAGGACGGGAACTGATGCAGGAGTTTGACATAGCTCCAGGACCGCAAGTCGGGCGCCTTCTGGGGGAAGCCCGTCGTATCCATCAATCACATCCATGCGAACCCCATGTACTTATGGACCGTCTTCGCGACTACTTGCAGACTGCAGACTAGCCATGTATACCAAGCGCAACAAGGGCCCGTGGGTTCTGATCCACAGCGAGGTGTTCGCAACGCGTGCCGAGGCCATGCGGAGAGAGCGACAGCTCAAATCCGGCCAGGGAAGGGAGTGGATTCGCGTCGCGCTTCTCGACCGGGACACGGGCGGCTGCTAATTCGCCTGCGGCGAATCACAGGCCGAAGGTTCGCCGGAGGCGAATTCGAGTCCTGTCCGCGGAGCCAGACAGATTCGCCGCGTAACTGCCGTCGCAACAGGTTAACGCGAAGGCCCGAGACACCCCGTCTCGGGCCTTTGTCGTATCCGCCTGTCATTGCGCCACTTGCGCGCGTCGAAAGATTTCCCGCCA
This sequence comes from Candidatus Hydrogenedentes bacterium UBA6118, assembly GCA_002422525.1. Classification (GTDB taxonomy): domain Bacteria; phylum Hydrogenedentota; class Hydrogenedentia; order Hydrogenedentales; family SLHB01; genus UBA6118. The sequence goes on from DIWA01000026.1 coordinate 175,347, forward strand.
CTCTCTGTTTCGCAACCACATTTCCGGCGGCCCAGGCGCAACAGGGTCATTTGCCCCCGGTCTACGCCTGCAACCTCTGCGAGACTCTGAGACTCTCACATTGACGAAAGCAAGGGGCTTGACAACAAGTCCAGTGATTCCGTAAACTCGCTGCACTATGACGACGCACCTCGAAAACCTTCTGCGCGTGGCCGAAACCAAAGGGCTGATCCGCGCCCGCGATCTGGCAGACCACGGCATCCCGCGTCAGTATCTGTCGATCGCGTGCGAGCGGGGGCTGCTCGAACGACTGGACCGCGGCCTCTACGCGCTTCCCGGCGCCATTCAGACCGAGCATCGCAGCCTGGTGGAAGTCTGCAAGCTCGTTCCCCATGGAGTGATCTGTCTGCTTTCGGCGCTCCAGTTTCACGGCATGACCACCCAAAGCCCTTTCGAGGTCTGGCTGGCCATCGGCGAGTCGAAGAAGATTCCCCGGATCGGCATCGTCAAGCTTCGCATCGCGAGGTTCTCCGTTGAGTCGCTGAAGGCCGGCGTCGAATCGCATGATGTGGACGGTGCGGAACTTCGGGTGTTCTCCGCGGCCAAGACCGTCGCGGACTGCTTCAAGTATCGCAACAAGATCGGGGTGGACGTCGCCGCTGAAGCGCTCCGGGATTACCTGCGCCAACGCAAAGGGCCAATCGACGACCTCACGAAATATGCACGGGTCTGCCGCGTCGAGCGCGTCATGGAACCTTATCTGGAGGCGCTTCTTTGAACACGTCCCGATCTCATTCGATCCAGGCCCGGCTGTTGAACTACTCGCGCGCGCATCAGGTGAACCACAACCACACGCTGACGCGCTATGGAATCGAACGCCTCATGTACCGCCTCTCCCGGTCGCCTCATGCGGACCGGTTCGTTCTGAAAGGGGCGATGCTGTTCGTCCTGTGGCTCGAGGACTTGCATCGTCCGACGCAGGATCTGGATTTGCTCGGTTTCGGCGATCTCTCCTCCCCCAGTTTGAGAAGCATTTTCGAGGATGTTTGCGAGGCGCCTGTCGAAGACGATGGGCTCGAGTTCTCCAAGGATGGAATAGAGATCGAGGAGATCAGGGAGGCGGAGGTCTATCAGGGCCTGCGGGTCAAGATTCCGGGGCGGCTCGCAGACATCAGGCTCAACGTCTCGGTGGATGTTGGGTTCGGCGACGCCGTCGTGCCCGATCCGGAGAGAGCCCCATACCCCGTCCTGCTCGATCTTCCGCGTCCGGAGATGAAGACCTATCCCAAGGAGACGGTCGTGGCGGAAAAGGTCGACGCCATGATCGTGCTCGGGCTCCGAAACAGTCGCATGAAGGACTACTACGATCTCTGGATACTCGCGCAGCGATTTCCCTTCGATGCCTCTCTGCTCGCCAAGGCGATTGATGCCACGCTCAAACGGCGTGGCCGGCAGTTGCCGTCGCAGAACCTACCCGGACTTCAGGATGAGTTCGCGCACAACCCTGCCAAGCAGACGCAGTGGAAGGCGTTCCTGCGCCGCACGCTTCCTGAGCAGGCGGAGCTTGATCTCTCGGAGGTCGTTCCGGCGCTTCGCGAGTTCCTTGCGCCGCTCCTGGAATCCATCGTCCTCGGCAAGATGCCTCGCCTCCACTGGACTCCAGGGAGTGGCTGGTCGGCGCACACGGAGCAATGATGCGCAGACGACGATGCGCAATCTATACCCGCCAGTCTTCCGTGCCCAGTCTTCGGCAGACCTCCTGCAACGCCCAGTTCCATAGGCGCCTGAAGTTCATTACCTCCATGAAGCCGATCGGCTGGGAGTTGATTGGCGCGCGGTATCTGACTGCGCCTACGCCCAAATCTTCGACCACGGATCGGCCATTCCAAGGTGGAACCTGCCGCCCTGTGCGCCGCATCGCGGCATGGCCCCGGCGTGAAGCGCTGGCGCGGGTCCACGGGGAGCAGGATGAAGGAATGGCCGAGGGGCCGGCCTCGTTCATGAGCCCTGACGTCTGCGCTGCCGCGTTCGGTAGAGGCGCTCCGTGAAACCGCCTTCTTTCTCGAACGCGGCAGCCTGGGCCGCCATCTGGCGTCCAACCAGATGAATGCACAAGTTCAGCAGCGAAAGGGCGCCGTTCGCAGCGAGGACAGCCGGCAGCGCTTGTGAAGGGACACGGACAGGCACGGACTTGCACGGATCAACATGCGAATCCCCTCTGTCGTTTCGGGTCCGTGGCTGTCCGTGCAAGTCCGTGTTCGTCTCTCCGCAGGTCTCCGTCGCGCTCTCCGCTCGGTGCACCTCTCGCGCCACCCAGGCCCGGAACTCCGGCAACGTGGCGCAGCGCAGCGCCTTGAATCGCTTCAGCGCTGGATGATCGGGCGGCCACTGGGGGAGGCTCCGCTGCCGCAGGAAGTCCTCGTAGTCCAGCCGCAGCTCCTCAAGGCTGCCTTTGGCAATGCCAGTCAACTTCAGCTCGATCTTCTTCGAGGTTCCGGAATCGACGCTTCCTTCGGCAATGTTCTGACGTCCGCTGCGCGCCGCTTGGACCATCTGATCGTAGGTGCGACTGCGTCGATCGATGAACTTCTCGCAAAACAGCACCGTCACGTCGTAGATCAACTCCGCCACCTGGAAACTCTTCAGATTGCGGTATCCCCCATGCTTCGGGATCAAGCCGTCTTCCCGGCGCTCTCCGGCGTCACCATCTCGGCTCATGCCTTCTCCCCTCGGTCCTGTCCGCCCCGCGCCAAGTGCTAGTCCTCGACCAGGATCACGTCGACATCCATGATAGTCGCCCCTTCACTGGCCGGCAGATACACGTCCTCTTTCTCGCCAATCCGGTCGTCCGGGTCCGTCTCGCTCGATTGCCGCAGTTGCGCCATCATCTTCAGGAAGCGCCGCCCTGCCGGCAGGTAAGCCTCCGTGATCAGAGGGATCTCGCAGCGCTGGTCCTCCCGCTGGCGAAGCCCGTCGGCTTCGACGCGAATCTGCGCGTACGTGGAGAAATCGGTCTGCGTTCGAAGACTCCCGCCGTTCAGGTAACCGGCGATGCGGTACGCCGAAGTCACCGGCGGAAAGCCCCGAAGCGCGTAGCAGCCGTCACTGCCGGTCTGATAGGTGACGTTCCCAATGGTAGGTATCTCGGATGTCTCTGGGATGGGTATCGGAGAACCGGTCACCTGAGCGCCGGCGACCGGCCGGCCGTCGGCATCGATCACCTTCCCCCGGATCGTGACCAGCTCCGGATAGACGCGCAGGCTGACTATCGCGTTGTTCTCGACGACGCGGACGGGAAAGGACGGAGACACAAGATCCGGAACGGCGCCCGGCTCGGATCGCGTCCTCGCCGAGACCGTGTAGATGCCTGTGCCCAAGTCCCTGAGAACATACGTGCCGTCGGGGTTCGATGCCACGGTGCAGCTTGTCCACGCGTTGCACGCCGTGACCTCCACAATCGGCGGGGCCGACGGCGCGAACGCCTCCCGCAGCACCTTCTCGAACGCCGCCGGGCCGGTCGCCGCCGCTCCCTCCAACTCGCGCCACTGCGCCTCGGTGATCGTCTCCACGCCCAGACTGACCCGTCCCCGGATCTCGCGCGTCTCCGTCTGTGCATCGGCTCCCGATGCGAACGCGAGCGACAGAAGCAGCACTGCTGTGGCCAGAACCAGGTGTCGCGCCATGCCGCACCTCCTTCGGAGATCGCCTCCATCTCAGGCCATGTCCGCACACCTGTGCGGTTGCCATGCCGTCGATCTCCCAGAAAGATGCTAATGCCCTGATTCCGCGCAATCAACAACAAAACCGCTGGGGTTGCGTCGCCAAGGGATGCCCGCGAGCCCCCGGAGCGCACGGACCGGCATCAGTCTCGACCATCGCGACGAACATCCCCTCGCGCGTCACCCGGTCGTAGATGTCGCGAATCACGGCCTGCTTCCGCAGGTTGTACTCGCCGACCGTACCCGACCCGGGAATGGCGGCCCGCTTGGCGCGCACGTAACGTTCGCGGTCGTCGGGATGCTCCGGACGCCAGTCGCGGAACAGCCGGTGGCGGATGGTCTCAGGGCAGTCCGGCCCGAAGACGTACAGATTGACGCGCGGCGAGGCGAGTCGCAGGCAGCGAGGCGCATGCCACGTGGGCTCGCGCACGGTCAGGTCGTAGCCCAGCTCCGCCGTACAGCGCGGGCCCGGCGGGGTCGTACGGCCCCACCACGATGTCCTCCTCGGGCGGCTTGCCGTGCACCCATGGGTTGTGATGCTCGGATCAGGGGCATGGTGTCGGACGATCTCGTCGGCCGACGAGCCGTCCGCCCTGATCGGATGTCATCCAGCACAACCCGGATCCCCCTTCATGGCGCCTCCCGCCTGCCCCGCCTCCTGCACCACGAAATGCTCCGACGCGATGTTCGCGCGGAAGGCTTGCGTTGGAGACTCGGGGCAAACGATAGCACGATGAGGTCTCCAGTAAGGCGCGGCATGCCCTTGACATGCCGGGTAGGTTGGTCTACGATTCGGACTATGGAACGGATGTGTAGACGCACAGGATGCCGCCGCGATGACATAGCGGCCGAGGCTATCGCGCGACGGCGCAGCATCTCTAGGCGTGGAGACCGACGCAAGCTCTGGGGGGCATCGGTCTCATGCGGGGAGGCAGTCTGCTCGAAGAGGGGGCTCGCTGTTCCCGTGCTTGTTTCGCGATAGCGCAGTATCTGTCATAGCTGTAACACTTACAGAGGGAAACGCTTCGCATGGCTTTGGTTGACAGAATCAAGTACGACGCCAGTTCCGACGACGCCGTCGTCTGGAAACACCCGAGCGAACAGATCCGTTACGGCGCGCAGCTCATTGTGAACGAAGCCCAGGAAGCGGTGTTCTTCAAGGGAGGGAAAGCGCTGGACGTTTTCGGTCCGGGAACGCACACGCTGACCACCGGAAACCTGCCGCTCGTATCCGCCTTGCTCAACCTGCCCTTCGGCGGCGACACGCCGTTCAGCGCGGAAGTGTGGTACGTCAACAAGACGGTGAAGCGCGATCTCAAGTGGGGTACCAGCGGCCCCATACAGGTGATCGATCCCGTGTACAGCTACCCGGTGAGCATTCGCGCCTTCGGCCGCTGGGGCATGCGGATCCACAACGCCCAAGACTTTCTAGTGCAGATCGTCGGCACGCAGTCCTCATCGGCGCCCGGAAGGAACTACATAAGCACGGAGCGCGTCGAGGAGTACTTCCGAGGCGAGATCCTGCAACGTCTCTCCGACTGCTTAGCGAAGTACTTCGTCGAGAAGCAGACGTCGGTCTTCCAGGTGAGCGCACACATCAACGAGCTGTCCGCGTTCATCGCCGAGGACATCAGGCCCGAGTTCGATCGCTATGGGATCGAGATCGTGAACTTCAACGTTGCTCGGGTGAGCATGCCCGACGAAGAGCAACGCAAGTTCCAAGAGATCCTCGGCAAGCGGATGGAGATCGATGAGATCAGCAAGGCCCAGGTCGGTCAGGCGTACACAGCGATGCGGACGTTCGACACGTTGGACAAAGCGGCGCAGAACGAGGGCTCAGGAGCAGGTCAGCTTCTGGGCGCCGGCCTCGGGCTGGGGTGGGACTCGGAGCCGGAGCGCCGATAGGGCAGCAGCTGGGCGGGGCGATGAACACGCAGCCGCAGGCCCAGCAACAGGATCCAAGCCCGAATGACCCGATAGCGAAGCTCCAGAAGCTGAAGCAGCTTCTGGAAGCCGGCCTCATCACGCAGGAAGACTTCGACAAACGCAAAGACCAGATCCTCGATTCAATGTAGGAGGAGGAGCATTGGACAGACAGTCTGCTTTCGCGATCCCGATCCTGGTAGCTTGGGGCGTGTCTGCGGTGTCCGTGCTGCTGATCGGGTTTGTGCTCGCGCCGAGCGAGGGGCCGGCATGGGGGCACTGGATGCGCGTGGGCTGGACGGAAGTGCTCGTGTTCCTGGTCTGGGGCGGGTGGTTCGGGTACATCGTGCCGGGCGCCCGGATCAACAGCGGCGGTCTGCTCGGAGGCGGCGTCGGCCCTGCTATGGCGGTGCTTGTGTCGGGATACGCGCTGCTGAGCTTCCTCATGATGGTTGTCCACGCGCTACTCCCTGAAGGCGATCTTCTCTGGAGGATCCATATACTCCTACAGATTGCGGCGTTCGCAGTCACAGCGGTGCTGGGGGCGATGCTCTTCGTGGCGAAGGCGGGTTCGGAAACGCGGGTTTGATCGCAGACAAACCAGGTGAGCAGAAGACTGCGCCGCAGACGTCGACCCTCGCATCGGTCAGAGGTAGATGGTAGTAGAAGGGGATGCTGTGGTGGGAAGGCCGAGTGCTCTGGAGTGTCCGTCTTGCGGAGGCCAGGCGACGTTGTCTGCGGATGGGTTGCACGCCAAGTGTCCGTTCTGCGGCGCAACGCAAGTGCTGCATCAGCCGGCGGAGCAATTCGATCGCCTCAAGGACTTTCCAAATGCGAGCTTTGACGTGCGGTATGCGGAGCCGCAGCTCTCGCTTGAGCAGGCAAAGGCTGCCCTCATTGAGAAGGTGTCTGCGGACCCGATCGGATCCCGGGATATCGACGAGCTTAACACTACAGCGGAAGGTCTCTACCTGCCTGCTTGGTATGTGGAGTGTGAGATCACCTGCGACTGGACGGGGAAGTACACTGAACGGCGAACGGTAACGCAGTATCGCCCGGTCACGAAGTACAGGACGGTTGTCAAGAACCGTTGGGGCGGCGGCGTCTACTCGGTGAAGGAGAAATACACAGACCAAGAGCCCTACTCGACCGAGGAAGTCATATGGCATCTGTGCAGCGGAAATCGCACCACCCGGACCGCCTTCAGACTCTCGGCCAACGCAGACCTGCCGCTCGACGCCCGGAGAGTGCTGCAGGCGCTCTCTTTGGATGGAACCAAGGCTGGGTTCGTCCCTCCGTTGGATGGCTTCGATGTGCTCCCGGCCCTTGTCAGCCAACGCGAGGCCTGGGAAGCCGCCGACTGCCGCGAAGCGGTCGACGCTGCGGCTCAGCAGGCGTGCGAAGGAGACGCGGAAGCGATCACGTCCGTCTCCGCCAAGCTCGATCAGATCCACTTCAACCTCGTCTACCTCCCCTTTGCCGTGCTGCGGTGCCGCGCCAACGAGACCGACTACGTGTTCCATGCGGATCTGAGTAGCGGGGGCTTGTGGGGCGAGGCCTATCCGCTCGATCACAATGCCATCGATACCGACCAACTGACCGCGGCGGCGCGAACGGCCTACGCGGATCAGCAGGGCATCCGGAACAACCTGCGCGACGCCGAAGCGACACTCGTGCGGGAGAGAGCGACCAAAGACCGCGCTCTATGGCTCTGGGCTTACCCCATCATCGCCGTTGCCCTCTTGGCCGGATTGTCCGTCCACGCTATTGGATCAGCCGACTGGACGTACTTACGTCTGGGTATCGGCGCCTTGGCCGTTGCGGCGGGACTCGCGGTCGCGGTAGCCGGGATCCGTCGGATCTTGTCGGCTCGCACAGCCAAGGCGGACATTCTGGCGAAACTGCCGGCGGGCTCCCCATGGAAGCGCTTCTTAGAGACGAACCGAGTCGCACTGCTTCGGGCCCAGCGTATAGCCATCGACCAAAGCCGAGTCTCCTCGCCGGCCGGCTCCCCCGACAGGCAGGAGTTCGCCGACGAGCTAGAGACGCTGCGACGTCTCGAGGAATCCAATGACCAGACGAGCCTGCAGACCGCCGAGACCATCGCATACGGACTGATCGAGGCAACCCGCCTTGATGAACAGGCGGTGGTGTGGTCGGGCAGCGCGAGCGCGGGTACCGCAGGACTTCTGGTAGGCGCCGGACTCTGCGCTGCCGTCGGCATAGCCGTCATCGGCTCCGCATGGGAAGCTTCTAGAGCGCTGCCGACGGAAGATGGCTGGCCGGCCCCGAGTCCCCAGGCAGTCTCCAACGCACCGGAACCCCCAGGTGCCCAGCAACAGGCGCGTCCGCCCGCACAGCAACCGACGCCCCGCCCCAAGCCCGATGTCTCGTCAACGACGGGTGTCGTGCAGGGAGGTCTGTCGGAGGAGAGCACGCAGCGGCAACGTCCATCCGCCCCGCCCACCCCACTGGATAGAGCGAACGAGTGGATCGCCAAGAACGCGCCAGATTTTGTGGTTGTCACAGCGAAGCGGTCATATGGTGACGGAACCGCCGGACCGCCGCTTATCGGCGACTTTGATGGTGATCGACAAGACGACCTCGCCGTGCTGCTTCGCTCGTTTCTGCTTAGCAGCGAACAGGCGGTGGCGATCATCCCAAGCTCAGGCTCCGACCCGTTCATATCTGCCTTGGGAAGCGACGGCTACGCCATCCGAACGGTCCGGTACTCCGACGTGCCAGCGTCCATCACGAAGAGGGAAGGTCCCGTCAGCGTCGCCCCTCAAGCGGTTGGCATCGCAGTGACATGGATAGACCCGGAACCCGTGGCCTACGTGTTTCGCGAGGACAAGAGCTGGCGCGTCCTGACACTTGCCGACCAGATCGAGGATGGCGCCGACGAAACGGACAACTCGGGCGAGGCGGAGGTCGATACAGGCGATTTCGGCCTCGTTACCGGCGACTCGGTGCGGATACGCAAAGGTCCGGGAACCTCCTACGACGTGATTGGAGCCGCGAACAAGGGGGATATCGTGGCTGTCCTCGAGCCCTATCCCCCCACGGGCGAATGGATCCGGATCCGCCACGACGACACGTCGGGCTGGATGCATCGCGACTATGTTGACGTGGGGACCTCTGCGCGCGAGTCCCCCAGCACACCCTCCTCTTCGCCGCCGGCTCAGACAAAGCCTCCGGAGCCAAAGAAGCCCAAGGCTCCCACTCAGGACCCCGCGGTCAGCGAGAGGGCGCGTCGAAGCGCCTCCTCTGCGGCGGATGATGCCAAGGCGCGCTTCGCAGACGTGTCTCAGAGGCCGGATGCGAACGAGGACTATAAGGAGGGACAACGCCTTCTCGGCGTCGCGGCCGAAGCGGCCAGGAAAGGCAACCACACCGAGGCGGGCGAGTTCTACCGACAAGCCGAAAGGCGTTTCCGGGAAGCCGCTCCTGAGGCTTGGGTCATCGAATAGCGTCCAGAACCGCGTGTAACACGTAGGAGGAGTACACAATGAGGCAAGGGTATTCGGTGAAGTTCGTCGCACTGCTCATGGTATGCGCAATGCCCTTGGTAGGCTGCGAGACGGCCGGGAAGTCCGCCGCCATGGGGAGTCTGGTAGGCGCTGCCGCCGGCGCGGCTATCGGCAATCAGTCCGGCCGAGCGGCGCAGGGCGCCCTCATCGGCGCAGCGGTGGGCGGCCTCGCCGGTTTCGCCATCGGGAAGGCAGTTCAGCAGGAGAGGTTAGCAACCAAGGCGGAGCTGGAGCAGGAGTACGCCGAGCAAGGCAAAGCGGTGCCCACGGGGCCCACCATTGCCATCGACTCCGTCACACTGATTGATCCGGAGATAGAGGCCGGTGAGAAGACAAAGATGGAGACCCAGTATACTGCGTTCAACATGTCGGAACCGCCGAAGGCGACAATAAGATTGCTGCGGGGCGAGAATGAGATCTACGCCGGTCCACTGAACGTCAAGAACGACGAGACATCCGAGAGGACCAAGCTCTCAGTAAATGATGTCTCAGTTCCGAAAGGCCAGGAACCTGGCGACTACACTGTCGAAATCACCATGCAGAATGGCGACGCCGTTGACACGGAGCAGTGCACCCTCAAGGTTGTATAGCGGCTCAGTCGTCTGGTAGGCGCATCCCCGAGAGGGATGTCAGGATGTCAATGCCTCACTCCCGACGTGAGGCGTGGATACTGCGCGGACGGGGCGTCCAACGCGACGCCTCGTCCGCTTCGTGTTGCTCCCCTGCTCCTCTCCTTCTCCCCCGCCGCTCGCCCCGCCCCTGCGGCTCATCCGTCCTGCGACAGAACCAGCGCGGTGCAGGGCGGGAGGGTCAGTCGGGCGCGGATGGCGCCGTCGTCATCCTGGAACGCTTGGCAGGAAGCCGGGCCGTCGTCGCCGAAGGACGCGTCGTAGTCTTTGCTGTCGCCGTTGAAGCGCGCGTGCCAGACGCCGGGCGCGGGGAAGGTGATCGCATAGTCGTCGTAGCGTTGGTTCGCGAAGTTCGCCACGACCACGACGCTGTCGCCGGGCCCGCCGTCGGCCCATCTGTTGTAGGCGATCACCTTGCCGGCGTGGTCGACGTGGTACACGTCCACGCCCTGGCCGCAGAGGCCGGCGGTTCGCCCGGCGCGGTTGCGTCGCAGGGCGATCAGGTCGCGATAGAGGCGCCAGATGCCCGCGAAGCGGTCTTTCTTCGACCAGTCGAGCGGGTCATCGTCGTGGAACCAGTCGTCTTCGAGGAACTCCTGCCCCTGGAAGATCATCGGCACGCCCGGCGCGGTGAACACGAGGGCCGCGCCGAGAGCGGACTTCTTCTTCGCGGCCCAGGAGGACGCGCGGCCGGGGTCCACTTCCTCGGGCACGCGCGCCTTGCCGTTGGCCACCTCGTCGTGCGACTCGGTGTAGATCACGCGGCGGAACGCGTCGTCGTCGAAGCGGTGCAGGATCGCGTCGCGCACGGCGTCCATGTCCCGCCCGGCATCGTCGGCGCCGATCAGGGCCGCGCGTACTGGATGCACAAACCGGGCGTCCCACTGCGCGTCGAACCCAGCCCCGCCGTCGGAAGCGGGCCGCACCAACGCGGGGTTGCTCTGCAAGTCCTCCGCGATGGCGATCGCCCTGGGCTTCTGCCTTCTCGCTTCGTCGTTGATCTCCTGCATCAGGCTCCAGCCTTCGGGCAGTGCGTCGTCGCCATCGCTCCCGTGCACGCTGCGGACGTAGGCGGTCGCGTCCCACCGCAGCCCGTCGAACCCGTAGTCCAACAGCCAGTGCAGCGCGTTGTCGCGCAGGTACGCGCGCACCTCTTCCCGGCCGTAGTCGGGGCGCGTGTCGCCCCAGGGCGTGCAGCAGCGGTCGTCGTTGTAGAAGTAAATCCCGCCTTTGTCGTTCTCATACCAGCCGTCAAAACGCCACAGGTCGAGGTCGCCCGGGCCCAGATGGTTGTAGACCACGTCCAACAGCACGGCGATGCCCCGTTCGTGCGCGGAACGGATGAACCGCCGCATATCCCGCGCGGAGCCGTAGTCGCTCTCGATCGCGTAGATGAGGGACGGGTTGTAGCCCCACGAATGGCTGCCGGGGAACTCCATGATCGGCATGATCTCGACGGCGTTGACCCCGAGCTCGCACAGGTAGCCCAGCTTGGCGATCGCGTCGTCTATCGCGCCGACTTCCGCGCCGGGGGCCTTGGCGAACGTGCCCAGGTGCATCTCATACACGACCAGCTCGTTGAGCGTCGGCGGCTCGAACGCCGCCGCCCCCCAGTCGAAGGCGAGGTCCGGGATGATCGACTGGCCCGCGGAGTTGCTCGCGGCCACACTGTAGGGATCGAGACGCAAGAACTCTTCGGCGTCCGTCACGATGCGGTACCGATAGGGATCGCCCGGCTTGGCCCCTTCCACGCGCGCCGACCAGACGCCGTCGTCATCGCGTTCGAGGGGGCGCCCATCGGGCGAGAAGTCGTTGAACGCGCCCACGACGTACACGGCCTTCGCGTTGGGCGCCCACACCCTGAACGCGCAGCCGTCGCCATCCGGAACGGCCCCCATGCGCAGTCGCCATCGCTTGTCCACACTCGCCTCCATTTCTGACCTCGCTAGACGGCGATATGCCGCTGCGGCAAGGCGCGCCCATCCATCTCCGGGCCGGATCGCGGACCGCGCTCGGCCGGTTCCATGATACCACAGGACTCCCCGGATCCGTTGCGGCGCGACCCGCCCCGGCCCCGCGCAACTCTGCGACACAAAACGGTTTGACGATATGAGGCGGAACTGGCTATAATACCCGTTCGCGATCCGCCGGGAATCGGTGCAGTGCAGTGGAAACGCCGAGAGGCCGGGGATCGCGCGGTGCATTCGCCCTCTTGGCCTGACCCGGTTCCACCAACGAGACGAGCAAAGGAGACTGCCGTGAAGCGTCCTTTCCAACCTTCCATCATCAAGCGGAAGCGCAACCACGGGTTTCTGGTGCGCATGTCGACCGTCGGCGGTCGCAACGTGATCAAGCGGCGTCGCGCCAAGGGGCGCAAGCGCCTTTCGGCCTGATAGCGTGAAGAGGTCAACCAGCACTTAACCAGGAGGAAAGTCGAGCCTGTTGTGTTCGGGCCGGTATGCGTTCCCCCAATCCGAGCGGCTCACGCGCCGAAGGGACTATCAGCGGATGTACCGCGAAGGTTCCAAGAGGGTGGGGCGCGCGTTCATCTGCTATACCGTCCGACACGAGCATCAGGGCAGGAAATTCGGCTGCGCAGTGTCCCGCCGGGTGGGCGGAGCGGTGACCAGGAACCGGGTGAAGCGCTATTTGCGCGAGATCTACCGCACCCATCGCCCCGAACTGCCGCCCAATCTGCGTATCGTCATCGTGGCCCGGCCGACAGCGTCGGGGATGACCTACGACCAGTGTCGGGACGCGGTCCGGGCGCTGCTCAAGGGGGCTGGCGTGTTGCATGAGTAGGGTGCTGATCTGGCTGATCCGAGCGTATCAGATCTGCCTGTCGCCCCTGCTCGGCGCGCACTGCCGATTCCATCCGACCTGCTCTGCATACGCGATCGAGGCGCTCCGTCGGCACGGCGCCATCCGCGGTTCGGGTCTCGCCCTTTGGCGCATCCTCCGCTGTAACCCGTTCCACCCCGGCGGCCATGATCCCGTCCCCTAGACGCGATGCGACGATACGGCTCACTCCTCCACCGGGAACTACGCGGTGTTAGACGACAATAACGACAAGACGATGGCTCGAAACCAGGTGATCGCCATCGTCTTGATGTCGGTCCTGCTGATCGTCTGGTTTCAGTTCTTCATGCCGGCCCCCCCGCCGGTGCAGCCCGACACGCCGGACGAGCAGGCCGAACAGGCGCCTCCCGCGGCCGGGACCGCCCCGGAACCGAGCGACGCCGCAACGGCCGAGGCCGTTGAGGTTGAAGCCGGTTGGCCGCACCTGCCCCCTCCGCCCAGCGCCGACGCGGTTCCCGACGATATCGTGCTCGAAGACGATGATCGGCGTCTCGTGTTCACGCCGGTCGGCGGACGTCTGCGCGCAGCCTACATCAAGCTCTACCACTACGAAGATGAAGAGCTGCAGATCATCCCGCAACCGCCGCTCGTCGACGGCGTCGCCCCGCCCGACACGGACGCGATCTATCCGCTGGGCCTCGAATTCTCAGACGAGGCGATCGGACGCGAACTGGACCGCCGCCTCTTCCAGGCCGAGAAGCATGCCGATGGCAAGGGCGTGACGTTCACGATCGAGCTTCCCGGCGCGGCGCGCATCTCCAAGTCGTTCCGCATGGCCGAGTCGCCCCACCTGCTCGACCTGGAGGTCCGCTATGCGAACCTCGAGCCGGAAGGCACGGAACGCCGCCATGGCATCGACCGGACGCCCGCCTACTGGGTGACCTGGGGGCCGGGCCTCGCCACGGACGACCAGCGGAGGGGCCTCCAGCCGTCGATCGTCATCCATCGCGACGGCCACAATGAGACGACGGCCGTCGCCAAGCTCGATCCCTATACGCCCAAGCGCATTCCGGATGCGGAGTGGATCGCGCTCAAGACCGCTTACTTCTGCGTCGCTGTGAAGCCGGAACACAGTGACGAGGAGCCGATCGAATCCGCCGTCGTACAGGCGGTCGCGTCGGAGTCCGCTGTGATGCTGGGGCTGGGCGCGCCCCGGTTCATCGTGCCGTCCGGGGGCGAGAACGTAACGTCGTTCCGGGTGTACGTCGGTCCCACCTACAAGCCCTACCTGGCCGCCGCCTGGCCGACGCTCCCCTCCGCCAAGCGCTTCTTCGAATGGGAGTCGATGTGGTGGATGGACCGGTTCGCCGCGGGCCTGCTGACGCTGCTGAACTGGTTCTACAGCATCATCCCCAGCTACGGCGTGGCGATCATCGTGCTCACCGTGCTCGTCCGCATGGCCATGTTCCCGCTCACGTGGAAGAGCATGAAGAGCATGAAGGGCATGCAGGCCCTGGCGCCGCAGATGCAGGAGATCAAGGAGAAGTACGGCGAAGATCAGCAGGAGATGAACAAGCGGGTTATGGAGCTATACCGCGATCACGGAGTCAATCCCTTGGGCGGTTGCCTGCCGATGCTGCTCCAGATGCCCGTGTTCCTCGCCCTCTACCGCATGCTTTGGAGCGCGTACGAGCTGCGCGGCGCTCCCTTCACCCTCCTGTCGTTCGGCGACTACACGTGGATCCGCGACCTGTCCCAGCCGGATCGCCTGCTCCACCTGTCCTTCCTCGCCGACGCGCCCTTCGTGGGATCGGCGCTCGAGTACCTGAACATCCTGCCGATCCTGATGGCGATCGCGATGGTCGTCAGCCAGAAACTCATGCCCACTTCCGGGCCCGGTCAGTCGGAACAGCAGCGCATCATCATGACGGTGATGCCGGTCATGTTCGCGGTCATCTGCTACAACATGGCTTCCGGGCTCAACCTGTACATCCTGACCAGCACGGTGCTCGGGATTGCGCAGAACAAGCTCATACCTTCGGCCAAGCTGAATGAACCGCCCAAGAAGAAGGCGACGCGGCCGAAGAAGAAGCAGAACTTCTACACAGCGGCCCAAGCGCGCAAGCGCCAGATGGCCAAGAAAACCCGAGAAGACAACAGCCGAAAACCTTCCTCCGCTAAGCGCGCATCCAAGCGCTGACCCCGGAGGGCCCCACGTGCGGGCACGGAGGACGGGTCCCCGGCGAAACGCCGGGAGGCAAGGAGACGATCGCAATGCAATCTGTTGAGATAAGCGCGAAGACCCGTGAAGAGGCCATCCGAACGGCGCTGCGACAGCTCGGCGTCGAGCGTCACGAAGTGGCCGTCGAGATCCTCGACGAGGGCAGCCGAGGCTTCCTGGGGATGGGCGCGCGCGACGTGCGCGTACGCGTGACGGCGGAGCACCTGCCCGATGTCGCCGCGCGAAACGCCCCAAGCGCAGCGCCGGAGACGGAGCGCCGCACGCGATCGGACCGATCGGAGCGCTCCGAACGGAGCAGTCGGGACGACAGCAGTCGGGACGACAGCGATCGGGGCGACCGTCGTGAACGCGGCGGACGGCGAGGCGGACGCGGCCGGGCGGGCGGAAGCGCCGGCGATGGCGCCCGCGACGACGCGCAACGCAACGCGAAGACCGACAGCGCCAGCGCGGAGAAGGCGGAGAAGACCGAGTCGCGACGTCCGGATGACCGGAACAAAGACGACCAGGACCGCGGCGAGCGCCGGTCGCGGGGACGTCGCGGCGGACGCCGTTCCAGCCAGAAGTCGCGCGACGACCGCCAGAACGAGACGCAGCCGCCGGCGGGCAACCGCGAACGCGAAGAGGGCGATCGCCGGCAGGATTCGGGCGAGGGCCGGAGCCGCTCCAACCGCGGGCGTCGGTCGGAATCGTCGCGGAACCGAGACGACAGGGATCGCGCCCCGCAGGATCGCGACCAACGGCAGGGGCGCGACGATGAAGCGTTCGACCATCTCCGCAGCCGCTCCGATCGAGATGAAGACGCGGGAGCGGCGTCCGAAGCGAACGGAGCAGCCGCAACGCCTGCCGCGCCCCGCATGACCGAAGCGGAGATCGCCGCGGCCGCCTCCCTGCTGTCCGAGATGATCAAAAAGTCCGGCATGGAGGCCACGGTCTCGCACAAGGTCTCTGATGAGGGCGAGGTGACGCTGACCGTCGAGTCGCCCGACAGCGCACTGCTGATCGGTCGCAAGGGCCGCAACCTCGAAGCGATGCAATACCTGCTGAACCGCATGATTCACGCCGGCGAACCCGGCGAGACGCCCGAGCGTGTCGTGATCGACATCGAAGGCTACCTCGACCGCCGTCGGGCGGGGCTCGAGGAGATGGCCCATCGCCTGGCCGAGAAGGCGCGCGACACCGGTCGCCGCGTCCGCGTAAAGCCGCTCAGCCCGCAGGAACGCAGGATCATCCACCTCGCCCTCGAGAACGACCCCGATGTCCGCACGTTCAGCGTGGGCGCCGCGCCTTCTCGATGCGTGGTCATCGCGCCGAAGAACGAGCGCGAACGACCCGAGCGGTCCGAACGGTCGCGGCGCGGCGGTCGCGACGGCGGACGTCGTAACGGCGGCCGGTCGCGACGCGGCTCGGGCGAACGCGGCAGAGAACGCGCTTCCGAGGAGAGCGACCGGTCGAACGAGGCCGCTCACGCAGACGAAGCGCCCCGTTCGGACGAAGTGAGTTCGGACGAAGCGAGTTCGGACGCGGCGCAGTCACAGCAACAGCCACAGCCCCAGGCGGACGCAGGAGATGACCGCGACGCGTGACCCGCAAGGGGATCCGCAAGGGAGCGGGCCGGACACCATCGTCGCCATTTCGACGCCCCCGGGCGAAGGCGCGATCGGCATCGTCCGCCTGAGCGGTCCGGAGGCGGTCGCGGCCGTGACGTCGCTCTTCGCGTCGTCCTCCGGCAAGCGCATCGACGTGAGCGCGCGGCGCGTGTTCCACGGGGAGATCGTCGACGACGGCGAAGTCCTCGACGAGGTGCTCGTCCACGTGATGCGCGCGCCGCACAGCTACACCCGCGAGGACGTGGTCGAGATCAATTGCCACGGCGGGGCGGGGCCCGTGCGCGCGGTGCTCGAGGCCGTGCTGCGTCGCGGGGTACGGCTCGCCGAGCCGGGCGAGTTCACCAAACGCGCTTTTCTGAACGGGCGTCTCGACCTCCCCCAGGCCGAGGCCGTGCTGGACCGAATCCGCGCGCAGACCCGCGCGGCCCTGCACGCCGCGGCCGATGCGGCCCACGGTGCGCTGTCCAAGGCCATCCACGCGATGAACGCCGCGCTGGTCGAAGCGCTGGCGCGGGTCGAGGCGGCCGTGGACTTCCCCGAAGAGGACCTCCCCGAGCTCGTCGACGAGGCGCTCTGGGACGGGATCCGCGACGTGCACGCGCGCATGGAAGCCCTCCTCGCCACCTCGGAACGCGGCCGCCTGTTGCGAGAAGGCGCCCGCATCGGCATCGCCGGCCGGCCGAACGTGGGCAAATCGAGCCTGTTCAACGCGCTCCTCCGCGACGCCCGCGCGATTGTGACGGAACACGCCGGCACGACGCGCGACCTGATCGAGGAAGTGATCACGATCAACGGCATCCCCGTGCGCCTCACGGATACCGCGGGCCTGCGCGATGCGTCCAACGAGATCGAACGACTCGGCATCGCCGCCGCGCGCGAGGCCCTGCGCAACGCCCACGCCATGCTCCTGGTCATCGACGCCGCGGAGCCGCGCCCGGAAGACCCCGCCTTGCTCGACGAACTGATGACGTTCGAGGCGCCTATCGTCCTCGCGCTGAACAAGAGCGACCTGCGTCCCGATGCGCCCATCCCCCCCTGGGCCGACGCCTGCGACAGCGTCGTGCGCGTGTCGGCGCTGCGCGGCGACGGCCTGACCGAACTCGAGGATGCGCTCGGGCGCCTGCTCGTCGGCGGCGCCGCGCCCGAGGGCCACGAGGCCATGGTGACCCAGGCCCATCAACGCGACAGCCTGCGTCGCGCGGCGGAAGCCATGGACCGCCTGCTCGCCAACCCGCACGCCTCGCCGGAGTTCCTCAGCATCGACCTGCGCGACGCCATCGCCGCCTTGGGCGAGATCACCGGCGAGACCACCCCGGACGACGTCCTCGGCCGGATCTTCAGCTCGTTCTGCATCGGCAAGTGAGCGCGGCGTCCTTGAGCCGACCGGGCCCCCAAGATGGCTCACCCGTTCAGTTGCTCGCGGCGATACCCAGAGGGGCTCCTGCCGTAGCGTCGGCGGAACTGCCGCGCGTAGTAGCTGCTATCGGAGAATCCCACCGCATACGCAACCTCCGTCACCGTGGCCTCGCGCCGCAAGAGCAGCTCCGTCGATCGCCGTAGACGGCGCCGGATCAGGTAGTCCATCGGCGTCGTTCCGTAGCAGCGACGAAAGGCCCGGATCAACGTGTTTCTGGACATGCAGGCCATCTCCGCCAGAGCGTCGAGCGTCAGGGGCTCGCTGTAATGGTCCTCGATATACGCCACAACGCGAGACATCCGGACCAGCCGCTCAGAAGCATTGTCGCCGCGACTCGTGTAGTTCCGCGCCAGGAAGCCGACCAGCAGCGCGAAGTGGGCCCGCAGCATGGCCACATACCCCGGCGCGCGCTCGCTCAGCTCTTCCTCAATGGCCTCGACGAATCCGATGACGTAGTGGATCTGCTCCTTGGTGAGCCGTAGACGGCTCGGGAGCGCGTGGTCGCGCCGAAAGGCCGGCTCCAGGTGGAAGAGCATGTGAAACCCTGGGATGCCGAAAAGGTCGGAGTCGGCGTCGAACAGAAGCTCGGGGTCGAAGCCGATGCTGCAGATGTCCAGGCCCACCATGTCACGGTAGGCGTGCACATCGTTCGGCTGCACGACAAAGACATCTCCCGCCGACACCGGATAGGCCCGGTCGTCGACCACGTGCATGGCTCTCCCGTGCTGCACGACCACGAGCTCGGTGAAATCGTGCGTATGCGGCTCGAACGACCGCTCCGGGAATACGCTGTGTTCGACGTGGAGCGCGAGGCCCGGCTGCGTCGCGAGATCATCCAGCGTGTACCTGCGAACCATGGGAATATTGTGCTCCCCTTCCTGTCGGCGATCAACTCCCGCGCCCGCTTCCAGGACCGAGGGCGGCCCGGCTGAATCGGTGACATCGTCCGCATCCTGGATGAATTCGTAGGAGACGCTCGGATCGACACGCTGGTATGCTGAAGGCATCAGGAAACGGGGCCGCACGCCCCAGAACATGGAGGTCGCTATCATGAGACACAGACGGAACGGCTTCACGCTCATCGAACTGCTGGTGGTGATCGCGATCATCGCCATCCTGGCGGCGATTCTGCTGCCCGCCCTCGCCCGCGCCCGCGAGGCGGCTCGGCGCGCCTCGTGCCAGAACAACCTTAAGCAGTGGGGGCTCGTGTTCAAGATGTACGCGGGCGAGAGCCGCAATGGCATGTATCCCGGCCAGATGAACCTCGATCCGCGCGGCTGGAGCCCCTGGCTGGGGGTGAACAGCGAACAACTGTATCCGGACTACTGGAACGACCCGAGCATCGCAATCTGCCCCTCGGACTCGCGCGGCGACTGGACCACCAGCGTCTGGGGCGTCGCCATGCCGGATCTACCCGAGAAAGACCTGACAGAGATGCTGAAGCGGATCGACGGCCCGAACCAGCAGCACAACGCCTGGTGCATGCACGCGATCCTGTCTTTCCCCTACTCCTATATCTACTGCCCTTACGCCATACGCAGCGGCGGGCAGTTCTTCGAGTTCTTCACCGTCTCCGGCCATGGTTCATGGACGGACCCCGGCGGCGACCCGTTCGCCCCGACAAATGTTGACGTGTTCCTTGCGAACCCGCAGCTCGCGGATACCGGGTGCCCGGAACACTGGGACTCGATCATCAAGTGGCATGACCAGGGCCAGATCGACATCGACTCGAACCTGATCAACATCGTCAGTTGGGTGCATCACTGGCCGGATGACGACGGCTCTCCCCTGCCTAACAGCTACCGACGCCTGAAGGAGGGCATCGAGCGCTTCTTCATCACCGACATCAACAACCCCGCAGCGGGCGCGACGGCCCAGAGCGCGCTGCCGATCATGTGGGATGCGTGGGCGAACACCTCCGACATCTACGGCGGCGGCCAGGCGGTGTCCTACTTCAACCACGTCCCGGGCGGAAGCAACGTGCTCTACCTCGACGGACACGTGGAGTTCGTGCGCTACAGCGAGCGCCGCTTCCCGGCCGGGCCCACGAGGAACCTCGGCGCGGAGGTCCCGAACTGGGTGCACTTCATGGGCGGCATGGGCTGAGCTCCCCCCGGAAGGGGTCGCCGAAGTCGACGCCGGCTGCTGATCCGGCTTACACTCACTGCCGAAGCGCGATGCAGACGCCGGGCGCCAGATGCCCGGCGTCGCGCATCCGCCGAACTGCTCGCAATCCGGGAAGCCTACGACCCATGACGATGCTCGCACTGCTCTGCGCTTTCACGCACGCTTCGCTGTCGGATGCCCATCCGGCCGCCGTCGACCCGGTCGGCCGCGACTACTGCCGGAACGGGAGCTTCGCCGACGGCCTGACGCACTGGGAGGTGAATGAGCAACACGCGGCGCATGTCCGTGTCGTGGATGTCGCCGACCAGCCGTTCGCCAAGGCGCTCGAGATCGACGCGCGCGGCACGGGTCGCATCGGACTGCAGACGGCGCGCTTCCCCATCGAGCCGCATCGGCGCTACCGGTTCAGCGCGATGGTGCAGCGGATCATCGGCGAGCAGGGCTGGAGCTTGCACGTGTCCTTCCGCAACGCCGAGGATGAGCAGCTCGCGTATGAGTACGTCCACGTGACGCCCCTGGCCGGAGAAGACTGGTTCCCGTACGGCTTCGAATGCATCGCGCCGGAGCAGGCCGTGTATGCGCGCATCGCGGTTGAGGTCCCTGGGGGCTGGGGCGTGCGGTTGTCGCGGGTGCGGTTCATCGGTCTCGAACCAGTGGGTCCCCGGCTGGCGATCGATCTGATGCCCGACGCCCTGCCGTCTGATCCCGCAACGCCCGCCGCCGTCCGCCTCCGGATCGAGAACCGGGGCGACGCCGTGCTGACGGACGTCGAGGCGACGTTGACACCGCCGGAGGGCATGCAGGTCGTCGGCACGGACCACGCGGCGGCGGGACGCCTCGCCTATGGCGAGGATCACGGCGCCGCGTTCAAGGTCGCCGGCCGCCCCGACGAGCCTGACGCCTCCTACATCTGCACCGTTGAGGCGCGCCAGGCCGGACGGCCTGTGGCGTTCACCGCTCGGACGCCCGTGTTCCTTACAACGCCGGAGCCGCGCCCGACGGCGACCGCCGATCTCGAGCCGCCCACGCTCCCGGACATGGACATCCGCCTCGGGTGCTACTACTTCCCGGTCATGCTGGACTGGGACCGGAACGACTGGGGCGTGCGCTCCGTCGACTACCTCGAACCGCTGCTCGGCT
This sequence comes from Candidatus Hydrogenedentes bacterium UBA6118, assembly GCA_002422525.1. GTDB lineage: Bacteria > Hydrogenedentota > Hydrogenedentia > Hydrogenedentales > SLHB01 > UBA6118. The sequence continues at coordinate 196,459 of DIWA01000026.1, forward strand.
ACTACGATGAGGCCCTGCCGGAGGTCGCCGACTGGCACATCAAATGGGCCGTGGACCACGGCATCTCGTTCTTCGTGTTCGACTGGTACTTCAACCAGGGCATGGACTACCTCAACGACGCGCTCGAGAAGGGGTTCATGCAGAGCCGGTTCGTCGACCGCATGCAGTTCTGCGTCGACTGGTGCAACGAGGGACACTGCGGCCAGTTCAAGCCGGTGGACTTCGGACACGAAGCGCTGAACGACTTCATCACCACGCTCTGCGAGCGCTACTTCAGCCACCCCAGCTACCTGCGCGTGGACGGCAAGCCGGTCGTGCTGATCCACGTGCCGCTGAAGATCGTCAACGCCCACGGCGGCTGGGACGGCTGCCGCGAGGCCCTTGAGCGAATGCGCGACACGGCCCGCGCCCACGGCCACCCCGGCGTGTACTTCGTGGCGGTCCAGAACAACCTGCCCTACCTGGTCGACTATAAGAAGGGCGGGTTCGACGCGGTGACCGCCTACGCCTACGGTTTCCGCGACCGGCCGATGGACTTCTCGACGCGCTCGATGCCGTTCGAGCCGCTTATCCCGCGCCACCACGAATGTTTCGCCATCGCCCGCGAGGAAGCCCACCGGCTGGGGCTCGACTACATCCCGTCCGCGTGGGTGGGCTGGGACGACGCGGCGCGCAGCAAGGAGAACGCCGTCCGCACGACGGGGAACACGCCCGCGGCGTTCCGTCGCATGGTCGAAGCGTTGCCGCGCTACGTCGAGTCGGAGACGCGCCTGGCGCTGTTCGAGTCGTGGAACGAGTGGGGCGAGGGCGGCCAGGCGGAGCCCGGCAAGCAGTACGGCTTCGGCCGACTGAGCGCCCTGCGCGACGTGCTCACCCGCGCCCGCGGGCCCTACGCCGTTCCCACGCCGACGCCGGAAGACGTCGCCCGCTTCAACACGGACGTGACCTGGGACGACGTCGAGCGGGACTACCTGAGTCGCTACGCCCGTAAGCTCGGACTCGATCGGGGGCTGTCCCTTGATTTCGACGGACCGCGCTCCGTCCACTTCCGCCCGGCCCAGGGCATGGCCGGGTTCGAGATCGCGGACGGCGAACTCCGCGCCCGATCCCAGTCGGACGACGCCGCGCTCATCGGCCCGCCGTTCATGATGCTCCCGGCGGAACGGGTCGCATCGGTGCGGGTGCGACTGCGCGCGGATGCCGGCGAGCGGGTGCAGCTCTTCTGGCAGCGCGACGGCGACGACGGATGGACCGAGGAAGCGTCCGTCACCGTGCCGCTGCAGGCCGACGGCGCTTACCACGTGTACGACTTCGACGTCGGGGCATCGCCGGAATGGCGCGGCGTGATCACGCAGCTCCGGCTCGATCCGACCGACGCGCCCGCGGAAATCGGCATCGACTGGGTGCGAACCGCGCCGGAATGACCGTAGAATTCGCATCCGCCGCCCCGTCCTCCCCTTCTGTTTGGTATACTTCTCCTGTGGGAGGTCGAGATGGCCGAAAAGGATACATATCCCTTGCGAATCTACTGCATCTGCGGCCAGAAGATGAAAGTCTCGGAAGCGATGCTCGGTCAGCCCGGAAAATGCGTCGCGTGCCGCCAGAAGCTCCGCATCCCTCGGCTCGATGAACTGCCCGAGGGAACGACCGAGGTTGATCTCACCGAAGCGCCGCAGTTCCTTCGCAAGCGCCGGGCGCGTCCGCCCGAGGACGCGCGCCGGGACGATGCGCCCGAGCGCACCGCTGCAGAGACGACACTCGAAGCGGACGACGAGACCGGTCTGCGCAAGGACGTCGCGCCGGCCATCCTCGAGCCGCTGCGGACGCTGGCATCCATGGAACACCGGGTGCGCCACCGCCTCGCCCGCGCGGAGGCCGGCAGCGAGGATCGCCCCGAGGCCGCCGAATACCGGCGCATCCTTGAGGGGATCCAGGACGCCCGCGAACACCTGGACGACCTCCTGCGCCAACGGCTCATGGAGACGTCTGTCGAGCTGTCCGGGACGCTCGACCGCATCAGCAAGCTCACGCTGTCCGCGCGGGTCGGCGAGGTCGAGGTCGACGCGTTTCGCGAGCAGATCGCCAAACACCGGCGTCGGCGCGACTGCCTCGAGCAACGCCAGATCAACCTGCGCGGCTGGCTGGCCGTGCGTACGCCTCACGAGGCCGGCGGCTACATCCGCATTCCGCTGGACGCGGAGCCGCCGCTCGTCGAACGGATCGATTTCCCTGACGAACCCGGCGAACACAGCACGCTGCGCGACTGGTGGATCCGCGAACTCCGCGACGCGTTGGAAGTGCGCGAGGCGGCGCGCAAGGAGCGACAGGAACTGCGCAAGCAGCGCAACCGTCGCGATGCGGACCGCACCGAGTTGGGCCATCGCCTCGCCGCGGCGAAGGCAGCCCTGACGCGCGCTGAGGCCAGGCTCGCATTCTGCCGCGAACGGCTCAGCACGCTCGAGGACGATATCGCGAAAGACATGCAGACCGCCGACTCGCTCGCGGAACGGCTGGATGGCCGCCGCCGCCCGACGGAGGCTGCGGCGGCCCTCGTTACAGGCGGCCCGGAGGCCAAGCTCGAATCCTGGCGCGCCCAGCTTCAAGAGGACAACGCCCTGGTGCACAAGGCGCTGCAGGCCACGGACGCTCGCTCGGTCCCGACGGCGGCGGCGCGCCCGCGGCCAAACCGCTACAGCTCTGTCTACCTGCGCAATGTGACCGACGCCTGGCTCGCCTGGGGCGCGGGAATCCTCGCGGCGTTGGCCCTGCTCCTGCCGGCCTTCGGCGATGTCAGCCCCCTTGCGTTCGCTCGCGATCTGCGACCCGCCGCGCCGGAAGCCCACTGGGTGGTCACCATCCCCGTGGCGGCGGCGGTCGCGTCGGCGCTGGTCGCTTGCGTACCGGGCGCCGCGGCGCGCGGCTTGGGCTACCTCGCCGTGTGGGTGCTCGCCGGTCTCGGCGCCATCCTGTTTGTGCATGAAGGCGCCTCCGGCTTCACGCCGCTGGCCGAGCCCCTGCGCCAAGCGATCGCCCATCCCGGACGTCCCGGCGCGCTCGCCCTGCTGTCCGCCTATGCGCTCCTGGGCGCCGCCGCCGTGGTCGCGTTGCGCAAGCGCCCCCGGCTCTGGTCGGCGGTCGCGGGCGCCGTCATCATCATCGCCGCATGGATCGGCCTCGTGTCCTCCGACTTTCTCGGGTTCGCCCGCCCGGCCCCGACGGTATCGGAGGTCACGCGGTTCGACCCGGCGTCACAGCAATACGAGGGCGCCATCTGGGTGACGAACGAGGGCATCCGAGAGATGGCGCTGACTGCCGCGACGCCTCGCAGCCGCGCGTTCACCTACGCGCTCGAACGCCGCGAGACCGACGGATGGACGGACGTGGGCCCGCCCAGCGAGGTCGAGGCCAACGAGATGCGGTTCATGGTTCGCGGAAGCGCCCTGCCGGACCTTCGCATCGGCCCCGGCAGGAGCGCGGTGCTGCGGTATCGGCTCGACCCGGGGCGCTACCGCGTGCGCCTCAACAACGAACCGGCGCATGACTTCGACCTCACCCGGCAGACGACGGCCGTCGCCCGCGAACCCGACCCCGGCGACGAACCCGGCGACGAACCCGCGCCGATCCCCCCCGCCGCGCCGCCCGCCCGGACGGACCCGACCCTCGACGCCGCGCTCCGCGCTTCCGACCAGGCGGACGAGCCGAGGGACGGATCCGCCGGCGCCGAAGGGGTCGTGGACTGGACCTCGGATGGCGTGGAGGTGCAACTGCGCGGCATCCTCGTAGCAGCCGAAAAGAACCCGCGGTTCACCATCGATGTGTATCTGCCGGATGGCAGCGTGCGCACGCGCTCGCTGTTCCTCGGCGCCCCGGTCCATGGGACGTGGTACGTGGCTGAGTTCAACCCAGACACCCGTTCGGTCACGTTGTCGAACGAGGAGCGACTGCTCGTGCTGTACATGGAGGACCGCCTCCCGTTGGATGAGGACCTGAGCGTGCTCGAGAAGAGTTCCGGGGAGGGCTGACTGGCGCGCGGTCCATTTTGGACCAGGCGTCGCCGCGCAGACGGGGGATTCTTGACCGTTTCCCCTTATGCATACCCGTCGCATCCTTGCGCGATGCGCGCAGCCTCGTGCGAGGCCCGGTCGAGATTTTCCTGTTGCAACAGGCGGGGGCTCATGCTACAATCAAGGTGGTCAGCGCCACATGTGGCGTTTCTCCTTCCGCGGAGGCCCTGGCGGAAACGTCCTGGGCCTCTAAAATAACTCCGGGCGGAGCCTTCGGGTTTCGCGTTCGCGAGTTGAGATACAGCGGGCCGATTCCCCAGCGGGAGTCGGCCCGCGTTGTTTCCGCCCGTATTGCCGCTTTTGGGGGCCCTGTCAAGGAGAACCGCCCGCGCACACAGGAGGGCGTCATGTCCCACGCTTCGATCCCCGCCGTGGTTCTGCTCAGCGGCGGACTGGATTCCACCACCCTGCTCCACCACGTCGCGCGTGATCTGCGGCGCGCGCCGGTCTACGCCCTCAGCGTGCATTACGGCCAACGCCATGCGCGGGAGCTGGCGTGCGCCCGCGCGCAGGCCGAAGCCGCGGGCGCGGCGGAACACCGCATCGCGGACTTGTCGGGCGTGGCGGCGCTTGTACGGGAGGGAACTGCGCTGGTGGAAGGCAGCGGGGAGGTGCCGGATCTGGACGCCCTGACGCCGGAGCAACGCGATCAGCCGCCGACCTACGTGCCGAACCGCAACATGACGCTGCTCGCGGTCGCGGCCGCGTACGCAGAGGCCAAAGGCGTGCAGGAGCTCTACTACGGCGCCCAGGCGATGGATGAGTACGGATACTGGGACTGCACCGGACCGTTCGTCGAGCGCCTGAACGCCGTGCTCGCGCTCAATCGCCGACAGGCCGTTCGCGTGCTGGCGCCCTTCGCGGCGCTGCGGAAATCAGAGGCGCTTCGCATCGGGCTGCGCCTCGGCGTCGATTACGCGCAGACATGGTCCTGCTACCGAGGCGGCGACGCCCCGTGCCTGACCTGTCCCACCTGCATCGAGCGACACAACGCGTTCTCCGAACTGGGCGCGATCGACCCGCTGGTCGGCCCGACCAGGCCCGGCGCTTCCCAAGACGCTCGCTAGACGATCTCGACCAGCTCGATGTCGAACTCGAGGTCCTTGCCCGCCAACGGATGGTTCGCATCGACGGTCACGAGCTTCTCGTCGGCCTCGATCACCGTGAGCACCACCACCGCGCCGCCGGCGTTCGCCTGGAAACGCTGCCCAGGCTCGACCACGGCGTCCTCGGGGAACTCCGAGCGGTCAACCTCACGCACCAGCTCCTCGATGAACGGACCGTAGGCGTCTTCCGCGGCGATCGTCTCGGTCTTCTTCTCGCCCGGGGACATGCCCACGACGGCGCGCTCGAAGCCCGGGATCACCGTCTCGCCGCCGATCGTGAACTCGAGCGGTTCGCGCCCGGCGGAGCTGTCGAAGACGGTCCCGTCGGTCAGTCGTCCAGTATAGTGCACACGCACCGTGTCATTGTTCTGCGCTTCGGCCATGGGTCGGTTCTCCTTTTCGGTTAGCGGGATTCCTCAATGGACTCCCTTTTCCCTGAATTGGCAGCCGACAAGCCAAGCCCGCATACACGCGCTGCATACAGACACGAATCCGCACCGTCGCACCGCTCTCGCGTACGCCTCCACACGATACCGCTCTCCCCCGCCAGGTGCATTCTTCCATCCGGCGGAAAGGGCGCAGCATGTAGGAGGCGATGCTTACGAGTGGCGAGACTTGGGGGACGACGCCGCCCGGGCCCCGACGTTGCCGTCAGACCCGGTTCCTGAACCCGCGGCGTTGTTGACTTCTTTTGCGATGCGCTCGCACAACAACACCCACTCGTCGTCGGTCATCGTGTCGAATTCACCCGACTCGAGTGCAAGTAGGCACAGGTCCTGCTCCGAACGAGCGGCCTCGATACAGGGTTTGGACTGCTGATTCTGTTGAGTATTTTTAGCCACAGTTGATGCTACCACATTCGGCCTGCCGATGTAAAGAACTTTTACGGGGCCCGGGTTCGCTGCACACGAGCCCACGCACCGAGATGCAATCGCCGAGCACGGGGCACGGCGCTTGTGCCATAACGTCGGCCGTGCCCGCCGGGTTGACGTCCACCTCTCCGACAGGGAGGAAATCTCCTGACAGATCGCTGTAAGTCGCCATGAGCAAGCGGCTTGCGAAACCCCGGACACCACGATATTTGGTATTGACTCCTCACGGATACCACTATATACTGGGGTCATGGCTACGGCGGCGCGATTCCCGCGCTGGCGGGGCGACAGGCGGGGGCGGGGCGACTGGTGCGCCGCGCATACCCTGCGGAGAACGGCCTGCCACGCGCGGAACCGGCGGGCGCGGCAGACGGCTGCGCCGGACATATGACGACACATGCAACGCGAACGCGCCCTGGGGAACGACGCCGAGGGGCGCCTCGCGGGCCGACAATCTGGGAACCATGCGACATGTTTGAGACAATACGCAAGCGAGACGGCAGCATCGAACGATTCCACCCGGAGAAGATCACATGGGCGATCTTCAAGGCGGCGACCGCCTGCGGGGGCGACGACTTCGGGCGGGCCGAGGCGCTGTGCGGCGAGGTGATCGCGCTGGCCAAGACCCAGTACGGCGACGCCGTGCCGGAGGTCGAGGGGATCCAGGATCTCGTCGAGAAAGTGCTGATCGAGAACGGTCACGCACGCACGGCGAAGGCGTTCATTCTCTATCGCGAGAAGCGGGCGGGGGCCCGCAACCTGAACGCCCTGATCGGGGCCACGATCGACATGTTCTCCGGCTACCTCAGCGACAGCGACTGGCGGGTACGCGAGAACGCCAACACGCAGAAGAGCATCAACGGCCTGAACAACTACGTGCGCGAGTTCTTCACAAAGAAATACTGGCTTCACGAAATCTACCCCGCATTGGTGCGGGAAAGCCACGAGAACGGCGACATCCACATCCATGACCTCGGGTTCCTCGGTCCGTATTGCGCGGGCTGGGATCTGCGCCAGCTCCTGGTGCAGGGGTTCGGCGGCGTGCCCGGCAAGGTCGAGAGCAGCCCCGCCAAGCACCTGCGCTCGTTCCTGGGCCAGATGGTGAACTCGACGTTCACGACGCAGGGCGAGTGCGCCGGCGCGCAAGCCTGGTCGTCGTTCGACACCTACTGCGCCCCGTTCATCCGGTACGACGGCCTCACGTTCGAGGCGGTCAAGCAGTCGCTGCAGGAGTTCATCTTCAGCATCAACGTGCCGACACGGGTCGGATTTCAGTGCCCCTTTTCGAATCTGACGTTCGATCTGACCGTGCCGGCGACCCTGCGCGACCAGCCCGTGATCATCGGCGGGGAGCAGCAGGATGCCGTCTACGGCGACTTCCAGGCCGAGATGGATCTGTTCAACCGGGCCTTCTGCGAAGTCATGGAAGAAGGCGACGCCAAAGGGCGCGTGTTCACTTTTCCGATCCCCACGCTCAACGTCACGCGCGATTTCGACTGGGATTCGCCGGCGGCCGATGCGTTCATGCGGATCACCTGCAAGTACGGCATCCCCTACTTCGCCAACTACGTCAACTCCGACCTCTCGCCCGAGGACGCGGTCTCGATGTGCTGCCGGCTGCGGCTGGACACGTCCGAACTGCGGAAGCGCGGCGGCGGCCTCTTCGGGAGCAACCCGCTGACGGGCTCGATAGGCGTGGTCACGATCAACCTGCCGCGTATCGGGCATCTGGCCAAGACGGCCAACGAGTTCCGCGCGCGGCTGTGGCATCTGGTGCAAGTGGCGAAGACCTCGCTCGAAATCAAGCGCAAGATCATCGAGCAGGAGACGGCCCACGGGCTCTACCCCTACTCCGCCCACTACCTCAGCGTGGTCCATGAGCGCACCGGCGCGTGGTGGCACAACCACTTCAGCACGATCGGGATCATCGGGATGAACGAAGCCCTGCTGAACTTCATGGGCAAGGACATCACGACGCCCGAAGGACAGGCGTTCGCGCAAGAGACGATGGCGTACCTCAACGAACAGCTCGTCGCGATCCAGCAAGAGACCGGCAACGTCTATAACCTCGAGGCCACGCCCGCCGAGGGCGCGGCCTATCGCCTGGCGCTCCTCGACAAGTCGCGCTACCCGGAGATCATCACCGCGGGCGACGGCACGCCGTACTACACCAACTCCACCCAGACGCCCGTCGGGTTCAGCTCAGACCTGTTCGAGACGATCGCGCTGCAGGATCCCTTGCAGTCCGCCTACACCGGCGGCACGGTGCTGCACGCCTACCTGGGCGAGAGCATCGACGACATCCAGACCTGCAAACGCCTCATCCAGCGGGTGTTCGAACGATTCACGCTGCCCTACCTGTCGATCACGCCGACCTTCAGCATCTGCGACACGCACGGCTACCTGCGAGGCGAGCAGTTCGCCTGTCCGCAGTGCGGCCGCGAGACGGAGGTGTGGTCGCGCGTGACGGGGTATCTGCGACCCGTCAGCAACTACAACGACGGCAAGCGGGCGGAATACTTCGAGCGGCGCAAGTTCGAGATCGCCCCGGAGAGCACGGAAGATGCGGCCTTCGCCGAGACCGACGCAGCGGCGACGCCCGCGGGAGCCGCGACGACATGGTGATCGCGGGGCTGGAGCGCTGTTCGTTCGTCGATTGGCCCGGCCGCATCGCGGCGGTCGTGTTCACGCCGGGCTGCAACTTCGCCTGCGACTACTGCCACAACCGCGCGCTGCTGGAGGTGCAGCCAAACGCCCCGGGGCTCTCGCCGGAGGCCTTCCTTGCCTGGCTCACGTCACGCCAGGGGCTGCTCGACGGCGTGGTGTTCAGCGGCGGCGAGCCCACCCTCCAGCCGGACCTGGCCGACATGATCGACGCCGTGCGCGACCTCGGCTTCATGGTCAAGCTGGACACCAACGGCGCCCGTCCCCACACGCTGCGCGCATTGCTCTCGTCGGGTTGCCTCGACTTCGTGGCGATGGACGTCAAGGCGCCGTGTAACCGCTACGACGAGGTCTGCGGCCGATCGGTCATCCAGCGCGATATCGACGCCAGCATCGAGGCGATCATGTCGTCCGGAACGGCTTACGAGTTCCGCACGACGGTCCTGCCCGCGTTCGACGTCGAGGACATCGTCTCGATGGCGGCCCGAATTCGCGGCGCCCGGCGCTACGTGCTGCAACAGTACCGCCCGCCCAAAGGATCGGCGGCCGCGTCGACCGCCGATCTCCGCGCCGCGCGACGTCCGCACGACGGGGCGACGCTCGCCGCCATGGCGCAGGCGGCGGCCGCTTACGTGACGCGATGCGAGGTGCGCGGGGCCCCCATCGAGAACGTCCTGGCCGAGAACGCCATCTAGACGACCAACCGGCAGTACGGCGACGGGTCAGCGCGACAGCCGCGCGATCGCCTTGGCCAGTTCCGCGCGACGCGCTTCGATCGGCGCGGGATCCCACGTGAACTCGGTCAGACTCGCCGAGACCGCATCCGGCACGTCGAGCAGCTCCTCATACCGTCGCCGTTCCTCCGCGCCGAGTCGATCGCCGCGCTCCGCCAGCAAGCGCTCCAGCATCGCGTGGTACTCGTAGTCCTCGATGCCGTCGCGCAGCATCTCCAGCCTGATCGAGTCGACCGGGCCTTCGAGAATGGGCTCGCCGGACCCGCCCTCCGCGGCGGACTCGGGCGGATACAGGAACCGGCCGTCGCCGTTGCCCCAGGGCAGCTTCGTTCCTCGCGCCAGGTCGGGCTTCCATGCGACCCATCCCATCGGGTCCGCGTACGGGTTCTGCAGCGAATCCGGATAGGCGCTCGGGCTGGTCCAGTAGACGGTCTCCCAGATCAGCACGCCCTCGATGCGCCGCTTCCACGTCTGCCAGAGCCAGACGCGCAGGTCCGTCGCGGGATGGTCGATGAACAGCCCGGCGTACGGCGTCTTCGGCGCGGTGCACACGTACCACCAGAAGGTCTCGCCGGCGGCCCGTCGCTCCGCCGCAAGGGCCTCATCGTACGCAGGCGTCAACGGACACCAGATCCGCGGGCCGCCGATCAGCTCCGGCTGGACCTGCTCGGTCAGCATGCCGCGAATGTCGGGCGCGGCCTCGCGCAGCTTGCGGAAGCCGTTCATCACGAAGGCGTAATCGCGCGGCTTCGGCTCATCGAACCAGTAGACGTAGGCCTCATCGAGCCACCCCTGACTCCGCAGATGCTCCTGTACGGCCTGGCAGTACGCGCGGAATGCGGCCTGGTACTCCGGCGTGTCCTCCGCGTAACCGAGCAGGCTCGGCTCGGTCCGCGACATGAAATCGCCGCCGCCCATCCCCTGGATCGGGATTCGGAAGCTGTTGAACTTGAGATCGTTGACTGCCCGGGAGACCTCGCTGTCCCAGGCGGACCAGTCGATGGCGGGCGCCAGCTCCTCCGGCGCGAGCGGCTCGAAGTCATTCGCCAATAGCGTCGCTTCGTCGGCGCGGCTGGAGACAACGAGGTCGTCGAACCAGACCGTCCCCGTCTGCTCGCCCTGCTCGGTCCACTCCGTGGCCCACAGCGTCACAGTGAACGACGCCGCGCCTTCCGGGAAGGCCGTCGCCTCATGGGCAAACGGCTGCCAGGTCCCGTCGCCGGTCACAGGGATATCAAGGTTCTTTCCGGGCATCCACACGCCCGCCGCGTCGAAATGGTTGAGCGACACGATGAACCGATGTCCGGGCGCGTGCGTCTTGTAGTCGAACCGCAGGACCACACCGTCCGCGGGAATCGGCGCGGGGATCCGCGACCCGGCGGACACGGCGGCCGACGTCGACGCATCCTCCACCCGGAGACTGCTGACGCCGGCATGCACGGTCTCCCGGTCCCGCACGCCGCCGTCCCAATCGCTCGCGCCGGGCCAGGACACGCGGAACGGATCGAGCGGAGCCGGGTCGTAGGGCGAGATGTGGTGGGCGCTGAGCGCGCTGAAGTACCGCACGAGCAGGTCGCGCTGTTGGGCGTCGTCGGTCACGTTGTGGTAGCGGAACACAAGCGAGGGGTTGAACCCGAACGCCGTCGTGCAGCTCATGCGAGCGGGCAGTTCGAACCCGAACACCTCCACCTCGATGGGCGCCTCCGCGGCATAGCCCTCCGAGTTCAGTCGAATCCGGCCGCGATAGACGCCGGCGGCAGCTTTCCGAGGCACGCGCACCCGCACCCAGATCGGCTGGTTCGCATCGGCCTCCAGATCAAGCGGACCGGCGACCGGCGGCAACGGATCGGGCCAGGGGCCCGTCGCACCGATCTCGTCGCTCGGCTGGCTCACGGGCACGTAGCCCACCCGCAGCAGCTCCACGCGCGCCGCGGGGATCACCGCGCCGCCCGGGCCGCTGAGGTCGCTGCAGCCGACCTCGAGGCCCTCGATGCGCTCGGCGGGCCGCAGGACCAGTTGCACCGCCTCCGCCTCGCCGCGCGCCGCCGCGATGCGCACCGCCTTCCCGGTCGCCCCAGGCGCGGGCCGCGTGCGCGAGACCTTCCAGCCGGAGGACGCCCACCACAGGCCAACCGCGTCGCTCGATCCCGGCAGGCGCTCGCCGTAGTGCGCCGCGTGAATCGGCGACACGAAGAACGACGTCTCCCCCGTCCAGCCCGCGCCGTCGAGTTGCAGCGCCAGGTCGATCCGCCCCATGCCGGACAGGGCGTAGGGCACGGCCACGAGTTGCTCGCCCGGATCCAGCGTCAGCTCGGCGCCTTCGATCTCCTCCTCGCCGGACGCGCTCCGCAACGTGATCCGGGGCCGCACCTGCCGCGGCTCGGCCCCATCGTTCGCCACGCGCAGCCGCACCGCAAGCGCGCTTCCGCCCGAGTCGGGGTCGCCCACGCCGAGCATCTGCACGCGCACCGACGGGTCGTCCGACTGCGATGCGGCCAGGAGCGTTCGTCCGGAACGCACGCCGAGCGCATGCGCCAACGTCGCCTCGTAGGTGTAGCCGTGCACCTGGAGCGCGGCGGGCTCCTCGCCCTCCCGCGCCGGCCGCGACCGGAGTCGCACCCACACCGATCGGGCGGGCAGCAACTCGGCCGGCAACGCGGCCTCCAGCGCGCCCGTACCGTCGAGCCGCCCCACGGGGACCCACGCCGAGCCGTCGGCGCTCGCCTCGACCAGCAGGCTGCCGCGCACGTGGTAGTTGACCGAAACGCGCACCTCCGCGGCTTGCTGCTCCAGATCGCCGACCTCATGGCGGTACACGACGTACGTGTCCCCGCCGAACACCCATCGGTTCGTGTTGAAGAGGGCGTTGAACGCGGCAAGCGGACGAGCGTGGTTCGCATTGCCGCCCACCTGGGACAACGCCGCGTTGAACACGTACCGGTGGCCGTCGATGCGTTCGCCGTCGCCCAGCGCGATTCCGTCGCGCGTCTCGTAGATGGGGTCGACACGGGCCAGGTCGATCGCGTCGAACGCGACCGTGCCCGGGTTCTGCCACTGTCCGAACCGCAGCCAGTCCGTGTCCGGCGGCAGCTCCGTCGGCGCGGCGAACACGAAATCCAGCTCGTTCCACCCATCCGGCAGACCGTGGTAATCCCGGTTGGCGAAAGCCGGCCCGGACACCACGCACCCGGTCGCGCCCTCAAGGCGCTTCGCGTGGAACCGCAGTCGGTAGAGCGCGCCCGGCTCGAAAGCGATGGCGTCCGTGCGCCAGTGGTTGCTCGCATCCGGCGCGGCCTCTCCGGTCACCGTCACGGCGCGCGCGCCGTCGTAGGCGTCCTCGGTCCAGCCGCCTGACCCGCCCGACAACGACCAACCCGCCGGCTGGTCAGCGCCCTCCTCGAAGGATGGGTTCGGCACATCGACCGGCTGCGCCAGCGCGGCGCCCGTCGTGCACAGCGCGAGGGCCAACGCCGCCCGCAGACCACTTCGCAGGCCTTCGCCGCGAGAACTCATCTTGCACCTCCTGTATCAGCGGGCAAGCTCCCCGCCCGCCGCGCATCTCAGAACGTCATGGCGACGCCGAGGGACCGTCCCGCCTCAACGACGACCGGCTCGTTCAGCGTGATCGTCACGCTTCGCCCGTCCACGCGCGCGCGTCCGCCCAGCAAGGCGTCCGGCGTCCGGCCGTCCTCGCCCAACAGGGCGATCTCCACGTCCGACGGCGGGACGTCGCCGGGCAACTCGAGCGCCATCTCGGCGATCCGGACGCGCCCCCATCTGACATGCACCTGGTTCCACTGCCGGGTCTCGTCGCGCTGTTGCACGATCGCGCCCCAACCTTCCGCCGCCGTGAACGCGGCTTTGAAGTTCTCGGGCGTGATGCGCGGCGCGAATCCGATCACGCCCTTCGGCCCATGGTAACAGAAGCCCGCCAGCCCGGTCAGCACGCCCCAACTGGCCATCGCCCGGGCGTAGTGATCGCCGCACTCGACCTCGTTGTACGGGTTGAACAGCTCGGGGTGGTAGCGATCGTGGACCGCGCGGCAAATCGCGAGCGCCTCCGTGAGTAAGCCTTCCCATGCCATGTGCCCCGCCACCTGATACTCGATGCCCGTCCACACCTCGTTCTTGTACATCGTGCCGTTCGGCAGATACGCGCCCTTCGGCCACGTGCACGTGAACAGCCCCGCCTGGCCAGGCGTGATGAACCAGCGCAACGGCGCGTGCTCCTCGTTATAGGGACCGACGTCCGGGGTCCAGTTGCACTTCCAGACCGCCCGCAGCGCCGTGCGCACGTGGTCCTCCGGATACAGGTAGCCGAGGCCGACCTGGTGCGCCCAGCCCTGGCCGAACAGGTGGTCGGACAGGCAGCCGTCCTTGTACTGGTGCTGCGTGTGCTGGTCGAGGTCGACGTCCTGCTCGAAGTACTCCCCGTTCCACAACCGCTCGACGGTGCGCCGCCGGCCCTCGATGTAGATCGCGTGAACGTGGTTCGCGAAGGCTTCCTCGCCGACCTCGCGCGCCATCTCCTCGCCCGCACGCAACGCCGCCAGATACAGCGCGCCCACAAACGTATTCGCGCCGTAGTAGTTGATGTCGTACGTGTTGTGCTGCAGGTTCTCGATCAGCCCGTCCGAGTTCGCGTCCTGCGCGATGCAGAACTCGAGCGCCTTGCGGATACGCGGCCAGAAGCGGAAGAGGAAGGCGGCGTCGGCCGAGCACAGGTGTTCGCGATAGGCCTTCAGGATCGTGCCGCACTGCCCGTCCGCGGCGTAGGCGTCGTTGCTTCGGAACCCCACCAGCCCGGTGTCGGGGTGGAATCCGCCGCCCTGGTCGCGCGGACAGAAGTCCTGCATCTCGCGGACGCTGCGCGCCAGTTCCGGGAACAGGCGCGCGTGCGCATGGGCGTAGTTCCACACGTGCGTGCAGGTCCCTTCGCAGCAGGTGACGCCTTCGTACGCGTAGAAGCGGCCGTTGCGCCACCAATGGCAGGTGCCCGTGGCCAGCGTCGACACGGTCGAGTGGAGCCGATCGAGCAGCCAGTAGGGCAGCGTGCCGTCGTACCAGGTGTCGCGCCAGAGGCGGGTGTCGTGCGTCAGCCGCTCGTGCTCATCGAGCACGTAGTGGGCGACGGTCGGGGCGTCAGGGAACCAGGCGGCGTAGGCGTGGCCCCAGTCGTGGAAGTTGTTCGGGAAATGCCACGCCAACACGAAGGTGAACGTGTAGGATGCGCCCGGCCCGAGCTGGACGTCCGCCGTCTGGACCAGCCCGATGCGTTGCTCGGTCAGGCCGAACTCGGCGACGCCGTCGACCACAAGCTGCTGTCCATCGAGGACCGAAGGGCATTCAGACTGCAACGCGCCGACGTCCGGCGTGGCCAGCGCCATCGTGCCGTAGTCAGGCGCGCGCTCGATGGCCAGCGGGATGTCCGTGCGGGGCGCGTCGGCGAACTCGATCTGATCGCACAGGATGTGTCCCCAGCCGCCGACCGCCGTGTCGACGACAACGATGCGGGCCTTCCGTCCGATGCGGTCGCCCACGTGCCAACTCTCCCACTGCAGCTCCTCGCTGGTGCGTCCGCGCGCCGTCTCGATCGTCTCGCCATCGACCACGAGCTTGACCCCCGTTTCGCCCTGACCGATGGCGCCGTCATAGTGGCCGCCGCCCACGAGCAGGTTGATGAACGGGCGCTCGATCGTGAACTCCGGCGACGTCAGCGTGCCGGTCGTCCGGTCGCCGTTGAGATACGTGTTGACCAGCTTGTCCCCCTGATACCCCGTCACGGGACTCTGGTTGGGCAGCGTGCCGGAGACGGGCCCGGAACCGAACGCGTCGCCTTCGACCGTCCAGTCGCCGTAGTCCTCGCCTTCGAGATCGGCGAACACGGTGGGCGGCGCCGTCTCGGCGTGGGGACACGGCGCGGCGGCGTGCACCAGGACCCGGCGATCGCGCTCGCAGCAGACCTTGGAGATCCGCGTTCCCTGATGGCCGCCGCCGGTGTTCCGGCAAACGGCGTTTTCGAGCCATCCGAACAGCGCCGCGGTGACCGGCGCATCCGTCGGGTTGGTCACCGTGAAATGGAACACGGTCGCGGGCAGGCCGGAGTCCCTGGCGTTCAGCGGGATGAACGGCGAGAACGCTTCGAGATCGACCTCGACCGGCAGCGCGCCGCCGCGATAGCGCACCCGCCCGATCGGGTACTCGCCATGGAACTCCGTGTCCGGGAAACCGCTCTTCTCGAGCCGGGCCTCGCGGGCGTCGCCGGAGGCATCGCGAACGACGACCGCAAACCCCTGCTCGACCGGCTTGGCGATGCCTTCGTGCTTGTAGGTCGCGCTGGTCCCTTCGACCCAGTTTGACACCGCATCGTTGAAGATTTGCCAGCTTCCGAGCGTACCGTCGCCGCAAAGGTAGAGCTGTCCCGCGCCGATGCCGCCGCAGGGCATGCCAATCTTATCGAGCGCCTTGCCGCGGAACACTTCCTTCGCGCCCCGCTCGAACAGCGATCGCACCCAGTCGGGGTCGAGCTGCTTGTCGGCGGGTACGAGATGGCAGCCCGTCACGTCTTCCGCCGCGAACGCCCCCGCCATCACCGTCAGCGGACGGCCCAATGAAGTCGCCGCCACGCCCGCCCCGGCGATGCGGAGGAACTGGCGACGTCCCACGCGCGGCGCGCCGCAGCATCCGCCCCCCGCGCTCGCGTCGTCCGGCGTCTCTCCACAGCACCCTTCGCCTCGACACGCTTCTCGGTCCATCTCGTCCCTGCCTCCCTGGTCGATCGCTGCGTGGCATCATGCGCCGCGCGCCGGCGCCTACGGCGAAAAGCCTAACAAAGGACCGGAGGCAATTGCACCAACGCGACGTCGCGCCCTTCCGTCGACCGGTCTCTTTCCGGGCATGTATCCTCAGGGTCTCTGTGTTCCCTTGTCTAGAACCTGACGAGGACGCGCCCACGCGCAGACTTTGGGAGGACATGAGGCCATGGCGTTGAAGCACGTATCGCCGTGCGAGGTGGCGAATCTGCGCACGTTCGGAACGCAGGGCAGCGAGGAAGCGGCCAATGCGCTGACGAAGAACGACGCGTTCGAGGCGATCGTGATGCGTCTGCCGCCGGGAAAGACGCTCCCGCCGCATGCGGTCGACGGGCCGCTCATCGTGCAGTGTCTGTCGGGGGAAGTGGACTTCTCCGTCGAGGGCGCGTCCCGTATCCTGCGCGCCGGGGACTGGATGCACCTGCCCGGCGGCGCGTCGCACGCGGTCGAGGCGCACGAGGAATCGCGCATCCTGGTCACCATCCTCTTCCGATAGCGATAGCGCCCAGCGGATCCGATCGCCGCTGTCGTCTGGACGGCGCCAGCCTTACGCAAGGGCCTTCCGCACCGCCGACGCGAGATCCTCGACCGAGAAGGGCTTCTGGATGAACTGGACGCCCTCGTCCAGAACACCGTGATGGGCGATCACGTTGGCGGTGTAGCCCGACATGAACAGGATCCGCACCTCCGGGTAAAGCCGGTGGATCTGCTCGGCGAGGTCGCGGCCGTCCATCTCCGGCATCACGACATCGGTGACAAGGAGCCGGATCTCTCCGGCATGGGCCTTGGCGATATCAAGGGCCAGCGTCGGCGATGCCGCGGCCAACACCGTGTACCCGAGACGATTCAGCATGACGTTGGCCATGCGCATGATGGCCGCGTCATCCTCTACGACCATCACCGTCTCGGCATGCCCCAGGGGAATCTCGGCGGCGCGTTCGGCGACCAGCTCAGCCCACTCGGCGTCGTAGCGCGGCAGGTAGATGCGGAACGTCGTGCCCTTCCCCGGCTCGCTGTAGACGTTGATGAACCCGTCGTTCTGTCGCACGATGCCATACACGGTCGCGAGGCCGAGTCCGGTCCCTTTGCCGACGCCCTTGGTCGTGAAGAAGGGATCAAAGGCGTGTTCGAGCGTCTCCCGGTCCATGCCGCACCCATCGTCGCTCACGGCAAGCCGAACGTACTCGCCGGGAACGAACCCCGGATGGTCGGCGCAGTAGGCTTCGTCGAACGCCGCGTTGTCCGTCTCGATGGTGATCTTGCCTACCCCCTCGATCGCGTCGCGCGCATTGACGCAGAGGTTGGCCAGCATCTGATCGATCTGGGCCGGATCCACCTTGACCGGCCCGAGGCGCGGCGCGGGCATCCAGGCGAGGTCGATGTCCTCGCCGATCAGCCGTTGGAGCATCTTGAGCATGCCTTCGACCGTGGCGTTCAGGTCGATCACGCGCGGCGCGATCGTCTGCTTGCGGGCGAACGCGAGGAGCTGTCGAGTGATGTCGGCAGAACGCTGGGCGGCCCGAAGCACTTCCTCGAGGTCCTCGCGCAACGGATCCTCCCCGTCGATGCGGTCGAGGGCGAGTTCCGTGTACCCGATGATCACGCTGAGCATGTTGTTGTAGTCATGCGCGACGCCGCCCGCCAGTCGCCCGACGGACTCGAGCCGCTGCGCCTGGACCAGTTGGTCCTCGAGCGCGGCGGAGCGCTCCTCGGACGCCGCCCGGGCTTCGTCCACGCGGAGGACATAGAGGGCGTAGGCGATGTCGGCGGCCAGCTCCGCGAAAAGCTCCTGCTCCTCCTCGATCACGCCCATGCTGTGCTCGACGGCTACCGTCAGGTAGCCATAGGACACGCTGTCGTGGAGCAGCCGCACGACGAGAACGTCCGCGTCCGAGCGCTGCTCCCTGAGCGGGCAACCGGCGCACGCCACAGCCCGGTCGGACACCAGCGTCGTGTCGCCCCTGACCCGCGCGAAAGCGCAGCACGCCGGCAGGTCGCCGCGTTCGAGCTGCTCCGCCAGGGCGGGGAATGCGTCTTCCATTCCCTCCTGCGCCCAGACCGTGGGACGCTCATCGTCGTTGGTCAACACCAGCAGCGCGGATGCGTAGCCGCGGTTGGCGACGAGCAGCTCGCAGGTCTGCTGGATGAGCGCGTTCCGGTCCCGTTCGCGCGCGATGAGCTGGTTGATATCCCGGATCGTACGCAGCACCCGGTTCAGGTGCTCGATGCGATCCGTCGCCTCGCGATGCTCCGTGACATCCATCACCGAACCGTAGATACGGGCAATCCGCCCGTCGGCATCCTTCTCGGCGTGGCCGCGGACCAGGCACTGGCGGATCGCGCCATCCGGTCGTACCACGCGCACGAGCGCCTCTCCCGGCTCGCCGTCGGCGGCCGTCTCGAACATGGTACGCTTGAGCGATCCGTAGTCCTCCGGATGGGTGTACGTCTCGACGTCATCAGCGGCGACTACGGCGTCCTCGGCCCCCGGGTCCAGCCCCGCGATGCGGAGCAGCTCGTCGGAAGCCCACAGGCCATCGGTCTCCGGATCCCATTCCCAACTGCCGACGTGCGCAATCGCCTCCGTCCGCGCCAGCATCTCCTGGCGATGGCGCAACGACTCCTCGGCCCGCTTCCTCAGGAGGATCTCCCATGTCACATCGGCGAGGTACGAGACCGTCTCTACATCCTCGTCGGTGTACGGGGTCGGCTTGTTGCCAACGCCGAACACCGCGACGACCCGGTCTTCACGCAGCACCGGCACAAGCAGCTCGCGGGTGATCTTCGGGTGGCCTTCAGGCATCCCCTTCCTGTGCGGCAATGAGGCGTAGTCGTCGTGGATGACCGGCCGGCGCGCGGTCACGCAGTCCGTCCATACCCCCGCTTTGTCGAGACTGTAGTGCAGCTCATGGGCGTCGACCGAGCACATCCGTGTGACGGTCTCCGTAGACCACTGCTGGAGCGAGACCGTCTTCTGATCAGCCTCAACGAAGTGGAGAAAAGCGAGCGGGCTCCGCACCAACGCGCTGGTCTCGTCCAAGGCTTCCCGCATCACCTCAGGCAACGAATGGTCCACGGACAATCGTATCAACGAGAATCGAATCTCGTTGACGCGCTCCGATCGCTTCTGTTGGGTGACGTCACGCACGAACACCACCGCGCCGTCGCGCCCCTCGAAGTGAACCGGTACGGCGGACACCTCGACGGGTACTTCCGTCCCCTCGAGCCGCAGAAAAACCCCCTCCATCGCCGGTACGGGCTTCCTCTCCTCCCGAAGCTGCCGTATGGGCTCCGCGATCTGCTCACGGAACCGGGGATGGACCCGATCCGGCACGGACGCGCCGAGCAGGTCCTCGGGCGACGCCGCCCCGAACAGGGCGCACGCGCTCGCGTTCACATAGGCGAACTTCCCTTCGGTCTGCACGTAGATGGCGTCCGGCACGCCCTCGACCAACGAGCGGAATTGCGTCTCGCTGCGCTGCAGATCCGCGGTGCGCTGCGCGACCTGACGCCGCAGCGTCCAAGTCCAGACGACGGCCCCCAGCAGAATGACCAGGAGCGGGACCAACGCCACGGCGACGTAGCGCAGGACCAGGAGCAGGCCAGGCTCGCGCGCGTAGACGCCCAACCACTTCTCGTGGATACGCCTGTATTCCCCCGACTGCTCGATCGCCCTCAACCCTTCGCTGAGCTGCGCGAGCAGCCCGCGTTCATCCGGGGGGACAGCGTAACAACAATCCCGCGTGAGCAGGGAGCGACCCATCTCGAGATGCGTCCAGCCGTGCTCCTCGATCCAGTAGGTTGCAGGCAGACGCTCCACCAGGGCGCAGTCCTGCCGCCCCTCGACCACCTCGCGCAGGGCCTCCTCCTCGTCGTCCACAAGGGTGAGCTGGCCTTCGAGCCCCAGCTCGACGACGAACGCGTGCATGAGACTGTCGCGCTCGGCGACAAGCCGTCTTCCCACGAGGTCCCCAATCGCCGACGGCGGGTGGCCGCCGGGACGCACCACCCCGACGTGGTCGGCCACCGCATACGCCGGGGTGAAGTCGTAGCGCCGGTCGCGCTCGGGCGAATAGCACATCCCCTGCAAGGCATCGATCTCGCCGGTCTCAAGCCCTTCCTGGATCTGCGACCACGGGCCGAGGCGAATCTCGATGTCGAGCCCCATCTCCTCCGCGATCGCCTGGGTCAGTTCCACGGCGAAACCGGCGGGACGACCGCGGTCGTCCAGGTACTCAAAGGGAGGCAGCTTCGCGCGACCGCCGATCACGATCTTGCGGTCCATCGGCAACTCCATGGCGGCGAACCACTTGGAGTGCAGCTCGCGATAGGTCCCGTCCGCCATGACAAGCGCCAGGCCTTCGTTCAGCAGCGCCAGCGTGTCGCGATCGCCCTCCGTGACGGCGAAGCAGAAGTCCTGCCGAAACCCCTCGATGGGCTTGTTCACCACGCGCAGGTTGGTAAGCCGCATCTCCTCGATCAGACGGAGCGCAACGAGACGCTGGACAACCACCGCATCGCACCGGCCCGCAGACAGCTCTTCCAGCGCTTCGTCAAACCTGGCCGTCGTGACGATATCGATGCCGCGGTCCTCGCGTCGAAGAAACTCCTCGGCGTTGTCGCCCTGCAATACGGCGACCGTGCGTCCGCGCAAGTCCTCCAGACCGCCGATGCCCTGGTCGTCTGTCCGAACGACGATGGCCCCATGCAGCGACATGTAGGGGACGGTGAAGTCGAAGAGCTCTTCGCGCTCCGGCGTGCGCCCCACGAGCGGCAGAGCGTCGACCTCGCCGCGTTGCAGCCATCCCCTCACATCGGCCCAGATCCCCGTGCGGAATGAGACGTCGCGCCCCATCGCGGAGAGCGCCGCGCGCAGCAGTTCGACGGAGAACCCCGCGGCCTCTCCGTTGGCGTCGACGAAAGAGAACGGCGGGTAATCGATCTCGGCGGCGGACTGGATCAGCGGGCGGACCGCGGAATCAAGGGGATCAGAAGGCGCGGGCGCCGCCGCCTGCGCCGCAGCCCACCAGGAGAACAGACAGATCGCCAGGAACAACCGTGCAAGTGAAACGGGGAAGCGGCGCGGCGCGGCCAAGGCACGGCGGTCGGGCTTCATTGTGGCTCCCCTGAGATTGGCTACGGAATCCGCACCACGGACCGAACACGGGGCGTCCAAGCCCCGCGCTCCGCGCCCCATATTAGCCAGCAGGTTGCGCAGTTTCAAGGCTGAGTTGTCAGGTACAGACCGCGCCAACCCAGCCCGCTTCATCGGCGATCGGTCCCCGCCAACACAGGATCGAACAGATCAGAACTCGGCTGGAAACGTCACCGGACGCCCGGTTTGTATCGACTCTCGCGCGAGCGCATAGGCCTGGTTGTACTGCTCCGCGACGACGTTCCAAGAGACGACCTCGTCGAGATACCGTCGCAGGTTTTCTCCCAGCTCGAGCCGCAGGTCTTCGTCGCACGCAAGCTGGAGGACCTTGCGCCTCAGCATCTCTTTGGTCGTGAAGAGCAGGCCGCCCTCGCTCTCGAGGGTCTGGGCGGTGAGCCCCTCCATCGGCGCGGTCGTCACGAACGGCTTGTTCAGGGCGATGATCCGAGCGAGCGTGCCGGACTGCGTCTCGTCAGTCGAAGGGAGCACGATGAAGTCGCACAAGGCCATCATCTTGTAGTAGGCCTCGCCCCGGGGAATGAACTCGTGGTAGTGGGCGATGCCTTTGCTCGAGAGCAGCTCGGCCGACGTTTTCCAAGCCTCGTAGTTCTTGGCATCGCGCGGGTCGCGCATCGCGCCTGCCGCCAGCAGGTCCCAGTCCTGCTCCGTCCGCTCGAGTATCTCGTTGTGGATCTCCTCCCACATCGATAGCAGAATGTCCCAGCGCTTGTTCGACTGGATCCACCCGATCATGCCGACCAGATGCTGCGCCACGCCGCGGCTGTCGAAGCCGAACTCCCGACGCAGCGCCGGCATGTCGGCGACGCCCCAGCGCCGGTCGGGTCGCGACCCGTGCGGCACGACCATGATATTGGTCGGACTCCGCCAGCCGCGTCCGGGGAAGGTCCAATCGAGACGCCACCTCTGATAGTGGCACTTGAACAGCACGACATGGCTGCGCTGGCACAGCTTGTAGATGAAATCCGCCTCGAAATCCGTCAGCCGCCCGTGCACCGTGTGCGGCTCGACCACGATGGGACACGCGCTGATCGCTTCGAGCAGGTCCAGGAAACCGTCGTTGCCGTCGCCCACACCGCGGGGATCCCGGTACTCATAGAGCCCGTACTCGTGCTCGACATGCACGGCGTACGGCTCAAGCGCGCGCACCTTGTCCGCCACCGGGCGCCACCAGTCGCTGCGGCTCAGGTCCATCAAGGGAAACACGCCGTCCCCCGCGCCGTCTGTGTGGCTGATCACCAGCACGTCACGGCCCGGGTTGGCCTTCTGGATGAACTCGCGCGCCTCCTCGCAGAACGTCGCAATCCCGCAGAGACGCGGGGGATAGGAACTGATCATCACTATGGGCCCGTCGTGCATGTCACGCATTCTCCTTCCCAGCGGCCGCCGAGTCGGACTCGCCGGCGGCGATGCCGCTCTGCTTTCCGTGCATTCGATGAATAGCCAGCAAGGACAGGAAACAAGCAAGCGTCGACTCCGCCCCCTGGTTCATATTCGGGCGGTCGGGGTGCAGCCCGTCGCGGCAGCCCCCGGACCGGTAGTCATAGAGCGATACGCGCAAGTCATTGCGGCCCAGGAACCAATCGAGGCACCGCTGGGCGTAGTCGGTCCACTTCGCGTCGCGGGTCACGTTGTGGGCTTCCCGGCACGCATCTATCATGGCCAGCGCCTCGACCGGCTGCTGGTCGAACCGGGCCCGATGGCCGTCTCGCGAATACCAGCCGTTGCTGCCGATTGGAACGAAATGGCCCTTGGGATCAAACTGGATGCTCGCGAGCCACTCGAGGCTGCGCAGGCCGACCTGCAGTATGGCCTCCTCCTGCATCCACTGGCCCGACAGGATGAGCGCTTGACTGATCCGACCGTTGTCGTAGGTCACCTGGTCTTCGAACCAGGGCCAGTCATCGGTTGCGTGGCGCTCGAACAGGCCGTACAGCCTGCCGGCCAGGGTCTCGCGCATCCTGCGCACGGAGCTGTCGCCGCTGAACCGGCGCAGATACGCGTGAATCCCCACAAGCCCGAACGCCCAGGCGCGCGGCGAGGTGAAGTCGGCCATCGCCGGCAAGGCCTGGTCGAAAATGTGCTGCGCCGCGCCCTGCAGTTCATCGGCTCCACCCAGGGCGACGGCCTCGCCCAGTCCCCAGATCGCCCTGCCGTGGCTGTCTTCCGACCCGACCTCCTCCAACCACCTCCGGTCGTAGCTCATGAAGTTGCGGAAACGCCCATTCTCTTCATTGAACGCGTGTTGCAGGAAGCTCAGGTAGATGCACGCAAGTCCCTCAATGTGCCGGGCGGGCGGAAGCAGATCCCGCGCAAGCAGCACCGCGATGAGCGCCCGCGCGTTGTCATCCGTGCAGTACCCATGGTCCCTGTCGGGTACGATGAACTTCGCGTGCTGGAGGATCCCGACATCGTCGGTGAGCCGGACGATATGGTCCGCGTTCGGATGAGGCGCCTCATAAACGTCCGGCCGAACCGTGCGCGGGAACACTGGGCGCGGCCTCTGGGCCCGCTCCGCGCGCACCTGGGCGAAGACTTCGAGATACTTGCGGGCGACTTCCGTCCACACCATGTCGCGACAGAAGGTGTACGCCCGTTTCCGCATGGCGTGACGCTCCGTCTCGTTGGCGAAGAGATCGATGATCCGCCCGGCCAATGCGTCCGAGTCCTGGAACGGCGTAAGGACTCCCCTTCCCTCCGCCAACATCTCCTGGGCATACCAGTAGGGCGTAGACACGACCGCCTTGCCGGAACCGAGCGCGTAGGCCAGCGTGCCGGAGACGACCTGCTGTTTGTTCAGATATGGCGTGACATAGATGTCGGCGGCGCCGAGGAATTCGCACAACTCCGGCAGGTCCACGAATCGGTTGTAGAACACAAGGTGATCGGCGACGCCGAGTTCCCGGGCGCGTCGCTGCAACGACAGGCGGTAGTCTTCTCCCGACGCCTTTCTGATTTGCGGATGCGTGGCGCCGAGGACGATGTAGACCGCTTCGGGATGCTTCTCCACGACCGCAGGGAGGGCGTCGATTGCGGTCTCGATCCCTTTGCTCGGCGACAGCAGCCCGAAAGTCAGGATCACTTTGCGCCCTTCGACGCCGAACTGGTCCTTATAGTAGTTCGGGTCGACGAACGGGACGTCGGGGATCCCATGCGGAATGAAGACAATCTTGCGAGCGGGAACGTCGTAGACCTCCCGCAGGAGCGTCTCCGCCCGATGGCTCATCACGACCAGTCGGTCGGAGAGTTGCGCGATCCGCCGGGCGACCTCGAACTGCCCTGGCGAGGGGTGGTCGAGCACGGTGTGCAGCGTCGTCACGATGGGCATGCGAAGTCCGGACATCAACTCCAGGATATGAGCGCCGTCCTCGCCGCCGAAGATGCCGAACTCGTGTTGCACGCACACGACATCCACACGGCTCATGTTCAGATAGTCGCAGACTTGGCGATACTCGGGAAGCGCCTGCTGGTTCAGCTCGAACCGCACGGCCGGGGGATAGGCGTACCCTTCAGGAACATCGTTCATCACCACGGCCGAGCACTCGACGGTCTCTTCGCGTGCGAGGGCGGTCAACAGATCCGTTGTGAAAGTCGCGATGCCGCACTGCCGGGGCACGTAGTTGCCGACCAACACAATCCGATAGCGATTCTCTCCCAGCATGCTGTCTATCTGACCTCCTTCTTCCTGGAACACAGGTGATCCACGGAGACCGAGCGGGGCTGTCGAACCCAATCGTGACCCTGACGAGGCGGAGAACGGTCGGTCGGCCTCCAGCGGTATCAAGTTTTCCTGGAGAAGGGCAGCCATGTCAACCCCGCAGGATATCGAGAACGGAGGTCGAGTTTGACCGGCGCAACGGTTTTGATACAATAGGGGGCTGTTTCGCTCGGTATGAAAAACACATGGAAGACCATGAGAGGCACGAAACTCCATCACGGGGTGGCGCTCATCGAGGTTCGTGAGCCCCATCTGCTGGCCGAGATAGAAAGCGATCCCGTTCTGTCCCCGTTCCTGGGCGACAGGATCTCCAGTTGCTGCATAGCCGTGCAACCGCAGGCGGTGTCGGAGGTGGTGCGGCGCTTGCGGGCGATCGGGCATCTTCCGCAGCTTGTCGGGGATCGTAAGGAATCGTAGGGCAGCCCCCTGCTCAGACGGGTTCAGCGTGACGCAGCAGTACACAATCAGAGAAAGTTTACAGGGATATGCAAATGCTTCGCTGCAGGAGATGTGCGATCTCCGCCGCATCGAAGCGAACTCAAAACCCGCGCGGATTCGGGCGCTGGAGCGGGTGCTCTGTGATCCGCTGCACATCCAGGATGCCATCCGCGGGCTGAGCGCCCAAGCGTTGCGCCTGTTGCGACTGGCCGCACCGCGACCATCGTGCAGCGCGCCGGATCTCGTTTCGGTTGCCGCGCTGTACGCGGAACCCGGCACGGAGTCGGCTGTCGAGGAAGCGGTGCGCGCCGGGCTGCTGCTGGCTTGCCCGGAAGGCGACGTGGGCGCGTTCGCCATCGGTTCGCTCATTCGTGAGAACGCGCGGCCGGGCGACGGACCGCACCTGTTCGTTCCGACAGCGGTATGCGAACTGCTTCCCGAGGCGCCCCCCCTGCCCCATACCGTGACGCCGGCGGATCATGAAGTCGATCAGACGAACGATACGGCGGAATACGACACGGCCACGTCGACCTTCCTCGAGACCTTGCGGATCCTTGAACTGATCACGCCGCGCGTGACCGCCTCGGGGTCGCTGCACAAGTCCGACTTGTCGCGGGCGCACGAGCTGGCGCGCGAAGCGGGGATGTCGGCGGACGCGATGAACATCGCCGTGCTACAGGCGCGCGCGCTCGGATGCGTTGAGATCGAGGAGGGTCGGCTGGTGCTGACGTCACGCGCGGAGCGCTGGGCGGAACAGAGCCGGCCCGATCGCATGCGCGATCTGTTCCAGGCGTACCTCGCGTCCGACCAGCTCGACGACATCAACGTGTTTTTCTCGCGCGACATGGAGCGTATGGAAGCCGGCATGCCGCCGGGCACGTTGCGGCGTCGCTACCATCGACTCCTCCCGGCCGAACTGCTGCGTGCGCTCGAGCAGGACAAGTGGTATTCGCTGGCCGCGGTGATCGACCAGATCCGTCGGCTGGACCGGAACGTGCTCTTCCTGGAGGAGCCCTGGCGCGACACGCTGGCGACGAGCCGCAATGGTTCGGGCGTCGCGGATCGCCTCTGGACGACGTATGAACGGCGGTTCTACGAGTGGATCTTCCGCACGATCATCGGCGGGCTGAACATGGTCGAGTGGGCCATGGACGGCACGCTGTTCCGGATGACCCCGATCGGGTCCTATGCGCTGGGCATCGACGGCCGCCTGGCGGATTGCGACAGCGACGAGAAGCCGGAGGGCCGCGCCGCCGTGGTGGTGCAGCCCAATTTCGAGGTGGTCGCCTATCTCGACCGCGGAACGCCGGAGCTGCGCCGACGACTGGACACGTTCTGCGAACGGGTGCGCGGGGGCGTGGTCTCGACGTATCGCCTCACGCAGGACAGCGTCTATCGCGGCGTGCGGTCCGGCATGACGATTCGCGACTTCCAGGCTCTGCTCGAACGGAACACCCTCCATCCGCTGCCCACGACGGTGGTGTCGCAGTTCGAGGCCTGGGAGCGCAAACTCGGCGCACTGCGGGTGCATCCGGCGGTCGACCTTGTCGAGTGCGCCTCGGCCCGCGAGGCCGAAGCCCTGGCGGCCTCCGCCGACGGGGCCCGGGTGATCGGCGAACGGTTCGTGCTCGGCGCGCCCGCGCCGGAGGATGCGTCCGTGATCGACTACGCGGAGCCGGTTAGGGCGACCTATCAGCAAGAAGAAGGCCTGGTCCTCCGGTCGCCGTGGCGCGACACCGATCTGCTTCTCCAACGGCGGTCGCGGGCCCTGGGCGACGTGAGCGTCGATCCCACGGGAGACGTAGTGCTGCGGGTGGGCGGCCAGGAGCCCCCGCCGGACAGCGATTCCTCGCTGCTGATCGCGGAGCTCGAGGCGCTGGCGCCCGAGCCGCTTGCGGCGCGGTACCGGGCGTCGTTGCGCGCGGCGACCGGCGAAGGCGGCCGCGCCTGCACCGGGTCGGCATCGTTGGCGCGATTCGACGACGCGGAGACCTGCGACGCCGTGCTCGAACTGCCCGAAGCGGCCGACCTGGTCGAAGGCCGGCTGGGGCTGTTTACGCTTGTGGTCAGGCATGGCTCCCTCGCAGCGTTCAAGAAAGTGCTGCGCGCCCAAGGCATCCAGGTCGCCGCGCAGGAAGGCCCATGGGACGACGGCCCCCCCGCCGCCTGGATGGGCCAGTGGTCGGAACAGCGGCTGCAGGATCCGGAAGAGGAGCCCGTGCGCATGAACGGCAGCGCCGCCGCGACGCCGACGGACGGCCCCGTGGACCGACTCCCCGCTTACTCGCCGCGCATCACGCGGGAGATCCTCGAGGACGCCATCCGCCGGCGGCGACCCGTCCTGATCGCCTATCAGTCGAGCTGGAGTTCCCGCCCGAGCATTCGGCGCGTGAACCCGGTGACGGTCGACGTGGTCGGCCCGGCGCCGACGCTGAGCGGCTACTGCCACCACCTGCAGAGTTCGCGCGCGTTCCGCCTGTCCCGCGTGAAAGGCATTCGGGTACTCGAAGACGAGTCTTTCTGATTCGCTCCCGCTCCGTCCCGTACTCAACAGGATGCGTCCGCCCCCGTCCGTCGTGCTATGCTTGGCGCCTGGAGGAACCGACACATGGATGCTGCGCTCAAACCCGGCGAACACATCGTAGGGGTGGACATCGGCGGGACGAAGATGATGGCGACCGTCCTCGACCATACGTTCAAGGTCGTGGGCCGAAGCCGGAAGAAGAGCCGGGGCAAGGACACCTCGGCGGCATCGGAAGAACGCGTCTATAAGGTCATCGACGAGGCGCTGACCGAGGCGGGGAACCCTGAGATCCAGGGCATCGGCGTCGGTTCGCCGGGACCGCTCAACCCCGCCACCGGGGTGATCATCGATACCCCGAATCTCGGCTGGAAGAACTTTCCGCTCGCCAAGCTCCTCAAGAAGCGCTACGGCGCGCCTGTGCTGGTCGACAACGACGTAAACGTCGGCACGTACGGCGAGTGGCGCATGGGCGAGGTGCAGAACTGCTCCCACGTCTTGGGCGTCTTCCCCGGCACGGGCATCGGGAGCGGCATCATCATCGACGGGAAGCTGTTCCACGGCTTCTCGGGCGCGGCGGGCGAGTTCGGCCACATGACCATCGAAGTCGACGGCCCGTACTGCGGCTGCGGGAAACGGGGATGCATCGAGGCGCTCGCCTCGCGCATCGCGATCGCCAAGGAGGTTGCGGCGCTGGCCGCGCGGGAGGACGCGCCCTATATCCTCGAGAATTGCGGCACGAACCTCTCGCGCATCCGCTCCGGCGTGCTTGCCAAAGCGATCGCCGCCGGCGAGACCAAGGTCGAACTCGTGGTCAGGAACGCCGCCTATTGCCTGGGCATCGCCGTAGGAAACGCCATCAACCTGCTCAGTCCCGAAGCCGTCGTGCTCGGCGGCGGCCTCGTCGAGGCGATGGAACAGCTCTACCTCGAAGAGGTGCGCCGCGCCGTCAAGGATCATGCAATGCCGTTCCTGCGCAAAGGCGTCAAGATCGTCCCCGCCAAACTCGGCGACGACGCCGTCGTGCTCGGAGCCGCCTGCCTGATCACGGAGCATCTCGCGGGCGAATAGGCCGACCGACCGAGGCGAACAACGGACTGACCGCACGAAGTGAACCAGGCGCCGCACGACGGAACCGCCCTGAGCGCGCGTCGCAAGGGAAATCGATGGAGATAAGACTGACGCCGAGCGGACAGCTCCGCTGGGCGCCCGCACAAGACCGCGCCGGGGAGATGACGTCGCTCGCGGAAGCGTTCGAGGACGACTGGCGCGAGGGGCTCTTCCGGCTCGCCGCGGACAAGACGGAGCTGGCCGACGCGCCCACGCTGCGCTACTGGAAATCGTTTGCCGACCGCTACCTCACCGGTCTGTGTCACATTCCCAACGGCGCCGAGAACTTCGAGATCGCGTCGCCGTCCGAGGCGGACTACGCCGGCTTCGTCCTGACCGCCCCGCCGATGCAGGGAGGCGAGTACCTCTCCACAGAGTCGCTGCAACGTATCTGGCAGGCGCTGGACGACTGGGTCCGAACGGCGGTTGCGCAGGAGGGCGGGATCGAGGCGTTCCTCAGCGAACGCGCCCCACGTTGGCATCAGGTCGGTCGCGTGTGCTTCCACCTTGCCGAGAACAAGGCCGACGAGGCGCGTCCATTCGCCTTTATGGCCACCTTCACGACGGGCTTCGGCGCGGCAGGGAAACTGAAGCACCTGCCGTTGCGCAAAGCGATCGAGCTGTACGCCGGCGCGAAGAACAGGCCCGCCCTGGTCAAGCTGCTCTCCCCCATTCATCGGGCGGCCGAGCGCTGCGACTGGGTCAAGGCCATGGTGGACTCGAACCAGATCTACCAGCCCATGGCCTGGCCGCCGGGCCGCGCGTACCAACTGCTTCGGAGCGTGCCGGAACTCGAGGAGAGCGGCCTCTCGGTTCGGCTGCCGGACTGGTGGCGCAAACGCCCGCGCCCCCGCGTGGCGGTGACCATCGGCGACGAACGGAGCACGACGCTCGGCGCTGGATCCATGCTCGATTTCGACGTCCAGGTCGCCCTGGGCGATGAGCCGCTGTCGCAGCAGGAGCTCGATGCCTTGCTGAGCAGTAAGGACGGCCTCATCCTGCTGAAGGGCCAGTGGGTCGAGGTCGACCGCGACAAGCTGAAGCAAGCAGTCGACCATTGGAAGCGCATCCAGGCGCAGGCCAGGAACGGTCGCATATCTTTCATCGAAGGCATGCGACTGCTTGCCGGCGCATCGCAGGACCTGGCGGAGGAAGACGAGACCGAAGAGGAACGCGCGTGGGTGGACGTGGCGGCGGGCGAGGCGCTGCGCGAGATCCTGGCCGGACTCCGGCAACCCGGTCGGCTGGACATGCGCGATGCCGACGGCTTGCAGGCGACGCTTCGCCCCTACCAGCAGGAGGGACTCGCGTGGCTGCGGTTCATCTCCGAGCTGGGGCTGGGCGCCTGTCTGGCCGACGACATGGGTCTCGGAAAGACGCTGCAGGTGCTCGCCCTGCTGTTGTGCATCCGAAACGCGGAGACGGAGCGTCGGCCCTCGCTGCTCATCGTCCCGGCGTCGCTCATGGGGAACTGGCGGCAGGAGGCGCAACGGTTCACCCCGGATCTGCGGCTCGAGTTCGTGCATCCCGGGGTGACGGGACGCGACCGGTTCGCGGAGATCCGCGGCGCGCCCGAACGAGAACTCGCCGACGTCGACCTCGTGATCACAACCTACGCGATGCTGACGCGGCAGAAGTGGCTTGCGGACCTGGAATGGCGACTGGTGATTCTTGACGAAGCGCAGGCGATCAAGAACCCGACGACGCAGCAGACGCGCGCGACCAAGAGACTGGCGGGGCGCGCGCGCATCGCGCTCACCGGGACGCCCGTCGAGAACAGGCTGGGCGATCTGTGGTCGCTGTTCGACTTCCTCAACCCGGGTCTGCTCGGGTCGGCGAAGGTCTTCGACAAGTTCGTCGACCGCCTGAGCGCGAGAGAACGCGACCAGTTCGCGCCGCTGCGACGCATGGTCGGACCGTACATCCTGCGCCGCCTCAAGACGGATCGGTCGATCATCGCCGACCTGCCTGAGAAGACCGAGACCACGCGCTACTGCCATCTGACAAAACCGCAGGCCCGGCTCTACGAGCAGGTCGTTCGCCGGATGCGTGAAGCGCTCGACACCGTCGACGGGATGGCCCGACGCGGGCTGGTGCTGCAAACCCTGATGCGCCTGAAACAGATCTGCAACCATCCGAGCCAGCTCACCGGAGACGGCGAGTACGCGCCGGCGGACAGCGGAAAGTTCTGCCGCCTGGCGGAGATCTGCGAGGAGATCGCGGAACGCCAGGAGAAGACGCTCGTATTCACGCAGTTCCGCGAGATCATCGACCCGCTCAACGACCGTCTGACCCAGGTCTTCGGGCAGAGCGGGCTGGTCCTGCACGGCGGCACGACGGTGAGGCAGCGGCAGGCCTGCGTGGACCGGTTCCAGGATGAGGACGGACCGCCATTCATGGTCCTGTCGATCAAGGCGGGCGGCACGGGGCTGAACCTGACCGCCGCATCGCACGTCATCCATTTTGACCGCTGGTGGAACCCGGCCGTCGAGAACCAGGCCACGGACCGCGCGTTCCGCATCGGACAGAAGCGCAACGTGCTGGTCCACAAGTTCGTCACCAGCGGGACGGTCGAGGAGCGAATCGATGCGCTCATCGAAGAGAAACGACACTTGGCCGAGGAAGTGCTCGCCGGCGACGGGGAGGTCCGGCTGACGGAGCTGTCGGACGACGAGCTGCTGCGACTGGTCAGCCTCGACGTGACGCAGGCGATGCTGTAGAGGAGACGCCATGCCATTCTGGGGACGGTATGTGCCGGTGGGCGAGCGCCAGGCGAAAGCGGAGAAGCAGATCGCCAAGCTCCGCAAGCGCGGCAAGCAGATCTACCCGGTCGAGCTGAACGGCCGCACGATCGCGAGCAGTTTCTGGGGCAAGGGATGGTGCGACCACTTCGAGTCGTTCTCGGACTTCGAGAACCGCCTGCCCCGCGGCCGCACCTACGTTCGTAACGGATCGGTCCGCCACCTCGAGATCCAGCCCGGGCTCGTGAAGGCGCTGGTCGCCGGAACGTCGCTCTACGAAGTGGAGATCGCGACCACCGAGCTCGCGCCGTCGGTCTGGAGGGCCATCAAAAAGCGGTGCGCCGGCCAGGTGGGGTCGATGATCGAGCTGCTGCAGGGACGTCTGTCCGAGCAGGTGATGAGCATCGTCAGCGATCGGGACAACGGCCTTTTCCCGAAGCCCGGCGAACTCAAGCTGTGGTGCAGTTGCCCCGACTGGGCGGTCATGTGCAAGCACGTCGCGGCCGTGCTCTACGGCGTGGGCAGCCGGCTCGACACCCATCCCGAACTCCTCTTCGTGCTGCGCGGCGTGGATGCGGAGGAGCTGGTGTCGACCGAGATCGCCCTGCCGACGGCGGCCTCCGGCGCCGAGGCCGATGCCCTTGCCGACGACGCGCTCGGCGACATCTTCGGCATCGACCTTGACCAGGAGCCCCTGCCCCCGCGGGAACCCGATGCCGCGCCCGAGCCGAAGGCGACGCAGACGCGCAAGAGAACGCGGAAGACGCGGAAGACGGAGGCGACCGACGATGATCGGCCCGGGAACCGCGCGTCGTCGGCCAGGCCGCCCGCGGAAACGGCGTCCCGCGCGACAACGCCTTCCAGGCCCGCCACACCTGCCCAAGGCAAACGCCGCAAGGCGCGCTCGAAGCCGCTCCCGCCGTTCGAGCCGACCGGCGAGGCTGTCACCGCGCTGCGCGAACGCATGGGGCTCTCGGTGAGCGAGTTCGCGGAGACCGTCGGCGTCACGCCCGCCACTGTGCAGCGCTGGGAGTCCATCCCCGGCCCCCTCCGGATGTGGGGACCCAAACGCAAGGCGCTCGAGGGCATCTACGAAGCGACCCGGGGCAAGTAGGCTTCCCTACTCCTCTTTGGGCGCGGCGTAGCTGTAGATCGTCCAGTAGACGCCGCCGACGAAGAACGCACCGCCGATGACGTTGCCGATGGTCACGGGGATGAGGTTGCGCACGAACCCGCTCCAGGACAACGCGCTG
Source organism: Candidatus Hydrogenedentes bacterium UBA6118 (assembly GCA_002422525.1). Taxonomy (GTDB): domain Bacteria; phylum Hydrogenedentota; class Hydrogenedentia; order Hydrogenedentales; family SLHB01; genus UBA6118. Next base: position 229,665 of record DIWA01000026.1, read on the forward strand.
TAGGCCGCGAGGTCGACGCCCCGTTCGGCCCAAAAGGCGGCGTCGCCGGCCACGAACAGCCCCATGGGGATGAAGTACATGTTCGCGACGCTGTGTTCGAACCCGCAGGCGACGAATGCGGTGATCGGGAAGACGATGGCCAGGATCTTGTCCGTGGTGGACCGACATGACATGCACAACCAGACGGCCAGGCAGACCAGCGCGTTGGCATAGACCCCGGACGCCATGGCCGGAAGGAACGCGAGCCCGCACTTCGCGTCCGCGATGGCCATGGCCGTTTTGCCGACTTCCCCGGCGGCGAACCGATGCTGCTCGGTGAGAAGCACGAGGTATGCCGTCACGACCGAGCCGATGAGATTGCCGACGTACACCACGCTCCAGTTGTACGCCAGCCGCGCGAGCGAGAGCTTGCGGTTCGCGACGGCCATGACCATAAGCGTGTTCCCTGTGAACAACTCGGCCCCCGCGACGATGACGAGGATCAGGCCGAGACTGAACGCCACGCCGCCCATCACCCGCACGACGCCATAGGGCAGGCGGATCGCCCCGTCGACGCCGTTCCCCGTGAGCACGACGGTGCAGAACATCGCTGCCAGTCCGACGAACGCCCCCGCGAGGATCGACAGCATCAGCGTCTGCACCAACGGAAGCCGGCCCTTGTTGACGCCGACCTCTTCGGCCTTGGCCGCAATCTGCGGGGGCAGCAGTCCGTCCAGCGTCGCGTACGGTTCTCCCATGGCCTCCCCTCCACGTCTGGTCGCCGCGGTTAGTGCACCACAACTAGAGCAGGGCGTCATCGTAGCACAACCGCCTCGTTACGCCGAAGTGGAGGACATCTCCGCGGGGTCCGGCGCGGGCGAACCGCTTGCGTCGCGGGAAACCGGGTGATAGATTCCAGGCCATGAAACGGCCCATCCCCGCCTCTGCCGACTCCCCGAACCCGACGTCATCGCCGCACGCCGTGTTCTGGTCTCCGCAGGCAACGCAGGTGTGCGAGGGCTTGGTCGAGGTCGTTCAGACCGACGCGATCGCTGAGATCCCGGCGTGCCTGGATCGCGTGCGCGCGGGCGTGGCGCAAGGCCTGACGGCCGCGGGCTTTCTCGCCTATGAGGCCGCGCCCGGGCTCGACCCGGCGCTCACGGCGCATCCGCCCGACGGCGAGCCCCTGCTGTGGTTCGGTCTGTTCCGAGCGCTGAGGACCACCCCCACGCCGACCGCTCGCGAGACGGGGGCCTATGCCGTCGGGGAGTGGACGCCCCGCGTCGACCGGGCGGACTATCTGACGACGGTGGCGCGGATTCGCGCGTTGATCGCCGCGGGCGACACGTACCAGACCAACTACACCTTCCCCATGGATGCCTCGTTCTCGGGCGACGCGCTCGCGTGGTTTCTCGATCTCTGCGACCGGCAGCAGGCCGCCCACGCCGCATTCCTGGACCTCGGCCGGTTCGCCGTGGTCTCCGCATCGCCGGAGCTCTTTTTCCAACTCGACGGCGATCGCATCGTCACCCGGCCGATGAAGGGGACGCGTCCACGGGGGCTGTGTCCGCAGGCCGACGAAGCGCTGCGCGACGAGCTCGCGTCGAGCGTCAAGGATCAGGCCGAGAACATCATGATCGTGGACCTGCTCCGAAACGATCTCGGACGCATCAGCGAGATCGGCTCGGTGGAGGCCCCATACCTGTACCAAGTCGAGCGCTACGAAACGGTCTGGCAGATGACGAGCACGGTCGCCGCGCGGACGCGGGCGGACGTGCCGGAGATCCTCCGCGCGCTGTTCCCCTGCGGTTCCGTCACGGGGGCCCCGAAGCGACGCACGATGGAGATCATCCGCGAACTCGAGCCCCACCGGCGCGGGGTGTACTGCGGGGCCGTCGGCTGGTGGGGACCCGGCCGACGCGCTGCGTTCAACGTGGCCATCCGCACGGCCTGGATCGACCGCTCCGCCGGATCAGCGCGCTACCACGTCGGCGGCGGCATCACCTGGGACTCGGCCCCCGAGGGGGAGTACGACGAGTGCATGACGAAGGCGGCGCTCGTGCGACGACATCGTCCGCGCTTCGCGTTGCTCGAGTCGCTGCGCCTCGAAGACGGGCGCTACTGGGTCCTCGACGCGCATCTCGAACGCCTGGCGGCCAGCGCCGACTACTTCGGCTTTTCGTGCGACCTCGACGCGGTCCGCGCGTCGCTGGACGACGCGGCCGCCGCGGCGCCCGTGGGCGTCCACAAAGTGCGCCTGCTGCTGGACCGAACAGGCCGCGTCTCGACGGAGTGCGCGCCCATCGCCGCGGCGTCGCCGCGGATCCGGCTGGGGCTGGCGCGGGATCCGATCGACCCGACGGACGTCTACCTGTACCACAAGACCACCCATCGCCGGGTGTATGACGACGCCCTCGCGGCGCGTCCCGACTGCGACGATGTGTTGCTGTGGAACCGGGGCGGCGAGGTGACGGAATCGACGCGGGCGAATGTCGTGGTCGAACTGGACGGCGTCGCGTACACGCCGCCCGTGACAGCGGGGCTGCTCGGGGGAACGTTCCGGCGCGAACTGCTTGAACAGGGCGCCATCGTGGAACGGACCATCCGCGTGGACGAGCTGCCTCGGGCGGGCTCGATCCGCCTGATCAACTCGGTGCGGGGCTGGATGGATACGGAATGGGCGGGACCCGTCGCGGACCCCGCCCCTCCGGACGCCTGATATGGGCTGCGACGTCAGCCGGCGCTGCGCCGAGCCGACTCGACCGTGTTCTTCATCAACAGCGTGATGGTCATCGGACCCACGCCCCCGGGGACGGGCGTGATGGCCTCGGCAATCGCGCTCACCTCGTCGTAGGCCACGTCGCCCACGAGCCGATACCCCTTCTTCGCGCTCGGGTCGTCCACCCGGTTCACCCCGACATCGATCACCACCGCACCCTCGCGCACCATGTCGGCGGTGATGAACTCCGGCACGCCGATCGCCGCGATCAGAATGTCCGCCTGGCGCGTGATGCCCGGCAGATCTTTCGTGCGCGAGTGCGCCACGGTCACCGTCGCGTTGGCGCCCGGGGCCTTCTGCATCAGGATCGCCGCCAACGGCTTGCCGACGATGTTCGAGCGCCCGACGATCACCACGTGCTTGCCGGCGGGGTCGTAGCCGGAACGGACGAGCAGCTCCTGACAGCCTTTCGGCGTGCAGGGCACAAACACCGGATCGCCGATGAGCATGCGTCCCACATTCACGGGATGGAACCCGTCGACGTCTTTGTCCGGGTCCATCGCGCTGAGGACCTTCTTCTCGCTGATCTGCTTCGGCAGCGGAAGCTGCACCAGGATCCCGTGCACCTTGGGATCCGCGTTGAGTTGCGCGACCAGGGCCAGAAGCTCCGCCTCCGGGGTGGTGTCGGGCAGCCGGTGCTCGAACGAAGCGATGCCCAACTCGTCGCACGTGCGCTTCTTCATCCGCACATAGACCTGGCTGGCGGGGTCTTCGCCCACCAGCACCACGGCGAGGCCCGGGGTCGTGCCGCGCCCCTTGATCGCCGCGATCTCCTCCGTCAGTTCCGCCCGCATCTCGGCGGCGATCCGTTTTCCATCGATCACATTCGCCATCTTCGTCGTCTCTCCTTCCCGCGTCACGCGCATGCGTCTCGCGAACCGTCCATGCCCGGTCAGTGAACGACTTCCTCCGGCTTGGGGTCCGTGCGCTCTGGATCAGTCGCCGCCGTCTCGGCAGTCTCAGGCGCCTGGTCTAGGTTCGCTATCACGGCCGCGGGACCGTGCATCAGCGTCGGTTTCATTTCCGCTTTGCCAGGGTCCAGCTCTACCTCCGCGGGCTTCGGCAAGGGCTCAAGGAGCTTCCTGACCTCCGGCGGCAACGACTGATGGTCGCGCCGCAGGTGGAAGTTGAGCCACGACGCGCAGCCGTCGCAGGTCCACATGCGCGGCGCCACGATCTCCGTCGCAATCGTGTCGCCCTTGCCCTCGGTGGCCAGCCGGTTGTACGCCCTCACCCACACGCACATGCGCTCGCTGTAGACGCCGCAATGCCCTTCGCAACTGTCGCCGCAGGGGCCGTTGCGCATGTGCTTCGCGCATTGCGATTCCGGGCAGAAAAAGCCGATGTGCTGCAACGCGCAGTCGCCGCAACCGCGACACGAGAAGAGGAAGCTCTTCATCGCGCGTTCGACGACCGTCGTGACCTTGCGGCCGACGAGCGTCTTGTCCAGTAGCGCCGCCACACGCCGGTAGAACGGGGCCAACGGCGAATCGAGCCGGAAAAACAGGGTGTGCGCCAAGTTCATGCTGCCCAGGCGCAGCCGTTCGATCACGCCCGCCTTCTGCGTCCGGGGCGTCATCTTGTCGCTCGACAGGCCCGGACGCTGCGCGTCGGGCTGGAACATGTAGAAGCTCTTGGGCTGCGGATTGTCGAAATCCGGCAGGAACTCCTCCCAACGGTCCTCGATCTCCGCCATGCGCGTGAGGATCCCGTCGATCGGCCCGAACCCTTTGGTGAACCCGCCGATGTGCACGCCCTTGTAGCCCAAGCCTTTCACGACGGCCGCGAGCCGGGCGGTGCGTTCGCGCGCCAAGTCGCGCGCGGCGTCCTTGCCTTGGGCGGCCTCCGCCTCAAGCCGCTCCAACAGCTTCGAGGTCACCACCGCGCCGGGCACGCTTCCCCCGTGCATGCTCTTGGCCGCGCCCCGCGTCAGATGGTAGACGGATGCCAGCGCCGGGATGCGGATGCCCATCGTGCGCTGGATCTGCAGCAGCTCCTGGAACTTCCGGGCGTCGTAGCCGAGCTGCGTGATGACGAACTCCGCACCCATCGCGTGCTTCAGCCGCAGCTTGTTGTACTGGCCGACGCACTCCGCCTCGGCGGCCTTGAACGGCGACACGCCGCAGCCGAGGTAGAACCCGTCCCCGGCCGACTCGCCATGGGTGCGCGCATCCACGTTCCGCAGCAGGCCCAACAGCGTCACCGCGTCGAGGTCGAACACCGGCTGGCCTTTGCCGGCATAGCCGGCGCCTGGGAAGTCGCCCGTCAGCGCCAGGATGTTCCGCAATCCCATGCGGGAGAGCTGGAGCGCGCGGCTCTCAAGCCCCGCGCGATTCAGGTCGCGACAGGTCATGTGGATGAGCACGTCCATGCCCAGGTCCAGGATCTCGCGACCCAGTACATCCGGACCCAGCGACGCGTTTCCGCCCGGATTGTCCGTGATGGACACCGCCGCGACGCGACCGTCCTTGAGCGCATCGGCGGCGATGCCTTTCGCCGCCTTGATGGCCGCGCCGTCGGCCTCCGGCGCCAGCACCAGTTCGACCGTGACGACGAACGCCTCCGGGTCGGTCATCTGCCCTCGGAACACCCTGTCCATGGCAACACGCCTCCAAGGCTCAGGCCTCTGTCTCGCTATGTCTGCAGGCGGCGGACGACTAGAACAGTCCGCGCACCTTTCCGGTCTCGACGTCCACGTCGATCCGTCGGAACGCGGCGTCGCTGGCCGTGCCCGGCATGAGTTTGATGTCGCCCGCCACGGGCACGACGAAGCCCGCCCCGCGGTAGATCAGCACGTCGCGGACCGGCAGCGTCCAGCCCCGCGGCCGTCCCTTCATGTTGGGGTCGTGCGACAGGCTGAGATGGGTTTTCACCATACACGTGCCCAGCTTGCGCAACGCATCATCGGCCTCGATCTGCTTGATGCGCTCCTCGGCCGCCGGGGCGTAGCTCACGCCGTCCGCCCCGTAGACCTCACGCGCGATCAGGTCGATCTTCTCTTTCAACGGCTGATCCTCCTTGTAGAGGAACCGGAAGTCGGCCTTCTCCTCGCAGGCGGCGATCACCGCCTCGGCCAGCTCTTCCGCGCCGGCCCCGCCGTGCTCCCAGTGCCGCGAAACGGCCGCCTTCGCGCCGACGGATTCGGCTGCGCGCCGCACCGCCGCGACCTCGGCGTCGGTGTCGGTGTGGAAGTGGTTGATACAGACAACGGCCGGAATGCCGCTCTTGTTCACGGTCTCGATGTGGGCGATCAAGTTCTCGACGCCCTTCTCAACGAGCTCGACGTTCTCCTCGGTGTACGCCGGGTCGAGCGGTTTGCCCGGCGCCACGCGCGGTCCGCCGCCGTGCATCTTGAGCGCCCGGACCGTGGCGACGATCACGGAGCAACTCGGCGTGAGCCCGCTGAACCGGCACTTCAGGTTCCAGAACTTCTCGAACCCGATGTCGGCGCCGAACCCGCTCTCCGTCACGTGGTAGTCGGCCAGCTTGAGCCCCAGCAGATCCGCCGCGATGGACGACTGCCCGATGGCGATATTCGCGAACGGCCCGGCATGCACCAGCACCGGCTGCCCCTCGACAGTCTGCATCAGGTTCGGGTTGAGCGCGCGCGTCATGATCGCCGTCATCGCGCCGTCGACCTCGAGGTCGCCGGTGGTCACCGGACGTCCCTTCTGATCATAAGCTACCACAATTCGGCCGAGACGCTTGCGAAGATCGGCCAGGCTGGTCGCGACCGCCAGGATGGCCATCACTTCCGACGACACCGTGATCTGGAAGCCCGACTTCATCATGAACCCGTCCATCGAGCCGCCCAAGCCGATGATTATCTCGCGCAGCGCCTGCGCGCAGAAGTCGATCGCCCATCCCTGGGCGATGTTCCGCGGATCAATGCTCAGACGCCGCAGGCCGCGCTTGGCCAGCGTCGCGTCGTCGTAGTTGAACTCGTGCTGCAGCCGGCTCGTCAGCGCGACCATGGACAGGTTGTGCGCGTTGGTGATCGCATCAATGTCGCCGGTCAAACCCAGACTGAACTCCGTCAGCGGGATGCACTGGCTGAGGCCGCCGCCGGCCGCCGACCCCTTGATGTTGAACGTGGGCCCGCCCGACGGCTGCCGGATCGCGCCAATCACACGCTTGCCCAGCCGGCCGAGCCCCTGCACGAGCCCCATCGTGGTCGTCGATTTGCCTTCGCCCAGCGGCGTCGGCGTGATCGCCGTCACCTCGACGTACTTCCCGTTTGGGCGATCCTGCAATCGGTCCAGAATCCGACCGAAATCCAGCTTTGCGACGTGATGCCCGTACGGGAGCACTTCCTCGCGCTCCAGACCGAGTTCATCGCCCAACTGGTAGACCGTCTTCATGTGTTCCGCAGCGGCCTCGGCGATCTGCCAGTCGGCCATCTGCTTCGGATCCAGCCGGGTAAGGTCAAGCCCTGTCATAGCTATGCGCCTCCTCGCCGCGTTCAACGTCGGTCAGCCCGAGTAGAATTCCGTCACCCGCATCACGGCCTCGATGCCTTCGAGCGCCAGGACTTCCCGCACGCACACCAGGGCCGGATCATCCGGCGGCAACAGCGCGTACTTGCGCTTCACGTTGCCGATGATCGTGTCCAGCCCCAGGGGCATCGCGATGGTGAGAAAGGCGCTCTCGAGGGGGCTCTTCACGGGCGAACCGTCCGGCTTCTTCGGGGGAATCATCACCGTGTAGTTGCTCAGGCCCACGCTCATGTGCACGCCGGCGAAGTCCGGGTCGGCGTGGATCCGCTCCATCGTGCCGACCACCATCCGGTTGATGCCGTCGGTGTCACTGCCGATCGGGGCGATGCCCGGGTCGAAGATGCAGTCGTCGTTCGTGAGCCCGTGCTTGTGCGCGGCGTCCAGCAGCCGCTTGGCCGTCTCGTAGGCCTCGTCGGCGGTGCGGTTCTGCTTCGAGTCGCCGCCCTCGAGCCGCTCGGACAAGAGAAACAGCGCATGGAACGGCTGGACGGCGTACAGCTCGAACATGTTGAGGCGCGTCTCGGCGATCGAGTTGACGATCGGCTTCACGCCGCCGGCGCGCTCGATGTCGTACGCTTCGAGTCCGGCCCGACTCAGCTCGATGTCCGGCGTGTCGATCGACAAGGGCTTGGTCGTGACGGCCTGAATCTGCCGGACCATGTCGGCCATGAATTCCTTCGGGCGCAGTCCGACGTTGACGTCGATCCAATGCGCGCCGCCTTCGTCTTGTGAACGGGCCAACGCTTTAAGCGCCTCGATGTCGTTCGCCTCGAACAGCTTCTTCGTAGACGGCACCGAATCGTTGATGCTCTCCCCGATGATCCTCAGGCCTTCGATCGCCATGACATAGCTCTCCTGTTCACGTGTAGCCCCCTGACGCTCGTTCGGCCGATCGGCGCACGGCGCATGGGCTGTGCAGACGGGGCCCCAACTTCGTTGCCGAAACGGAAACGGACCCGAGAGTAACACAGCCCGTTTCCGCAATGCTACACCACGAACGATGCGGCATGATACAGCTCGCCGCCGTGTTACAATGTAGAGAGGGTCGGTTGACGCTGAACAGGGGATACACGCGGGGGCGACGCCCTGAGAGGAGGAATTGCGGCGATGATCCGCCGAACACTGGCCATACTCGCGCTGCCGTTGCTGGCCGCGGGCTGCGGGCTCGAACTGCTCGGCGCCGCGTCGATCCAGTCCGGGCTGCAAGCCGAGAACGCCGGCCGCCTGAAAGACACGCTGGACTACGTCGAGCAGTCGACCGATCTGCTGGGGTTCAACCAGGCGGTCAACGCCTACCGCGCTGAATACGGAACCTATCCCCCTTCGATCGACGCGATGATCCGCGACGGCTACCTCGCCTCGGCGCCGATGCAGCCGGACGGCGCCCCATACGGCTACGACCCCGCAACGGGAAGCCTGATCGAGACCGCTCCGGCCGCTGCCGCGCCCCAAGCGGGGCCCGCCATCACCGCGCAGGACCAGGAGGCGCTCAACAAACTGAAGGTCGGCGTGCTCGACTACTGGACCAGCAAGCGCGCCTATCCGCCGTCGCTCTACGCGCTCGTGCCGGAGTTCATCGACCAGGTCCCCACGACTTCGTCAGGACAGGCGTTCGTCTATGACCCCCAAACGGCCCGGGTCTATCACCCCGCCGAGCTGAACGCGCGGGCGAACACGCCCGCGGCGCCGCAGCAGCAACAGCAGCCCGGCCGCCGGCGTCAGCGCGGCGGCGCAGGCGCGGGTCCCATGGGCGAAATGATGACCGGCATCGGGATTCAGGAGGAGCTCAGCGGCTTCTGATGATCGCGCCCTACGGCGTCACGAACACCTGCGTGAAGATCGTGTAGCCGTCCGCGTCGACGGCGACGCCCATCCCCGTGTGCGTGAAATCGCCGTTCAGGATGTTCGCGCGGTGTCCCGCGCTGTTCATCCACCCGTCGACGGCGACGTACGCGGGGTCGGCGTAGCCCATGTTCTTCGCGATGTTCTCGCCCATCATCCGCCACGGGATGCCCGCGTTCGTCAGCCGCTGCGACGACGTCACGCCCTCCGGCGTGTCGTGCGAGAAGTACCCGCGGTTCGCCATGTCCTCGCTGTGGGCGCGCGCGACCGCCCGCACGGACTCGTCCATGATGAGCGCGCCGAGCCCATACGCCGCCCGCTCCTGGTTGACCAGCGCGTACGCATCCAGTTCGAGATCGAGGATGCTCGCGGGAACGGTTTCGCCGCCGCCTCCGCCGCCTCCCCCTCCCCCATCGTCCGGAACTGTCGTCGGGACGCATTCCTGTTGCCCCAGCAATAGCGGGACAATCGCGAAGAACACGAGAACGAGGAGAATCCGAGACGGGCGACGGCGTGACTGCATGGCGAACCCCTCTACTTCAGCGCCGCAAGCATGTCGGCGGTTGACGTGAACTTCCCCCGCGGACGGCCGGCTGCCGCCCCCCGGGCGATCTCCGCCGCGTCGATCCGTTTCCAGTCGTCGAATGAGACCACACGCACGCGACGGGATGCAAGGATTTCCAGAATCGCGTCGGGGTCCTTCTCCGCACGCGGCGGCGCGGCATCCAGGTCCGCCAGCAGACCCTCGACCGTCTCGACGCTGTCGGGCTTATTGGTCCCGATGATCCCCGACGGACCGCGCTTGATCCAACCGGAGACATACAGCCCGGGAACCTGCGTCCCGCTGTCGAGCACGCGCCCGCCGTCGTTCGGGATCAGGCCGCGGCGTTCATCGAACGGCACGCTCGGGATCGGCACGCCGCGATAGCCCACGCTCCGGAGGACCAGCCCGCAGGGAACCTCGACCGTCGCGCCCGTTCCCTGCGCGCGCAACGCGCCCGGCTCGCCGACCAGCGTGTTCCGTTCCAGGACAATCGACGTGACCCGGTCCTCGCCGCGAATCTCCACCGGACTCATGCAGAACAGCAGCTTGCAGCGCCTGGGCTTCCCGGATAGCGTCCGCGCGGCGAACTCCTCGAGCACAGCCATGTTGCGCTGCGCGTTCTTGCTCTCCGGCAACGCCAGCTCGGCCTCGCTCAGCGGATCCAACTCCAGGTCGGCCGCCTCCACTATCGGCTCGCAGGCGCTCAGCTCGCCCAGCTCCCGCAACTCAGGCGTCGTGAACTTCGCCTGTACGGGCCCGCGCCGCCCGACCACGTCGATACGGCGCACCGCACTCCGCGCCAACGCATCCAGCGCGTGCTGCGCCAGGTCGGTGTCGCGCAGTTCGTCGACGGTCTTCGACAGAATCCGGCACACGTCCATCGCGACGTTGCCCTGGCCGATGATCACCGCGGTGCTGCAGGTCAGGTCGAACGTCCGATCGCGGTAATCCGGATGGCCGTTGTACCAGCCCACAAACTCCGTCGCGGTATGACTGCCGGGAAGATCCTCGCCCGGGATGCCCAGCCGCCGGTCCGTCTCCGCGCCGCACGCCAGGATGACCGCGTCGTAGTGCGCGCGCAGCGCATCGACGCTCAGGTCCTTCCCGATGCACACGTTCCCGAGGAACCGGAACCCGGGCTGAGCCGCAATCCGCTCGAACACGCGCGTTACGCTCTTGATCTTCGGGTGGTCCGGCGCCACGCCGCCGCGGACGAGTCCGAACGGCGTGGGCAGCCGGTCGTACATATCGATGCAGACCGACCGGCCCGACTTCTGCAACGCCTCCGCTGCGTAGAATCCGCTCGGACCGCTGCCCACAATGGCGACGCGGATCGCGCGATCTGAGTTCCCTGCACTACTCATCTATCGCTCCTTATCTATGCACAGACGTGCGCCGCCCCTGTCAGACGCACGTCCAGTCGTTGGGAAACAGGTGGACGCACCCGGAACACCCGCGCCCCCTCAGGGAATCCCGACGGTCCAGACGCGACTCAGCCGGGCTCCTTATCCGATCGGAACGGCGCGCGTCCGCCGGTGATCGCCTCGAGCGCGCTGTGCGCCCCCGAAGGCGCGGCGTCGACCAGGCCCAGCGCGCACGCCCGACCGATGGACAGCCCGCCCGAGTAGAGCCGCGCAAAAGTCGTGATGCCGCAACGAACCGGCTCGACGGCGCACCCGGGTTTCACGTCCACATGCCCGCCCTCGATCGTCGCGGTCACCGTGATCGGCTTGTCGCGCGACACGATCCAGTCCCTCACCTCGAACGCGATTCGGCCGGACGCGTCGGCGTCCGGCTTCAGATGCTCGAGCGCGCGGCCGACGTCCAGGACCCGAATCATAAGGCGCATCGGCTGCTGCACGATGAGCCGCTCCGGCGCGAGATCGAGCAGCAGCGCATCCGCCGGCAGCACGACGTGCGCTTCCACGATATCCGGCAGGTCCGCGACGGCCGCCAGCAGTTTGCGTTGGACAGCGAGGTCGGCGGCCTGCAGCTCCTGCACGCGATAGCGCTTGCCTTGGCCGTACGGCCGATCCTGGCCTTCATAGAGCGCGTACCCGTCGATCGTCCCGGCGCCGTCTTCATGCACCAGCGCGTTCGCGTAGAAAGCGTCGCTCTGCTCCGCCCACCAAGCCTCCGACCGCACGGACTGCCCATTCGTCAGGCGCGCCGCGCGCGTGTGCGCCGCATGCATCCCCGGTGCGTCCTCCCGCGCAGCCGACCGCACGCCGTCGGGCGTTTCCCCGATCGCCCGCAGCATGTTGGGCCAGAGGTCCACGGCGCGATCCATGCACGTCAGCTCCCAACCGAACTTGCGGTAGTACCGAAACGAGAACGGCCACAGCGGGCACACGGCGAGCCCCAGTTCGCGCATGTGGTGGACGGTCGCGACCATCATGCCCCCGGCGTAGCCCTTCCCCTGCTCCGAGGGATCCGTCGCCACGCCGCCGACGGCTGACGCCGGGATCTCCGCCCCGCCCCAGTAGAGCGGGCCGAGCGTGAGCGCCAGCGCCGAGACGACCCGCCCGTCGGCGGTCTCGCCCACCAGCGGCGTCTCCGTATACCAGTCCAGGGCGTTGCAGTTGAACGCGCGCGTGCCGACGCGCCGCATCGCTTCCAGGTCGCCCGCGTCCGCTGGGCGCACCCGAATCGAATCGTCGTAGTGCGGTGCCACGGCCATTCCTTCCGTTCCTCGCTTCCGCCCAAACAGATCGGGAGGAGCCGGTCTGACTCCCCCCGAGAACAACGTCGGATGATGCGCATGCTATGCCATGCCGCGGATCCGCGCCAGGATGTCGTCCGGAGCGAGGCCCTGATACGGGATCTGCTCGCTCGTGCCGCCCATGCCCGGCTTCGACACGCCCATGTGCGCGTACTTCGGCGTGTAGCCGTTCTGCAGCAGGCACGTACCGTAGCGGACGCCGAGCCCCGTCGCGAGGTTCTGGCCTTCCACCAGCAGCACGAACCCGGTCTTGCCCGCTGTCGCCAGCGCATCCTTGTCGACCGTGTTCAGCGTGGGCTTGTTGATCAGCCCCACGTCGATGCCTTCCTTGCGAGCCCGATCGACCGCATCCAGGGCGCGGCACAGCAGATCGCCGTACGACACCACGTAGCCCGCCTTGCCCTCGCGCACGATCTCGTCCTTGCCCGGCTCGAACACATAGCCGTCGCCGTAACGCTTCGACCCGTCCTCGTTCAGCACGTAGGGCAGCTTCGAGCGCGTCGTGAACACATACCGCGCGCCTTCATCCTCCCAGATCCGTTCCACGAGCGCCTTGAGCTGCAACGCGTCCGCAGGGAAGTAAAGCCGCGTCTTATCGCCTTCCGGAAGCCCCGCGTGCGCGAAGAACACGTTGATCCCGAAGTGGCAGGTGTTGTCCGCCATGTCGTCCACGCCCGCGTGGGAGAAGTGGCAGATCACGTTCGCGTCGTTCAGCCGCGCCATCGTCGCCTCGGACACGATCATCTCCAGGAAGGCCGAGAACGTGCTGAAGATGCCCTGCTTGCCCTTCGTGAACCCGAAGCCCGCCGCCGCGGAGAAGTTGCCGCGCTCCTGCACGCCGCCGTTCACGAACACTTCCGGATGCTTCTCGCGGATCGACTTGAGGCCCGTGGATCCTTCGAGGTCGGAGTCTACGACGAGCACCTTCGCCACGCGCTCGGCCTCGGGCATCTTGTCCAGAATGCCGTTCACGATCTTGCCGAACTCGGTGCGGTTGCTGGCCTGCTCTTCCGAACAGCCCATGTACACGACCTTCTTCGACTCCGTCTTGATGCTGTTGAGGTACGCCACCGCCTCGGTCAGCCCGCGCTGCTCGAGGTACGCCACCGCGTGTTCCTTCTTGATCACGTCGTGGCCGGCGTGGCTGCCTTCGATCCCCGGCACGCCCGGCGCCATCGGCCGGCGGTTGACCAGCGCGACCGGACCCGGCGTCGAGAACGCGCGCTGCATCCGCGCGAAGAGCGCGTCGAAATCCTCGGGATCGCCCACGTCCACGAGCAACCCATGGCCCCGCAACGTCGACACCAGATCGTAACCCGGCAGATAGTCGGCCGGATGCCCCGAGATCGTCACGTTGTTGTCGTCGATCAGGAGCTTCACGTTGAGCCGCTGCGCCACGGCGAACCGCGCCGCCTCAGCGTCATTGCCTTCCTGCTGCGAGCCGTCCGACCCCAGCATCACCACCGTCTTGTCCGGGAAGGACCGCGCGATGCCGTTCACGAAAGCCCACATGTGGCCCAGCCGCCCCGAGCTGAACTTGACGCCCAGCTCCGGGTCCAGCTCGGGATGCCCGAACAAGCCCTCGCCGAACTCGCGATAGTGGTACAGCTTGTCGAACGGCATGTCGCCGTGGAACGCCGACATCGCGTACTGAAGCGCGACGCGGTGGCCCGCCTCATCGAAAAACGCCGGATACACCTTGTCCGACCCGTGCATGAACGCGTCCGCGATGATCGTCTCCGGCACGACGCTGTACGCCCCGCCCGTGTGGCCGCCCAACCCCTTCACGCCCGCGATGGCCGTGTAGAAGATGATTGTGTCGCGCACCACCTGGATGTTCTTGAGCAACTGCTCGCGCTTGTCCGCGGGAAGCTGCGGCGAAGCCGGGTCAAGCGCCGCGGGCTTGTACTGGCTCACATCGATTGGAAAACTCATTCCGTCCATCCCCTCTCGCTGTAATGGTTTGGGACCGGCGGCGCGGGCGCGTCGTGAACAGCCCATGGACGCGCCGCGGCCGAGAACCTGCAGGTCCGCGAAGTATACCAAACCCGGTCGGTCCGTGTCCCGCCCGCCGCGTCTGCTAGAATCGTCCTATGCAACCGTTTCTGCTGATCGGGCTCGACGGCGCGGAGCCCGCCCTCGTCGAACGCTGGATGGACGCCGGCGCGTTGCCCAACCTCGCCGCCCTGCGCGCGTCCGGATGCTATGTGCCCTGCGACAGCACGGTTCCCCCCGCGACGTTTCCGGCCTGGACGACCTGCGTCACGGGCGTGAACCCCGGCCGACACGGCATCTTCGACTTCACCGAGATCCCCCCAGGCAGCCGCGAGCTGCGCTTCGTCAACAGCACGTTTCGTCGCGCCCCCGCCCTGTGGGACGCCGTCGCCGCCGCCGGGGGCCGTTCGGGCATCCTGGGCGTCCCGGCCACGTACCCGCCGGAACCTACGCCGGGCTTCATGGTCTCCGGTTTCGACTCGCCGGTAACGACGCGACCGGACGCCTCGTTCGTCCATCCGCGCAGCCTGTACCCACGCGTGCGCGCCTGGCGGTTCGCCGATTTCCAGGAGTCCCGCATCGGGCCCGGCTGGCATGCGATGGCCCTCCCGCGCCTCCTCGACGCGATCGACCGGAAGACCGCAATCGCGTGCGACCTGCTCCGCAGCGAACGCCCGGACTTCTTCATGGTCGTGTTCGGCGAATCCGACACCGTGGCCCACCACTTCTGGCTGTTCCACGATCCCGCCTCGCCCCGACACGTTCCCGATGGCCCCGCCCACGCGATTCGCGACGTCTACATGCGGCTGGACGCGGCCGTCGGGCGCTTGATCGAAGCCGCGGACGACCGGTGCGTCGTCGGCGTCGTGTCGGACCACGGCTTCGGCGGCGCCGGCGCCGGCGTCGTGCATCTCAACAACCGCCTCGCCGAGACGGGTTGGCTCGGATTCCAGCCAGGCGGACGCAGCCTGGCCAAGTCCCTGGCCCTCCGGCTGACGCCGCCGGGCCTGCGCGGGGCGCTGTTCCGGCGGTTCCGTCGCCAAGCCGCCCGCGCCGAGGCGCAGAGTCGCTTCGGCGGCATCGACTGGGCCCGCACGCGCGCCTGGTCGGAGGAGCTGCCCTACTTCCCGTCGATCCGGATCAACCTGCGCGGACGCGATCCGGACGGCCAGGTGGATCCCGCCGACTACGATCGGGTCTGCGCGGATCTCTGCGCCGAACTGACCGCGTGGCCGCCTATCGACCGTGCGCTGCATCGCGATGAGGCCTACACCGGGCCGTATGTCGACGCCGCCCCCGACATCCTCCTCATCCCCGCGCTGGAAGACGGCTATGCGCACAGCTTCCTCCGAGCGCGCGGCGGACCCGCGTTCCGTCGCATCGCGCCCTCGGAGATGCTCGGCGGGAAAGAGCGCGGCATGAACGGCGTGCACCGGCCGACGGGCGTGCTGTTCCTGTCCGAGCCGTCTCCCGTCGGACGCGCCACGCTGTGCGACGTCGCTCCGACCATCCTCGCAGCCATGGGCGTGCCCGCGCCGCCCATCGAGGGGACGAGCCTGCTGGACGTCGCCCCGGTCGCATCGGACGACGCGCTCCCCGAGGACGCTCCCCGGGCGCCGTACGCGCCAAACGAGGAGCGGATCATCGAAGACCGCCTCCGCGCACTCGGATACTTCGAATGAGCCGTCGCGTCCTGATGACGGCCGCCTGCCCGTACCCCGCGCCGCAGGGCTCGCAGGCCCTGATCAGGGAAACCGCGCGCGCGCTCCACGACGCGGGCAGCGACGTCCGCCTGTTGGTCTACGCCCACGGGGTGGGTCGCGCGGACGACCCGTTTCCCATCGACCGCGGCCCGGCGATCCCGGGCTACCGGCGCACCGCCGCGGGGCCGTCCTGGGCGAAGCCCGTCGCGGATGCCGCGCTGACGCTGACCCTCCGCCGGACGCTCAGGGAGTTCGATCCCGATGTCGTGCATGCCCACAACTACGAAGGCCTGCTCGTGTCGCTCCTCGCCTGTCGCGGCCGCGGCGTCCCGGTCATCTACCACGCCCACAACGCGATGGCCGACGAGCTCGGCTACTACCTCCGGCCGCGCGCGCTGTTCGCCGGGCTCGGGGAAGCGCTGGATCGCACCCTGCCCCGCCGCGCCGACGCCGTGATCGCGCCGCACGCCCGCCTCGCCGACGAGCTCGTCGCACGCGGCTGCGATCGGAACCGCGTCCACGTGATCCCGCCCCCCGTGTATGCGGAAGGGTTCGCGCCGGGCCCTCGGGCCCCTGCGCCCAGGCCCGCCTTGCTGTACACGGGGAACCTGGACGCCTACCAGAACCTCGGCCGACTCGGGGAGCTGTTCGCGGCGGTCCGTCGCCGGATCCCGGACGTCGAACTGCGCATCGCCGCCGCCGCCCCCCGCGACCGCATCGCGTCCGTCCTTGGCTGTCGCGACGGCGTAACGGCCGTCCCGACGCCGGATCTCGCCGCGCTTCGCGAGGAGCTGGCCCGCGATGCCGTCGTCGTGTGTCCCCGGGTATCCTGGTCCGGCTACCCGATCAAGACGCTCAACGCCATGGCGGCGGGCTTGCCCGTCGTCGCGTGCGCCTCGAGCGCGCACCCGCTGCGACATGGGGAGACGGGCTGGGTCGTTCCCGATGACGATCTGTCCGCGTTCGCGGAGGGCGCGGTCACGCTGCTCATGGATCCCGCGCTGCGCGTGCGCCTCGGCGAAGCCGCCCGCGCCTACGTCCGGTCAACCCACGCCCCCGATCGCATCGCCGCCGCGATCGACAGGGTCTACGCGCGCGTGCTGGATCAAGCGAGCAGCCGGGCCAGTCGCGGGTAGTGTTGCAGCAGACTGGGCGGCACGGCGGACACGCTCCGCCCCAACGCCTTCTGAATCTCGAGCGCGTTGACCACGGCCTGTCCCCGGAAGTGGTTGTTCGTCACCACGTAGACCTCCGCCGCCGTCGCCCGCATCCGCGCGATCTTGTCCACCCACGGTTGCAGCTCTTCTTCCGAGTACAGGTAATCGTACCGCTCGTCGCGTCCGGCGCTCTCGCGAAACCAGTCCTCCGCGTTCCGGCCGTGAAGCCGCACATACGCCAGCGGCGCGGTCACGTTCTCCGTGGGCGCGAGGGAGTCCCGGAACAGCGGCTGGTCGATGTTGCAGAACGCCGCGCCGCGCGCCGCCATCGCCTCGAACACCTCCGGTCGGTTCCACGAAGCGTGCCGAATCTCGACAACGACCCGCCGCTCGCCGAGCAGCTCCAGCAGTCGCGCCAGGTACTGCCGGTTCGCAACCGTCCGTCGGAAGCTCCACGGAAACTGGACCAGCAACGCGCCGAACAGCCCGCGTTCCTCCAACGGCGCGAACCCTTCCAGGAAGCCCGCCAGCGCCGCCGCATCGGGCTCGCCGTCGATCTCGTGCGTGAACCGCCGCCACAGCTTCGCCGTGAACCGGAACCGCGGATTCGCCGCCACGTGCTCCGGCCACCGCGCCGTCATCTGCGCCGTCAGGGGCCGGTAGAACGACGCGTTCACCTCTACCGTGTCGAACAGCGCGCTCAACTGCGCCAGCGGATGCGCCCGCGTCCCTTCGGGATACACGATGCCCTTCCAGTCCTCGTAGCTCCACCCCGCGGGACCCACCCGAACCGCCGAATCCATCGGACCGCCTCCTCTCTCGCCCCTGCCGGCCTTGCGCGGGCCAAGGCGTAAGGGCGCGTGGATCGCCGCAACCGGTCTTGTCGACTCCGCATACGTGCGATATACTGAACAGCGATTGCCCATTTTGGCGGGGTATTACACACAGGGCGGAGCGATCCGCCCCAAAATGCGGGTCGAGACATCGCCGATGCGACATGATGCTACGCTGTTGACCGAACTCGAAGGGATGAGCCGCCCGGCCTTCCGGATCGCCCGAGAGCTTGCGCTCAACAGCCGGTCGGGTCTCACCGTCCGGTTTCTCGCGAAGAAACTCGAACTGCCCGAAGAGGAGATCGAGTATCTCGTCGACGTCAATCATGCCATTTTCTACCTCGACCTGACCAAGGTGAAGCTGGTCGCCGAAGGCGGCCAGGCCATCCGCCGCATCGTCGACGGCCTCGAAAGCGCCGGCGACGTCGAGTCCATCTTCCAACGCGCCCGCGCAATGCCGTCCCATGACTTCCGCGGGCTTGAGGAACTGATCGGCATCGACAAGCCTTCCGGGAAAAAGGCCGCCGTCGAAACGCTGCTCGCCCGCTACTACACGCACCCTGAGTCCGTGGTGGACTACGTCGCCACACGCGAGTTCTCGAACACGGCCAAGGAGGTCTTCGACATCGTGTGGCAATCGACCGACGGCGTCGTGCCGGTGGCCACCATCCGAACGCTGCACGGCGGCACGGACTACGAGATCGAGCAGGCGCTGTCGGAGCTGCTCCAGGGGTTCGCCCTGTTCGAGCTGTTCCGCTTCGACCAGGAGGACCGGCTGGTTCGGGTCGCGGCCCTGCTGGCCGAGGTCCGCCAGCACCGGGAGCGCGCAGGTGACAAAGGCCACGGCGAGGTGCGACTGCGCCCGCTGCGCAAGGCCCCCGCCGCGCCCGACCGACGCGGCCTGTCGCTGACGGATCTGACGTGTCGTCTCGTTGCCGCGATCGCCGCGCGACCGGCGCGGATCCGCGGCGACGGCGAGCTGTTCCGCGAGGACCGCGCGCGACTGCAACCCTTGTGCGCGGAAGACGATGTCACATCGCTGGCCTCGCTCCTGTGGATTGCGCGGGGCTTGGGCTGGATCGCCCGGGTCGACAATGAGCTGCGCGTCGGCGACCTGGACGGCCTACTCCGCCTCTCGCGGCTAGAGCGCCATCGCGCCGCGTTCGACTGGCTGTTGCCGCTTGCGAACGCCACGGATGCGCGCCGCGTGCTCCTGCGCCTCATCGAGGAGCGCCCCGGCGACCACTGGTGGCCGGTGATGGACGTGATCGCGTACGCCGCCCGACTCGGCGAGAGCCAGGACCCGCCCACGCTGCGGAACGCCGGAGGCCACTGGCGCTACGTCAGCCCCACGGCCTCGAGCGGATTCGAGCGGTCCATCGCGCGCAGTCTCGAGGAGGCCTTCCACTGGATGGGCGTCGTCGACCGGGCCGAGGCGGACGGCGAGTCGTACTTCTCGGTCACGCCGCTCGGCCGCTGGCTCCTCACCGGCGAAGGCGCCGACGAGGTCGCGAAGGCGTATCCGGATCACGATGCGGAACTGGTGGTGCAGCCCAACTTCGACATCGTGGCCCCGCTCTACGACGTGGATCCCCTGCTCACCGTTCCCCTGGACCAGTTCGCCGAGCGCGTCAGCACCGGACAGGTCGCGGTGTACCGCCTGACCAAGGACTCGTTCACGCGCGGCATCCAGAACGGCCATGACGGCGACGCCTTCGTGCAGTTCCTCCTCACGCACAACCGCGGCGGCGCCCTGCCCGCCAACGTCCTCACCACGCTCGAGGACTGGCGCGGCGGCATGAAGCGCGTCCGCGTGCGCACGATCCAGGTCATCGAGGCCGACGACCCGCTGGTTATCGCAGACCTGATGCACCGCAAGAAGCTGGCCGAGCACGTCGAACCGCTTGACCCTGCGCGCCTGGTCAGGTATTCAAAGGTATCGAAGGCCGAGCTTATCAAGCAGCTCGAAAAAGAGGGATTCGTGGTCGGCTGACGCCGGGAGCGGACCGCCCCATGCGTCGCCCACGCAGCGCAAGGAGACGACGTGCCCACGCCCGTCATCGACATTGACAGCCTGACCAAGGTGTACCCCCGCCAGATCGGACAGCCCGCGCGCAGATCATTGGACGATCTCCGGCTCCGCATCGGCGAGAACGAGATCTTCGGCTTCCTCGGCCAGAACGGCGCGGGAAAGACGACGACGATCAAGATCCTGTGCAGCCTGCTCCGCCCCACGAAGGGCGCCGCATCCGTCTGCGGACACGACGTGCGCACCCGGGCCGCCCGCAGTTGCATCGGCTATCTACCCGAGAACCCGTACTTCTACGAGTACCTGACGCCCCGCGAGACCATAGACTTCTACGGGCGCCTGCAAGGCCTCGACAAAGCGACGCGCGCCCGCGAATGGGACGCGCTCTCAGAACGGCTGGACCTGCGAGGCATCGGCGCCCAGCGCATCCGCGGGTTCTCGAAGGGCATGCGCCAACGACTCGGCTTCGCCGTGGCGCTGGTGGGCGACCCGCCCGTACTGATCCTCGACGAGCCCATGTCCGGACTGGACCCGCTCGGACGGCGGATGATCCGCGAGCTGATCCTCTCCCTGCGCGCGGCGGGCAAGACGATCTTCTTCTCCTCCCACGTGCTGGGCGACGTCGAGCAGATCTGTGATCGCGTCGGCATCCTGGTCGAGGGACGTCTGCGCACGCAGGGCCGGATCGACGAGCTGCTCAACCGCCGCAACGAGCAGGTCGAGCTGGTCGTGTCGGGGCTGTCGGCGGAAACCGCGGACGCCCTCGCGCGCGACGCCTTGCACGCGCGTCGCTCGGAGGCGGGTCTGCACCTGACCACGGCGGACGCGGCCGCGGCCAACGCCATGGCGCGCGCGGCGCTCTCCGAAGGCGGCCAAATCGTCGAGTTCACGCCCATTCGCGAATCGTTGGAGGCGTACTTCGTGAAGGAGCAGGCGTCGTGACCGGCAAGATCCTCGCAGTAGCGCAGAACACGTTTCGCGAGTCGGTCCGCGATAAGGTGCTCTACGTGCTCCTGTTCTTCGCGGCGACCGCGATCCTCGGCTCGAAGGCCCTCGGCTGGATCAGCATCGGACAGGACATCAAGATCGTCAAGGACATCTCGCTGTCGGCGATCTCGGTGTTCGGCGTGCTGATCGCGATCTTCGTGGGCACGAACCTGGTGTACAAGGAGGTCGACAAGCGCACGATCTACACGATCCTCTCGCGCCCGCTGCACCGGTTCGAGTTCATCCTGGGCAAGTATCTCGGCCTGGCGGCGTTGCTCGGGGTCGTCACGATCTCCATGGCCGTCGTTGCGGCGGCGTACGTTCTCACACTCGGGGGAACCGTCGATACGACCTTCGCGATCGCGGTCGCGCTGACCTACGTCGAGCTGCTGCTGATCACCGCGTTCTCCGTGCTGCTCTCGACGGCGGCCTCGCCAATCCTCGGCGCGCTCGTGGTGTTCTCCATCTACGTCGTCGGCCACGCCACGAACATCCTCATCGATCTCCCGCCGCACTTCGACGACACCTTCGCCCGACGCGTCATGGAGCTGGTCTACTACATCCTGCCGAACCTGTCGAACCTCAACGTCCGCGCGGAGGCCGCCAACGAGGTCGCCGTCGCGTGGGCCTATGTCGGATGGGCGACGGCCTACGGCCTGTTCTACACGGCTGTGGTGCTGGCGCTGGCCGCGCTGGCGTTCGAGGACAAGGACGTATGAGGCCCGCACTGCGTCGGTTCGTCGCCATGCCGCTCGTGGTCGCGATCGGACTCGGCGCCGTCGCAGTGCTTCAGGTGCGCGTCGACCGCGCGGCGGAACGCGCCCGCGCCGACATCGAGGACCGTCTGTTTCTGCCCAACGAGCGTCTGCTGACGCACCTCACCGCGGGCCTGCACGGCGTTGTCGCGGATCTCCTCTGGCTCGAGTGCATTCAGTACATGGGCAAGGAGTTCCACGACCAGGAGGCCAAGTTCACGTGGCTCGAGCACCTGAGTCGCACGGTCACGCGCCTCGACCCGTATTTCGCCGGCGCATACGAGTACGGCGGCACGCTCATGGCGGCCATCGGAAATGACGACGGCGCCATCGAGCTACTGCGGCAAGGCATGATCGCGCGGCCCGACCGGTTCGAGCTGCCGCTCGAAGCGGCGAAGGTGTATGTGCTGAACCGTCGTGAACAGCCCGGCGCCGCCGCGGCTGCGTCCTTCTATCTCGCGTACGCCGCGCAACTGAAGGGCGGCGACGAGAACCTCACGCGCTGGGCCTACAACTTGCAGATGCAGCACGGACTGACGCAGGTCGGCAGGGAGATCTGGCGCGATATGGCGGAGTCGGGTCCGAATGAGATGCTCCGCGACCTTGGCCGACGCAAGCTGATCGAGATGGACCTCCACGACATCGTGCAGGCGCTCAACGCCGCCGCGGATGCGTTCGAAGCGGAACACGGACGGCGGCCCGCGGACCTCCAGGAGCTGGCCGACGCGGGTTACGTGCGCGGGTTCCCCGAAGACCCGTTGGGCGGCGCGTTCTTCGTCGATTCGACCGGGCGCGTACAGAGCACGACCCTGCTCGACGTGCAGGCGGTCGAGCGGATCCGTCGTCTCCGGGTGTTCATCGCGGCGTTTCGCAGGGAACAGGGCCGATGGCCGGCGTCGCTCGAGGAGCTGGCGGACATGGGCTACGTCCGGAGCCCGCCGCGCCACCCGAACGAGCGCAAACGCTTCCACTACGACCCGAACACCGGCGAGCTGTCAGACGCTCCCATCGCGCGCTGAACGACACGGGCGCGACGGCTTTGCGGCGCGGCCGCCGGTCGCGCTACCCTTTCCGGGACCGATCAGAAGGAGAAAGCCATGTCGGAAGAGACCATCTTCGCCAAGATACTGACCGGCGAGATCCCGTCAACCAAGGTCTATTCGGACGACGAGTTCTACGCCTTCCGCGACGTCAACCCCGCCGCGCCCACGCACGTGCTCGTGATCCCGCGCAAGCCCATCGCCAGGGTGACGGACGCGACGGAGGAGGATGCGGCGCTGCTGGGCCGCCTGATCCTCGTCGCGAATAAGATCGCGCGTCAGGAAGGGCTGGACAAACAGGGGTTCCGCTATGTGATCAACTGCGGCGAGTGGGGCGGTCAGACGGTGCTCCACCTGCACCTGCATATCCTCGGCGGTCGGCCGATGGCGTGGCCGCCCGGCTGAGCAGCCGCCGTCATCCTTCTCCCGCAACCCGGTCTGGAGCCGCCGTCCGCATGTACGCGATCGATGCCGCCACCCAAGTCTGCGCCGTGATCGGCAACCCTGTCGGCCACTCCCTGTCGCCCGCGATGCACAACGCGGCGTTCGAAGCGGCCGGCCTGAACTACGTCTACGTCGCCTTCCGCGTTGAGGACGTCGGCGCGTGCCTGACGGGCATGCGCGCGCTGCACGGCTTCCGCGGCCTTAGCGTGACCATCCCCCACAAGCAGGCCGTGATGCCGCACCTCGACGCGGTCGAGCCGATGGCGCGGCGCGTCGGGAGCGTGAACACGGTAACAAACGACGAGGGGCGCCTGGTCGGCTCGACGACGGACGGACCCGGCACGTTGCGCGCCTTCGCGGATGCGGGCGTGGCGCTCGCGGGCCGACGCACGCTGTTCCTCGGGTCCGGCGGCGCGGTGCGGGCCGTGGCCTTCGCGTTCGGCGAGCTCGCCCGCGTCAGCTGCATCACGGTGCTCGGCCGTACGCAAGCGAACGTGGAAGCGCTGGCGAAGGATCTCCGGGCCGCCGTCGCGGCGGAGGTCCGTGCCGGATCGCTCACCGATGACCTCGAGGCGGCGCTCGCCGAGCACGACGTCATCGTGCAGGGCACGCCCGTCGGCATGGCGCCGGACACGGAGGCGTCCTGCGTGCCCGCGCACGCACTGCGGTCCGACCACGTCGTCTTCGACATGGTCTATCGCCCGCTGAAGACGCGCCTGCTGCGCGATGCGGAGGCGGCGGGGTGCGTGGTGATTCCGGGCGTCGAGATGCTGGTGAACCAGGCGGTCCTGCAGTTCGAGACGTGGACCGGCGTTCCGGCGCCGCGCGACGTGATGCGCGAAGCATTGCTGGCGGCGTTGACGCCCGGGCGGTAACGTCGCCCGCGATCAGTCCGGGATGCCGAAGACGCGGTGCGCGTTGCGCGTGGTGCGACGCGCGAACTCCTCGAACGGAACCTCGAGCAACTCCGCCAGAAACCGGGCCGTGTGCGCCACGTAGGCGGGTTCGCATCGCCGACCGCGGACGGCTTGCGGCGCCAGGTACGGGCTGTCCGTCTCGACGAGCAGGCGGTCGAGCGGCGTGACGCGCGCGGCCTCGCGCAGCTCCGCGGCCTTCGGAAAGGTCACGTTGCCGGCGAAGCTGATGTGCAGCCCCCATCCGACGCAGCGTTCCACGAAAGCCGGGTCGCCTGCGAAGCAGTGCATGATCCCTCCCGGCAACGCGGCATGGTGCTCGTCGAGAATCGCCGACATGTCCGCATGCGCGTCGCGGTTGTGGATCACCACGGGCTTGTCGAGTTCGGCCGCCAACGCGAGCTGCGTCGTGAACGCGCGGATCTGCGCATCGCGGGGCGCCGTCGCATGACGGGAGTAATCGAGTCCGATTTCCCCGACCGCAACCGCGCCCGGACGCGAAGCCAACGCACGCAGCCGCGCTATCGCATCCGCATCGACGGCCTCGGCGTGGTAGGGATGGCACCCTGTCGCCGCGTGGATGCGCGGTCCGGTCAGCGCAACGGCGCGTTCGCTCGATGCCTCATCGTCGCCGATGAGCGCCAACCAGGCGAGGGCATCGAGCGCGCGACCGAGGACCTCTTCGCGGTCCTCGTCGAACGCGGACTCCTGCACATGGGCGTGCGTATCGACAAGACGGTCGGGGCGTGCGGCGGAATCATGCATGCTGCGGGCTCAGGCTCCGTCTACGCTTCGCCGCCGTCGCCGCCAGCCGCGCCGCCGCCGCTCTCGCCGTCCTGGCCCGGGCGCTTCTTACGGCGCTTGCGCCGGCGCTTCTTCGGCCGCTCGCCCTCATCGGGCGCTCCGCCGCCGGACGCCGCGCGGTCCGCGGGGCGTCGCGACGGGCGGACGTCTGCGCCATCGTCGGCGTCTGTTCGTCCCGCTCCGGTCACGGCGACGGCGTCAACGTCCTCGTCTTCCGCGGCCATCTCGCGCATGCGCTGCTCCGCCACGGCTTCCGAGCTCTTGCTGCGACGTCCCGGGTACTGCTCGTTCTCATACGCCAGGCAACACAGCAGGCGACCGCACTGTCCGCTGATCTTTGACGGGTTCAGCGACAAGTTCTGTCGCTTGGCCATCTTCATGGAGATGGGCTTGAACTCGCCGAGCCAGGTCGAGCAGCACAGTTCGCGTCCGCACACGCCGATGCCGCCGGTGATCCGGGCCTCGTCGCGCACCTGAATGTGGCGCAGCTCAATGCGGGTCCGCAGATGCTGCGCCAGGTCGCGCACCAGTTGCCGGAAATCCACCCGGTCCGCTGCCGTGAAGTAGAAGGTGATCTTGTGCCGATCAAACGTGTACTCCGCGTCGACCAGCTTCATCGGCAACTTGCGTTCACGGATCTTCTCAGCGCACAGGTCCTTGGCCTTGCGCTCTTCGATCTCGAGTTGGTACAGCGTGCTCTCGTCCGCCTGCGTCGCCTTGCGCACCACGGTCATCTTGAACCGCGCCTCGGCGTCCGGAGGCGCGGGCTCCGCGGGCAACACGCAGGTGCCGTACTCGATGCCGCGATCGGTCTTCACGATGCAGCCATCGTCACGGCGCAGCGCAAGGTCATCGCACAGAAACGTGAAAACGCGCGTCGGCTTGCGCAGCCGCACCTTCACCATCTGCCGATCAGTGTGGGTCTGTTCAGTTTCAGTCTGCATCTATTCCTCACGGCGCGGCCAGAGACAAGAAGAGGTCTCTGAACACGCGGTCCTCGGAGATGTAGCGATCGAGGAGTTGTCGGGCCTTGCCGATCGCGATGATCTTCTCGCCCGGATCGGCGCTGCACTCGCGCGCAAGCCGATCGGTCTGGTCACGGTTCAGCACCGCCTCAGGCGACTGCAGCGACCGGTAGACCAGTTGGTCCCGGTACCAAGTCTGCAGAATGTACAGGTAGTCGACGATACCACGACGGTAGGCGGCGTCGGCAACCGCCGCCCGCGCCGCCTTCATCTCCTCGCGTTCCTCGGGCGTCAACGTCGCGCCCTGGTCGGTCTCGAACAACTCCGCTGTCTCCGACTCGACCTGCTGGCGCAAGGCCTTGAGATTCCCGGCGAACTCCTCCGCAAGCAGCACGGGATCGTCTCCGGCGGCCAAGCGGCGCGTCAGCTCCAACGCCAGCGAGCGCTTCTCCGTCTGCACCAGATCCAGGGCGCGCGTCATCTGCCCTTGCGACAACAACGCGATGCTCTGCGCCTCTTCCCGCGGCAGGGTGTGGCGTTCCGCCAGCAGCTCCAGTATGGTCTCGGGCCGCAACGTCTGGAAGCGCACCTGCTGGCAACGCGACCGGATTGTGGGCAGCAGCGCCCGGGGAAACGATGTGATCAGGATGAAGAGCGAGTTGCTCGGCGGCTCCTCGAGCGTCTTCAGGAAATGGTTTTGCGCGGGAAGCGTGAGCCGCTCCGCGTCCTCCAGCAGAAACACGCGCCACCGCCCCTCCACGGGACGGAACGACGCCATCTCAGACATCTCGCCGATGGTCTCTTTGCTCACAGTGCGCGAGCGCCCCGTCGGCGCGATGACCGTGATGTCCGGGTGATTTCCCGTCCCGGCCTTCCGACACGAGATGCACGCGTCGCACGCGTCGAGCTCCATCTCGCGGCAGTTCAACGCCTTGGCGAACTCCATCGCCGTCATCCGTTTGCCCACGCCGTCGGCGCCCCAGAAGAGCAGGCCGTTCGGCGTGCGGTTGCGCGCGATGACGTTGCGCAAGAGGCGCAGCGCGGCGGGTTGATCGCGTACGGCGCTCAGGCTCATGCCGACCTCCCCGCCCGTTCACGCATCGGATCGGCCCTCGGCCCGCCGCGTCGACCCGAGCAGCGCGTCCACCTGCCGGTCGACTTCGGCGGCCACTTCGTCCGCCGCGCCGGCGCCGTCGATGATCCGCACCCGATCCGGCTCGGCCTGCGCGATCGCCAGGTACCCCTGCCGCACCGCTTCGTGGAACGCGGTCGGTTCCCGCTCAATGCGATCCAACTCGCGGATCGCCTGCGTCCGCGCGAGCCCGACCGCCACGGGCACGTCTATCAGCAGCGTCAGGTCCGGCCAGACGGTGCGCGTCGCCAGACGGTGGAGATGGCCGATCATCTCGCGGTCGATGCCCCGTCCCGCACCCTGATAGGCGGTGGTCGAGTCGGCGAACCGATCGCAGATCACCACGTCGCCCCGCGCGAGCGCCGGCCGAATGCACGCGTCCACCAGTTGCGCGCGCGCGGCCGCATAGAGCAGCAGCTCACACACCTCGGACATCCCCGCGAAGTCCGGATCGAGGAGCACGCGGCGGATCGCCTCGCCGACGGCCGTACCGCCCGGCTCGCGCAGCGTCGTCACGCGATGTCCCGCGGCCGCGAGCCGTTCACTCAGGCGTTCCGCCTGCGTCGTCTTGCCGCAGCCCTCGACGCCCTCGAAGGTGATGAACCAGCCCTTCATTTCTCTGTCACCTGTCGGCGCGCCTCGCCCGCCCGCTCGAAGAACGCTTCCAGCGCTGTCGCGTCGCCCCGGCCGATCGCGTCCGCCGCCTCGGCGATGAGCTTGGACAATGCCTGCAATCCAGCGCCGATGGACTCGGCGTTGGTCAGGCAGATGTCACGCCAGATCTCCGGACGCCCCGCCGCCACCCGCGTCGTGTCGCGGAAGCCGCCCCCGGCCGCCGCGCGCGCGCCCGGCTGTTCCGCCGCGAGCAACGCCAGACACGCCGCCGCGATGTGCGGGATGTGGCTGGTGCGGGCGACGACCGCGTCGTGGTCGTCGGGCGCAATCTCGACCGTGCGCGACCCGAGCGCTTCCCATAGCCCGCGGACGATCGCATAGGCGTCCGGGTCGTGGTCGGCGGGAGGTTCGACGAATGTCACGCTGCCTTCATAGAGCGTGGCGACCGCGTGCTCGGGTCCGAACTTCTCGGAACCCGCCATCGGATGGCTGCCCACGAACCGCGACGGCGCCGGCCAGAGCGCGCGCCCCGCCGCGCAGATGCGCGATTTCGTGCTGGCTACGTCCGTCACCACCGCATCCGCCCGACAATGCGCGCGGATCTCGGCGAGTTGCGCAAGCGCCGTCGCCGCCGGCGTGCATACCACAATGAGATCCGCATCGGCGACGCCCTCGGCGAGGTCCTCGTGCGCCGCGTCGATCGCGCCGCGCTGCAGCGCCGCCTCCAAGGACGATCGCCGATGTCCCACGCCCCGAATGCGCCCGGCGAGTTCCCGTTCCCGAAGAGCGAGCCCAAGGGATCCGCCCAGCAGGCCCACGCCGATTACGGTCACCGTGTCGAAGCGGAGGCTCACCGCGGTTCCCGGGCCAGCGCGAGCGCCTCCTCCAGGCGAAAGGCCCCAAGGTACAGCGCGCGCCCGATAATCACCTCGTCGACGCCGGCGGGCTCGAGATCGCGCAGCCGGCGCACATCATCCAGCGACGACACGCCGCCGGACGCCGTGACGGGGATTGACACCGCCCTGGCCAACGCCTCGGTCGCGGCGAGGTTCGGGCCCTGCATCATTCCGTCGCTCAGAATGTCCGTGTAGATGATGCGCGCCGCGCCCGCCGCCTCCATCGTCTGGGCGAATGCAACGGCATCCTCGTCAACCACTTCGCGCCACGCGCTCAGCGCCACCTTGCCGGCCTTCGCGTCGATGCCGACGACCACCTGGCCCGGGTAGGCAAGCGCCGACTCGCGAACCAGCTCCGGGTCGCGATAGGCCGCCGTGCCCAGGATGACCCGGTCCGCCCCCGCCGCCATCACCGCATGCACGGTGTCGAGCGAACGGATGCCGCCGCCGACTTCGAATGGGATGCCCGCGGCCGCCAGCGAGCGCAACGCCTCGCCCGCGCACAGCCGCCCTTCGCGCGCGCCGTCCAGATCAACCAGATGGAGCAGGTCGCCGCCCTGGGCATGCCAAAGGCGCGCCTGCTCCACCGGATCCTCTGCAAACACCGTCTCCTGGTCGTAGTCGCCTTGGACGAGATTGACGCACCGTCCGCCGCGGATGTCGACTGCAGGGAGAACGCGCATCGCTATGCGCTCGCCATCTGGCTCTTGACGATCTCGACCAATTCGTTGAACCGACTCTGGTCCGTCGCGGCGATCTCCGCAAGCATCTTGCGGTTCACGTCGATATTGGCATCGCGCAGGCCCTGGATGAACCGGCTGTACGGCACGCCCTGCGCGCGCGCGGCCGCGTTGATCCGGGCGATCCACAGACGCCGGAAGTCGCGCTTGCGCGCTTTGCGGTCGCGGTAGGCGTATACGCCGGAATGGTCGACCGCCTGCTTCGCGGTCTTCAGCAGACGATGCCGACTTCCCCGATATCCCTCTGCGCGCTTGAGGACGCGCTTGCGACGACGACGCGACGGTACTGCGCTCGTTGAACGTGGCATGGTTACACTCCTTGTGACTCAGCCGCCGATAGGGCGGGTCGTTTGCCTGAATGCGCCTGGTGAATCAGCCGTAGGGAAGCAGGCGCTTGGTGCGAACCATGTCGGCCTGGCTGAGTATCTCGGGCGCCCGCAGATTGCGCTTGCGCTTCGGCGACTTGCGCGTCAGCAGATGACGGCCGTACGCGCAGTTGCGCTTGAACTTGCCCGTCTTCGTACGGCGGATCCGCTTGGCGGCGCCCCGGTTCGTCTTCATCTTCGGCATGGTGCATCTCCCCTCGACCGGACTCTGAGAGCCGTGGACAAGCCGTCGCCGCACACAAAGTCCCCTCTTTCCACGTCGCTCGATCGCGACCTGGCAAGAAGGAACCCGCATCGGCTCCGAACTCGCCTACGACCCTACGCTTCCGGCGAGTCTTCAGGTTTGGACTGCGCCGCCGGCCGAGACTGCAAGGTCTTCGCCGAGGGCGACAGCAAGATACTCATGTTCCTGCCTTCGAGCCGGGCGCCCGCCGTGTTGACCTCCTCCTGGGTGAGATCCTTGGAGGCCTCAACGACTTTCGCCAGAATGTCCCGGCCGAACTCAGGATGCGCGAGCTCTCGCCCGCGAAACATGATCGTGACTTTGACTTTGCTCCCCTCACTGAGGAACTCGCGCACGCGGTTCGTCTTGAAATCGAAGTCGTGCTTGTCGATCTTCGGCCGGTACTTGACCTCTTTCACCGACACTGTGTGCTGATGCTTCTTCGATTCCTTCGCGCGCTTCCGCTGCTGGTATTTGTACTTCCCGTAGTCCATGATGCGACATACGGGCGGCGTGGCGTTGGGCGCCACTTCCACAAGGTCTAGGCCGCGCCGCTCGGCATCTCGCATGGCTTCTTCCGGAGCCATGATGCCGAGTTGGTTGCCCTCATCATCGATGACTCGCACCTGTCGCGCCCGAATGCGCTCGTTTACTCGAATCTTGTCCGTGGTGCGAACCCGGGGATCTAGCCTGGCGATACTATGGCCCTCCTTCCTTGACCGGTCGGCTGACCTTCACAGCAGGCCTCGGCCGAGCGATCTTTGACCTTGTGCTCCCGTGCGCGTCGCCCGCGCATCTCGCTCCCGACGGCGCCCGCAGGCCACAAACCGTCGCCAAAACGAAAAACGCGACAGAAGACACCCGTCTCCCATCGCGTTTCCACAACCTCGGCGCCGTCCGCACCGGCCCGATGCCGTCTTCGGCATCGTCGACCCGCGCGGAACGCGCAACCTATGTGAATCGCTAACCCTGCCGGCAAGCCTGGGCCGCCGCAGGGTGAGAAGCGGGCGCTCCTACTTTGGCTTCGCTGCATCTATTCCAGCGATGAGGGACTTTACCATGGGGCCGCGGCGTCTGTCAATCCTGCGAACGCGCGTCAGACGTGCTAGAATCGCACACAGCACTGGCCCGGCACGCGAAATCAGGCGGGAGCTGATGTACCACATTCCCACACGCCATGGCATATCCCCATCGTACGCATTTCGTCCCGCGCGACGCGCTCGCACACGCATCCTGTGCACCGCCGCGACGCTCATCGCGACGCTCGCCGCTGCCGCGGCCGCCCCGGGCGGGGTCATCTACAGCGCCGGACCCGTCCACCGCGAGGCGGAGAGCCACGTCGCATGGGGCATGCCGCTCGCCTCGGGCCCCATCCATGCGCTCATGCTCGCCCCGAGGGACGCGGCGCGAGACGTCACGGAGCTCGCGCTGCGCATCGAGCTGGACCCGAGCACGGTGCTCCTGCCGCCCCGCGGCGATCAGGATCTCCGCGAGGAGTTCGACCACGCGCTGACCAAACGCACGGAAGTGATCGTCACATCTGACGCGGCCCTGGCCTCGCTCCCGCCGGCCTTCCAGGAACGGGTGTTCGAGGCCGTTCGGAGCGGGGTGGGACTTGTCTTCACAGCCTATGATGAGCCGCTGCCGGAGTCTATCCTGGAGTTCATCGCGGAGACGACTCCCCTCGACGACAACGCGCCCGTGGTCCACGGAGCGGGCGGCGCCCTCACGCCCGAGTGGGCCGACGACATGCCGTTCGTCCGGCTCGGACGAATCGGCGAAGGCCGCCTCGTGGAGCTGGACCTGGGCGGCCCGCCCCCGCGCTCGAGCTTTCTGTCGCCCCCGCTCACCAACCGCATGCTCGCCGAGGAGGTGCACCACGACACCTACCTCTCGCTGGCGGCCCGGGCGGTGCGCTGGGCCGCTGACCATGACCCGGCCGTACGCATCGCGGCGGTAGTCCACGACCAACCGCCCATGCCGGACGAATCGCAGATCCCGCCCGACTTGCCCGAGCGCTTCGTCGAGAACGTGCGCGAGACCGCCGCGGAGACGCGCTACCGCACCTTCACCATCCGACTGGCCGAGCCCGCGCCGCAGCCGCTGCACGTGCGCAGTCAGGTGCGACAGCCGGGACGCCGGTGGATTGATGAGCACCCGAACCGCCTGCCCAAGGGCGCGGAGACGTATCCGATCATGTTCGCGGCCGGGCCCGGCCAATACAGCCTGGACATCTGGCTGACAGACGCGAAGGGCCGCGTTGTGGAGTGGCACACGGAGGATATCGAGCTCGACGGTTGGCCCCGCCTGGCCGACGTGCGGTTCGCGAAGGGCTCGCTCTATCCGAACGATGCGCTGGATATCACGGCGGTCGTGGAGATGCCGTTGCGCGGCGGCCCGCCCGCCCTGCTCTATGCCCGCGCGTCGGATCCCCTCGGCCGATCGGTCGCGGAAGCCTGGACGCGCGCGGCCGAGGGCGGCGGCTCCACCATGCTCCGCCTCGGCTTCTCCGATCTCATCTCCCAAAGCGTCGTCGTCGAGGTGTACGCGCTGTCCGACCAGGGGCGGCCGCCGTCGGAGTGGGACCTGCACCACGGCGACTACCGGTTCCAGCACTTCCCCGTGCATCTCGGCGGGGTCTCGGACCGATTCCGGACGGTCGTGCGCGCCGACGGCTCCGCGGAGTACAACAGTCGCCTCGCCCTGCGCGACCTCGCCCGCCGCGGCGTGGACATGGCCTACACCGTGGCCAACGAGGAGTCCGGCTTCTACCTGACGCGCGCGGGCATCCGGCCGGTCTACGAGGTGGCGCGCTGGACGCCCGACGTAATCCTCAACGACGTCGTGCGGACGCCGAGCTTCAGCGACGCGGCCTGGCGACGCGCGGAGTTCAGCCGTATACAGGAGAGCGCCGCGGGGATCTGGGCGACGGAGTCGGCGCTGTTCTCTCTGGGAGACGGCGCGTGCGTGGCGGCCGAGCCGAAAAACGCCTGCCAGGGCAACGACACGCTCGAAGCGTTCCGCGAGATGCTCGCGCTCCGCTACGGCGACGTGGATGCGCTGAACGCCGTGTGGAACACCCAGTTCGCCGCCTGGGAGGACGTAACCCCGGCCCCGGAGGAGGCGGCCGCGGCCCTCGACGCCATGCCGGCCTGGCTCGCGTTCCGGCTTTTCATGGACCGCCAGTTCACGGCCATGCAGGCGACCGGGAGCGAGGTGATCCGCAACGTGCGTCCACAGGCCCAAGTCGGGTTCGTGGCGCTCCCGGGAGAACACCCCTACCTGGGATACGATTGGGAGCAACTCACCCAGGCGACCAGCGCGCTGGCCGTGCCGCCCGAGCCTTACACGGTCGAGCTGGTGCGGGCCGCGCTGCCCGACGCGACGTTCGCCGGCCTCTGCACATGGCGCGATCCCGGCGCAACCGCGACACCCGACCGGCTGCGCTGGTATCCGTGGTACGCCGCGCTGCACGGCCTGGACAGCGTGTGGATGGACATCGAACCGCCCGCGACCCCCGATGCAGACGTCGACGCCCATCCGACCCTCGAGGCGGTACGCGCCCTCAACGACGGTCCGGCGGCGTTGCTCCGACTGGCCGCACGCGTGAACGGCGGCATCGCGATCTACGACAACCAGGCGTCGCGCTATGCGTCCTACGCCCTGCGGCGGCGCGACCCGTCGCGACCGGACGCCCGCGCGATCATCACGAACCTGCTGGAAGGCGCCGGCCATGCCTACGACATCGTCGGCAAGGAACAGGCGCTGAAGGGCGACCTGAAGGCGTATCGCCTGGTCATACTGGCGGACGCGGTCGCGCTGGGCGACGACGAGGCGGACGCGATCCGCGCCTTCCACACGGCCGGCGGACATGTGCTGTCGCTGCTGGAGCCAGGGCTGTATACGGCGGACGGACTGCCGCGCTCGCAACCCGCGCTCCGCGACCTGCTTCCCGACACGGCGTCGGCGCCCGCGCGCGAATCCGCCGGCGAGGCGGACGCACACGGGACCGCGCCATGGCACGTGCGCGCACAGGACGAAGCGAGAGCCATCATGGCGACCCCGGCCTGGCTGGCGGAAGCGCAGTCGGCGCCGGACGCCGCCGTCGATGCGCTGGCCGAACTCCTTGCCGGGCTCGCGTTGCGTCCCGTGGTCACGGTCGAGATGCGCGGCGGCGAGCCGTTCCCCGGCGAATGCATCGCGTTCCGGTACGGAAAGGCGACGCTCTACGCGCTCCTGCGGGATCCCCGCGCCCCCGGCGATGAGGACAAGGCGGACGCACGCGTCACCGCGTGGTTCGACGGCGTGGACCGGCTCTTCGACGTGCGCGCGGGCGTTCCCGTGCGACGGCCGAACCGGGTGCGGATGGATCTGCCCCCCGGCGACGCCGCCCTGTTCGCCTCGCTCCCCTACACGGTGACGACGATCGACCTTGCCGCGCCCGCGCAAGTGCACGGCGGCGAACGCCTGACGTTCGAAGCGCGGATCAAAACGGACCCGGAGCTCCCCGGAGACCACGTCCTCCTGGTCGACCTCGCGCCCGGCGGCGAGGACCCGCTGCCGCACTACACCCGCAGCGTCGTCGCGCGCGAGGGCCGCGCTTCCGACTACATCCCCCTCGCGCGCAACGAACGGCTCGGCGCATACAGGCTCCGCGTTCGCGACGTCCTCACCGGGACGACCGTCGAGCAATCAGTCGAGATCGCCGCAGTCCGGCGAGACGCGCGTTAGATCACTTCGAGCGTGTCGCGGTCGGGCAGGGCCGGGAACGGCGCGTGCGGCTCCGTCTGGTACCAGTACGCCACCGACGCGATGTCGTCCTGCAGCGGCAGGTAGCGGCCGCCGCTCCGCCAACCGATGGCCTGCATCGTGACGCGCAGGTCCTCGCGGAACCGGATCGGATCCGTGATATGCCAGCGGTACATGCCGAAGCGCGTCTGCGACTGGTACGCGCCGTCGGGCCGGATCACCTGGTGGAACCCGGCGTAGGGCGTCGTGTACTCCTGATACTGGTTGTTCACCAGGAAGCAGTACGAGCCGCAGAAGTAGTCCTCCGTGCCGGTGCCGCAGATGGTGGGCCACTTATCGCCGTCCATGAAGAACTTGATCTCGCCTTCGCCCCACCAACCCGTGTTGTTCGCCTGCCACGCCATGTACGTGCCCACGTAGTGGCCCGCTCCCTTCACGCCGTCCAGGATCGTGTAGTCCTCTTTGTACGGCAGCGGATTCGTGCGACGCCACTGCGCATGCAGATACGCCGCATCGTCCGGCACGGGACACAGCGTGTAGTTGACCTGGTAGAACAGGACCATGTCCTCATCCGCGATGTTCTCGACCGTGATGCGGCAGCGCTTGCGGAACGGCATGGTCCAGTAGCTGTTGAACGCGCTCCCGGGGTTCACGCAGATGGGCAGCGAGTTCACGTGCGCATACGAACACCAGCCCTGGCAGAAGAAGTCGCCCATGGGCGTCTCGATGCTCGGCTGCTCCTCGTCGTCCCAATAGAAGCGCAGAATCACATAGCGCCAGTGGCCGGAAGGCGTGAACCAGATCTGCTGGATCGCGCCCGGCCCCTCGATATCCGCGACCTCGAAAGTCTTCCCTGCGGCGATGCTCACCGCGGGGCTGATCTTCCACGGCCGACCCAAATCGCGCGCCGCGTTGGCCCCGAGGCCCTCCGTCGCCATGCCGCCCTTGCCCCGCTCCCCGCGATAGTTCTCCGCGGAAATCGAACGACTCTCCGCATCCGACAGCCGGAACAGATTGCCCAGATTGAGCTGAAGTCCGTCGAACATCCTTGCTCCCCTTTTGCAGAACGCCGCCAAGCGCGGGCGAACCGGAGACAACCTGCCCGGGCCGCGCAACATCCACGCGCTCCCCGCCTGGCCCGCGCATTGAACCACGATCCCCCCGACCGAATCCACACGCCCTCGCGCGGACGCGCGCCCATGCTCACGCCGTTGGCGTCTCCATGAACCGCGCCAGCGTGTCCAGAAAGCGCTTGGCCCATGGACTCGCCTCGGCGACCTTCGCAGGCGAGATCACCTGGAGGATGTGGAACGATGGAACACCCTTCGCGTAGCGTCCGGATCGGCAACCAGCGCTGGCCTTCTCCAACCCCGAGAGAACGTCATCCTTGGCGATCGACTCGACGCGCGGGTTCTGCGGCAGCGCCTGCGGCCTGAAGTCCTTGCCGAAGAACGTGCACAGCACACCCTTGTCGGCCAGGAACCACGACTCCATGCAGACGACCATGAGGTGACAGTGATCATCCGTTGCGTTGGCCGGCTTGTCGAACCGATCCTCCGGATTCCTCGCGAGGAAGGCCCACGGCGACGGCTCGTCGCCCACGGGACGCTCGCTGTCGATCAAAAGCAGCGCGACATCACCATCGCTGTGGGGGTGTTCGCAGGCCATCCTGAACCGATCGTGCGCGGCGCGCCGGGACCCGCAGGCGACAATTCTGGGCATACGGCCCTCAAAACCAGCCCTCTTCAGGAATCGACTGAAGCCTTCACGACAGAGGACATGGAGCGAGGCCGAGTCTCCGCCGCCCTCGACGTAGATTCGGACGGTCACCACCGAGTCCCTCCGATCTCTCCGCTGGTCCAGAGCTCGCCCAACCGGTACTTCTCGAGCCAGGGCTTCAAGCGGTCCGGGTCGAGCCGCTTGACCTGCGTGCCGCCGTCAGCCTTCTCGCAGACCCGGACGAACCCGGCGTTGTCGTGGAAGGCGTCGACCAGGGCGGGCGAATGGGTGGTGACGATGAGTTGCGTTCGCTCGCTCGCGTCGAGCAGCAGATCCGCAATGCGGTGGGTCAGGTCGGGATGCAGCCCCAGCTCGGGCTCCTCGATGCAGACGAGCGGAGGAGGATCGTCGTCGCACAGCACCGCCAGCAGGCAGAGGTACCGCAAGGTCCCGTCGGACAAACGCGTGGCTGGAACGAAGAAGCGGTCCTCTTCGACCAGCACCTGCACGCGCCCGCTCTCGATCGTGACATCCAGGTCGCGAGCCTCAGCGTAGACCGCCCTGAACGCGTCGAGCAGCCGGTCCCGCGTCTGCTGCCTGAGTCGGAGTCGGTTGAGGACCAGCCCCAGATTACGGGCATCCGGCTCAAGCCATCTGTTGGGAAGGTCCGCCGGCTGCGGCGTCCGCGGAGCGGTGTACCTCCCCAACGCCCAGTCGCGATAGATGCGGATGTCGGAGAGCGTCTCGGCCAGCCGGGTGATCTCGGGGTAACTGTCCGGGTCGCGCCGTTGCGCCAGGATCGAACGTTCCGGGTCGATGTCCTCTCGCTTGAGCGTGCGCTCGCCCACGTCTTTCACGTTCAACACGGGCCGGTTGTTCTGATAGCGGTAGTAGAAGTACGGGTTCTCGTGGCCCGGGTACGGCTGAGCGTTCTCAATCCGCTCGTCGACGATCTCGAACCGCTTGCCCGACTCTGTGAACTCAATTCGGTAGCGGAGCGGCTGGCCGGGCCGGTCATCACCGCATGGAGTATCGATCACGACCTCGATCATCGCGATAGGGGTCCCCTCGGTCCCTTTCCAGAGCCAGTCTCGCACCCCTCCGCCCTCGCGGATGGGTTGGTTGATCTGCCCCGGCGCCGATTGCAGCAACGCGATGGCCTCCAGCAGGTTGGACTTGCCGGACGCATTGGGGCCGATGACCACGTTCAGACGGTCGAGCGGTATGACATCGCTCTCCGGTCCAAACGAGAGCAGGTTCCGCATCTGGATGCTCTGGAGCATGAATCCTCCTTCGGCCGCGCGCTCCCCGCCTGGCCCCACCCATTCAACCACGATCCCCGCGACCGAATCCACACGCCCCCCGCGCGGATGCGCGCCCTACAGCATGGCCGTCGCAGCGTCGTGATCCACGCCGGGATGTAAGACCCCGGGCCGTGGGGTGTATTCTACGCTGGAAGCCGCAAGGACGCGGCGCCGAGACCGAGGATCGCGGAACCGTCGCAGTGGTGCATATCGGAAATCGTTCTATCAGCCCGTCGCGTGCCGCGATCCGCTGGACGAGAGGCCTCGCGTGCTGCGCCCTTCTCTGTCTGGCCGCGGGTTGCCCGGTCGAGCCCCTGGACAGGCTGACCCTGCCGGGGCCGTACACGGCCGTACTCGAGCTCGTCCACGTCGACGACGGCTGGCGCTATCCGCTCGACCTCAGCGTGATCTACCCGGATGCCGATCCTCCCGAGGGCGGCTGGCCCGTGATCCTCTTCTCTACCGGCTGGAACCAGGCCCGCGCCTCCTACGACGGCATGGCGTCGCAACTGGCCGAACACGGGTTCGTCGTCGTGATCCGGTATTTCCCCAGTCTCGGCATCTGGGACCTCGGGTTCGACCTCTTCGACCTGCATCTCGAGCAGTGCGACGCGGTCCTCGCCTGGTGCGCCGAGCAGAACGCGCTGCCCGGATCGCTCCTGTACGGCCGATGCGACATGACCCGCGTCGGGGCCACGGGCCATTCGATGGGCGGACACGTCTCGATCGTCCTCGCCAAACGGGATCCGCGCGTTCAAGCCGTCGTATCCCTCGACGCGCTGGTCGACCGCCCCGGCCTCTACGCCGTGGGCGACCTGTCGGAGCTGCGCGCGCCGACGCTGTACATCGGCGCCGAGGAAGGCGGGCTCTGCTCAACGTTCACGCTGTCCATGGACGACCCCGTCTGGTTGTACGACTACACGCCGGCGCCCCGCCAGGAAATCCTGATCACTGGCGCGGATCACCTGGATTTCATCCAGCACCGCACCGGCGAACCGTTGATCGACACGCAACTGTGCAGCGTCGGCTCCGCGGACGGCTATCTTGTTCGAGACATCGCATCTCGGTATATGATCGGATGGTTCACCTATTTCCTGAAGCAGCGCCCGGAGTACCGAACCTATTTCGACGGCGCTTGCTCGCAGGAGGACGAACAGAGCGGCGCGGTCGCCATACGGCGGGCGCTCAACGAAACCGACTTGATTGGGGAACCATGACCACGCATCGACTTCGCCCCGCCGTCCTGTCTGTTCTAGTCGCTCTCGCTTCGGCGTTCGCGCTCTCCGGTTGCTTCCAGCCATCCTCGCTGGGCTTTCCAGGTCCATACGAAGCCAGCGCTTACCACGAGACCTACGGCGAGGAAGCGCTCCCGCTCACCGTCTTCTATCCGGACACCAACCCGCCGCGGCGCAACCTGCCGACGATCATCTTCACGCCGGGGTTCATCCAGCCGCGCGCGTCGTACGAAAGCTACGGGTGGCAACTGGCGCAATGGGGGTTCGTCGTGGTGATCCGCGCCTACCCCAGCCTCGGCTTCGGCGGCGTCGGCGACGCGCTCATCGATGACCACGTGATCGAGTGCGGCCGAATCATCGACTGGCTGGTCGAGGAGAACCGCCGCGAGGACTCGCGCCTGTACGGCATGATCGACGAGACGCGCTTCGGCGTGGCCGGCCATAGCGTCGGCGCGTCCGTCTCCATCGCAACCGCCGTCACCGACCCCCGCATCGACGCGATGGTCGCGCTCGACGTGGCGTACGACGGCGCCGACCTCGACGTGCTGGGCGCGTTGCCCGACACGCAGGCCGCCATGATGTACATTCGCGGCGACGCAGGCGGCCTCTGCGGACGGTCGCCGTTCGCCACCGTGCCCCTGATCGACTATTCCCCGCCGCCGTCCATCGAGGTCACGATCCGCGGCGCCGACCACATGGACTTCCTCGACGGCCTGATCGGCCTTTATGACTTCGGCTACGAAGTCGTCTCGCTTTGCTCCGACGGCCCGGCCGACGAGGAGTGGGTGCGCGCCATGGCGACGAAGTACATGGTGGCGTGGTTCAACGTGTACTTGAAAGGGCAGGACGAATTCAGGGACTATTACGAGGGCGCTCGGGCGGACGAAGACGTTGCGGCGGATGCCGTCGATTTCGTCCGGGTTCTCGACTGATGGCCGTAGTTTCGCCCAGGGGCGGCGGGGGCGCACCACGCGGAGACCAGCAACATGCCAGTAGCTAACGGCCTGCTGATCGGCTGCGTCGCGTTGTTGGCGTTGGCGGCGATCCTGACGCTGATCATCCTCGCGCCGCTGATCGTCTGGTCCTCGAAGCGCAAGAACCTCTTCATCACCGCCTGGCTGATCGTCGCCGGGGTGCTGGTCGTGCTCGCGATCGTGGGCGGCGCGGTCGGCATGCACAACAGCGCGCCGCCGATGCAGCCCATCGAACGCCAGATCGACATCACCGATGCGGAAGGCGCGCTCACCGTGAGCGGGTTCCACCTCGCCCCGCCGCAAAACGGCGCGGCGCGGCTGAACGTGCGCGTACGCAACGCTTCCGACGAACCCCGCTACCTCGGGGTCGAGTACTACGTCGATGCCGGGCAGGTGGCCAATATCTTCTCCCCCGGCGCCATGAGCCAGGCCCTGGTCGAGAAAGTCGCGCCGGGGTTCTCAGGAACGATCACATTCGATCTCGCCATGCCGCCGCTCGCCCGCGACAGCTCGCTCGTCATCGTGCTCGCCCGCTCCAGCGGTCCCGACGCAGGCGGCGTCCGCCTCGATCCGGAGTCGGAAGCGCTTTACCAAGAACGGATCCAGCTCACCGAGGAGTGAGGTGAGAGAGAACACCCGGCCCCGGCGCCGGGGTTTGCGCGTTCGGCCGCGGCCGCGTATGATCCGCCCGGCGCACTGTCGATCGAATGCCTGACGCATGCCCGGCCGGTGCGCCCGGCCCGCTCCGCCGCACCAGAGCGCACGGATTCGCCAAGGGTCGCGTCCTCTCCGCCGCGATCCGTCTCCGACAGCAACGAAAGGAACTTCGATGAGCGACCTTAAGCTCTCCCCGCTGAGCGACTACGCCCCCTTCCCCGGCCCGGTGGTGCTGATCATCATGGACGGCGTCGGCCTTGGCAAACGCGACGAGGCCGACGGCGTCTACATGGCCTATACGCCGGTGCTCGATCGCCTGCTGGAAGAGCCGGTCTATACGCAGCTCAAAGCGCACGGCACGGCGGTCGGCCTGCCCACGGACGACGACATGGGCAACTCGGAAGTGGGACACAACGCGCTCGGCGCCGGACGCGTGTTCGCCCAGGGCGCCCGCCTCGTCAACGAGGCCATCCAATCCGGCGCGATCTTCGAAGGCGACGCCTGGAAGCAGATCGTCGAGCAGGCGAATGCGGGCGGCGCGGTGCATTTCATCGGCCTGCTGAGCGACGGCAACGTGCACAGCCACATCGACCACCTCTTCGCGTTGCTCGACCGCTGCGCCGAGGAAGGGTTCCAGCGCGTGCGCGTGCATCCGCTCGCCGACGGCCGCGACGTGGGCGAGAAGAGCGTGTTGGGCTACATCGAGGCGCTGGAAGCGCGGCTCGAAGCCCTGCGCAAGGACGGCCGCGACTACC
Organism: Candidatus Hydrogenedentes bacterium UBA6118; assembly: GCA_002422525.1. Taxonomy (GTDB): domain Bacteria; phylum Hydrogenedentota; class Hydrogenedentia; order Hydrogenedentales; family SLHB01; genus UBA6118. Next base: position 271,038 of record DIWA01000026.1, read on the forward strand.
GCATCGCCTCCGGCGGCGGCCGCATGGTCACCACCATGGACCGCTACGGCGCGAACTGGGGCGTGGTCGAGAACGGCTGGAAGGCCCACGTGCTCGGCGAAGGCCGCCCGTTCGCCAGCGCGGCCGAGGCCGTCCAGACCTACTACGACGAAGACCCGGACATCACCGACCAGTACCTGCCCAGCTTCGTCATCACCGAGAACGGCAAGCCCGTCGGCCCGATCGAGGATGGCGACGCGGTGGTGTTCTTCAATTTCCGCGGCGACCGCGCCATCGAGATCAGCCGCGCCTTCGAGGAAGAGGACTTCGCCGAGTTCGACCGCGTGCGTTGGCCGAAGGTGTTCTACGCGGGCCTGATGCAGTACGACGGCGACGCGCACATCCCGAGCAATTACCTGGTGGAGCCCCCGGCCATCGACGGCACGATCAGCCAGTACCTCTGCGCCGCCGACGTGACCTCCTTCGCGATCGCCGAGACCCAGAAGTTCGGCCACGTGACCTACTTCTGGAACGGCAACAATTCCGGCTACATCGACGAGAAACTCGAGAAATACGTCGAGATCCCATCGGACCGCGTCACGTTTGAGAAGCGCCCCTGGATGAAGGCGGCGGAAATCACCGACGAGGCGATCGAAGCGGTGCGGAGCGGCGCGTACAAGTTCATCCGCATGAACTATGCCAATGGCGACATGGTCGGCCACACGGGCGTCCCCATCTCCGTGCGGATCGCGGTCGAGTCGGTCGACCTCGCGCTGCGGCAGCTCCTCCCGGTGATCGAGCGAGCCAGGGGCATCGTCGTGATCACGGCGGACCACGGCAACGCAGACTGCATGTGGACCGAGAAGAAGGGCAAGCGCGAGCCGATGGTGGCGCATACGCTCAATCCCGTACCGTTCATCATCAAGGACTACTCGGGCGCGAACCCGTGGCGCATCGCGGGCGTCGCCGAGCCCGGACTGAGCAATGTCGCCGCGACCCTGCTGAACCTGCTGGGGTACGAGAAGCCGGAGGAATACGATCCGTCGATCGTGACGCGGTCGTAGCCGGGGGCCGCAGGATGCCCCGCGCCGCACGCGCGGCGGGAAGGAGTGCGTGATGTCGGACAACCGTACGCGTTGGGGCGTGCTCGCCCCGGGACGCATCGCCCGCAAGTTCGCCGAGGCCGTGGGCGGCGCAGGCGACGCACTGGTCGCCGTGGGGTCGCGATCGAAGGACCGCGCCGACGCCTTCGCCGACGAGTTCGACATCCCGCGCCGCTACGACAGCTACGCCGCGCTCGTTGCGGATCCCGACATCGACGCGATCTACGTATCGAGCCCGCACCCGTACCACCGCGACCATGCCGTGCTCGCGCTCGACGCCGGCAAGGCCGTCCTGTGCGAGAAGCCGATCGCCGTCAACGCGGCCCAGGCGCGCGACATCGTCGCCGCCGCCCGGCGCAACGGCAAGTTCGCCATGGAGGCGATGTGGTCCCGGTTCCTACCCATCGTCGCCCGGACGCGCGCCCTGATCGCCGAAGGCGCGATCGGCGCGCCCCGCATGGTGAGCGCCGACTTCGGGTTCCGCGCGAACGTCGATCCGAAAGGCCGCCTGTTCGACCCCGCCCTCGGCGGCGGCGGCCTGCTCGACGTCGGCTGCTACCCCGTCTCTTTCGCCCACATGATCCTCGGCAAGCCCGTCGAGGCGAAGGCCCTGGCCTGCCTCGGCGAGACCGGCGTCGACGAGCAGAACGTGGTCACGATGAAGTTCGCCGACGGCGCCCTCGCCGTCACGACCTCCGGCGTGCGGACCACCACCCCGCTCGACGCCGTCGTCCTCGGAACCGACGGCCGCATCCGCATCCACAGCCCCTGGTTCGACGGCGTCGCGCTCACGCTCACGCGCCCCGGCGAGGAGGACCGGCGTATCGAAGAGCCCCGCGTCGAGAACGGCTTCGAGTACGAGGTGCGCGAAGTCGCGCGCTGCCTCCGCGAAGGCCTCCTCGAGAGCCCCGTGCTCCCGCTCGACGAGTCCGTGGCGATCATGGAGACCCTCGACCAGGCCCGCGCCCAGTGGGGCCTCCGCTACCCCATGGAATGATCCGAGGGGAGGGCCTGCGGCCTCGCACGCCCTCCTCCGTCCTCACGGAACCGGCGCCTCCTACTCGCGCCCCGCGGCGCGTTCGGCGTCCTCCGCATACCGCTCGTACCAGGGCTTGCGCTCCGCCGCCTCCTCCGCGAGAGGGCTGTCGGGATACTCCGCCAGCAGCTCGCCCAGCACCCCCGCGGCGTCGTCGTGGCGCTGCGCAAAGCTGTAGGCCCGCGCCAGGTCGAGCATCACCTCGTCGCGCAACGCGAAGTCCGGCGCGTTGAGGTAGAGGTCCTCGAGTTCTCCCAGCGACGACTCGGTAAGACCGCCGACCGTGCAACGCTTGTGGCGCCCATAGAAGGCGTAGGCCGTGTCGGGGAACTCCGTCAGCAGTCGGCTCAGCGCGCCGCCCCGAGTCGTGCGCCTACCCCCAATCTTCGACCACGGATCGGCGATTTTAGGGTGGAACCTGCCGCCCTGTACGCCATGTCGTCGAGGCCCGTGAGCCGCGTGTCGGTGATGCCGTCGCGGAGTGGAGCCCGACCCCGAAGGGGCGGCCCGCAGGGCCGAGGGCGGAGCGCAGCGACGGCATCATGCGGTCTCATTTCCACCCCGCTCCTTGATGGAATACCTCAGCAGGGGTTCTCTTGTCCAGCGCGCTGTGTCTCCTTTCATAGTTGTAATAGTTGAACCATGCATCAAGCCCCCGGTGCAACTCATGTCCGTCGGCGTAGGACTTGGGATAGATCTCCTCATACTTCACCGACCACCACAGGCGCTCGATAAACACGTTGTCCAGAGCCCGTCCGCGACCGTCCATGCTGATCGCGATGCCTTTGTCCAGCAGCACGCGCGTGAAAGCCTGCGAAGTGAACTGCGAGCCCTGGTCCGTGTTGAAGATCTCGGGCGTGCCCCGGCTCAGCGCCCGCTCCAGGGCGACCACGCAGAACAGGCCCTCAAGCGTGTTCGAGAGCTCCCATGCCAGCACGAAGCGACTGCGCCACTCCATGACCGCCGTCAGGTACATGAACCCATGACGCATCGGAACGTAGGTGATGTCCGTGCTCCAGACCTGGTTCACCCGATCGATCCGCAGATCACGCAGCAAATAGGGGTAGATCACGTGTCCGGGCGCCGGCTTGCTCGTATGCGGCCCCGGCGTGATCGCCTGGAGCCCCATCCGCTGCATCAGCCGACTTACCCTCTTGCGGTTCACCGCGTGGCCCTGCTCCGCGAGCCAGTCCGTCATCCGCGGAGACCCGAACTCCGGATGGCGCATGTACTGCTCGTCGATGAGCCGCATCAGCACAAGGTTCTCTTCAGACTCCGGGGCGGGCACGTAGTAGAAACTCGACCGAGGAACGCCTGCCAACCTGCATTGCCGCCGAACCGAGAGCCCGGCGCTGGAATCCACCCAGCCCCGGCGCGTTGAAAGCGGCAGGCTCATAGCTTTTTTTCCAGCCACCGGATATCCATCTTCAACCGGCCGATCTCCTCGTAGAGCGGAGCCGTCAACTCCTCCTCGCTCTTGCCGCGCGCATCCTTGCCCGACGAGAACAACTCGGGAGCCTTCGTCACAAGCTGCTTCTTCCAGGTCGAGATCTGGTTGGGATGCACCTTGTACTCCGCCGCCAGCGCCGCCAGGGTCTTCACGCCCTTGACCGCCTCAAGCGCAACCTGAGCCTTGAACTTCTCCGTGAATGTCCGTCGTCGTCTTCCCACGTCCATGCGTCCTTTCCTACCAGCTCAAGGACGCAAATTCCACCTAAGCCCCTGGTCCGAAAATCGGGGGCAACCGCATCGCGAACGAGTTGAGCTCGAACCCATTCGTCTTCAGCCCTTCCGTCCACAATGCCAGCGCCTCGCTCTCGCGACCTTCGGGCGCGCGCACCGTGATCTCCAGCCAGTTCGTCAGGACGCTCGGGCGCTTGCCGGCGGGCGCCTCCTGCCCGTCCGCCGGAGCCACCTGCACCTCCACCCGAAACCTGTGCACCCCTGGACGGTCCAGCACAAATGCGCTGGTCCCGCCGTACGCCGTCAGGAGGTCGCGTACCGTGTACGCCCCGCCCGGCGCCAGCTCGATGCGGTTGGCGCGGGAGTAAGATCCAGAGGACGCGCGGACGTAGCGCGCGTGCTCCTCGCTCCCCGGTCGCTGTTGGTACACCGTCGTGGAGCCGTCGCCAATCTCCCAGGGCGCGTTCACCCGCAGCGGATCCTGCGTGACGTTCGTCAGCGTCAGCTCCAACACCAGCGGTTCGCAGCACACATACGTCTGCTTCGGCGACCCGATGGTGTAGGCCACGCTTCCGGAAGCCGCGCCCGCCTCGCCGAACGCGGCCCCGCCCGCCAGCAACACGAGCCCCAGTGCAGCCGCGATGAACCACCCGCCGCCGTTTCTGCGTCTCTCTGCGTCCATGTCCGCCTCCCTGCCCCCAGTTCGTGCGTCTCCCCGTCACGGCGCCTCGCTGAGCATCTCCCTGATCCTCCCTCCTCACGGAACCGGCGGGTCTTCCTCGCCGCGGAGCAGGCGTTCGACGTACTCCGTGTGGCGGCTGTCGGGGAAGCGCTCGCGCATCGCGTCGCAGATCTCCTGCGCCTCCGCCTCCATGTGCGCGCTCAGGTAGGCCTGCGTCAACTGCACCATCGCGCTGCTCAACAGCGGGAAGTCCGCCGCGTCCGCATCCCGCACGAACGCCTCGAACATCTCGACCCGCGACTGCTGCGCCTGCGCGATCCGCTGGCCCATCTCCGGGATCGGCGCTCGAGACGCTTCCAGAACGCTCCGGTGCGCTTCGCCGGCAACCCAGATCATCCGTTGATAGAGCCCGAACACCGTGTCTCCGAACTCCGTCGCCAGTCGCTCCCGCGCCTTCCGCGCCCTCTCCCGAACCGCAGGATCCCGGCTCCGGCCGCCGCGCAATACATCGCCGAACAGCGCACTGGCGTCGCGATCCCGGCCTTGGGCCGCGACGACCTTGACCTCCAGCACGTTCGACCGAACCAACCTGCCGCAGTGCGCATCCGCCGTGTTCTCGGGGTCGGTCACGCAAGGCAGGTACGCGCACATGACCTCGTACACGCCCGTGCGAGTGAACGGGATTCCTGCCCCGGGACCCTGCGACCGGCCCACGTACTCCAGCAGCTTGCCGCCCTTCAGGGACGCGCCGGGCTCCACCAGCGCGATCTTCTCAGAGAAGTCATCGAAGAACTCCAACGGTCTCACGTCGTAGCCGTCGCCGTCCGGCTCGGTGATATGCACGTCCACGTTAGGTTCCAGGATCCATACGCTCTCCTCACCGGCATACGTGATCCGCCAGTCCAGGGCGAGCGGCTCGTTCGGCAGAAGGGTTGTTTTCGGCGAGGATACCGTCAGCGTGAACGGCAGATCCGGCGCCGCTTCGTCGTCGCCCATGCCGCTCCCGGTGTGCGCAAAGGGCGCGTCGCGCTCCACCGCATCACTAGCGAGGGACGAAACGGCCAGCACGGCGCAGAGCACCGTGCCGAACAGTCTGCGGCGACTGATGTTCCTGTCGCATCGCACCAGCATCATCGTGATCACCTCCCTGTTTGGCCGCGCAAGACGACCATGCACTCCGCTACGTCCTAGTACGTGAAGTAGAATGCATTGCCTCGGATATGGGCCTTGCATAGGTCGCAGAACGTTCCGGCTACGCCACTGCGCATCAGGCACACGTCTGCGGGATCTGGATGGTCTGCAAGGCCAAAGAAGTGGCCGACCTCGTGCGCTGCGACGCGATCCGTCGTGAGCGCAAGGTCCTCGGAGATGCTCTCCACAAAGACAGCAGCGACAGGTGCTTCATCGTGGTGCAATGATGCGCCTCCCAAGACTCGCTCCTCGTCACATCCTGGGAAGCCCCCTTCAGGGTTGGGATCCCCGTCCCGCGCGTAACATGGGTCATAGCACACAACAACCTGCCCCGCCCAGTATCTGGCATCTGCCGGACTTCCGCAGTACTGCCTCAGGAACTCCGGCATGGCGTAGTTGTCGTCGCCACGGTAGACGTAGTCATAGTGACTGCTAGGGTCCCATGGGGCATACGCATGCACAGGCATATTCCGTCTGAACGGCACATCCGACGTGTCTTCCCCGGTATCGAACCTGGCCTCAATGTACGCCTCCTGAAGCGAGGCGACGATGGTGTCCGTCGGCGCGGGCGGAAGGGCGCCCCCCGGATCCGTGTCCTCCGTGTCTATCCGGTACGGGTCGCCCGACGACGCATTGGCGGTGATGTCAGGCGGCGTGCCGTGGAGCGTGAAGGCCGTGTCTGCCGAGTTCTGCCAAACGACATAGCGCCCTGGATCGAAGTCGGACCTGTTCGGATCGACAACCGCTCCGATGAGCTGATCGCAGCGGTAGGGCGTGACAAGCCACTCCGAGTGCGTCGGCCCCCAGTCCGCCGTGTCGTCCTCCAGGTAGCCCGAGCCCGTGTGGTGACTCGACAGAGCGGTGCTGTTCCCGGTAACGACGCCGAAAACCTCGCTGGGCGAAGGCGCCCCCATCGCGTCGCGTTCTATGTGCAGCGATCGCCACACGGTCAGCATCTCGGTCATGGCGCCGACGGGCGGCGTGAGCCCGTAGTCGGCCGAACCCTGCGAACCCAGCCCCGTCGAGTCGTTGATGCAAGCCGCGGTCACGCGGTAGTTGTCGCCCGGATTGAGGCTCACTACAAGCACTGCCTCTGCCACCCCGTTCGCGTCGGTGCTGGCGGTCACTGTTGTGCTGGCAGGTTCGCCCGCCCAGCCGCCAAGGCCGCGGTTGTCCGGACCGGTGACCCCCCCATTGGGATCGACCGGGGCGGTGGTCGACGACGGGTCGTCGACGTCCCAGACGCGAAAGTAGACCGTGATCCCGGCGATCGGCGGTTCGACTGTCGCCTTCACGCTCACGCGGTCCCTCCGACTCGGGTAGGCGTCGTTGTAGGTCAGTTTGTCTGGAAAGATGCGCTTGCTGCCGTTGTTGTTGGGACAGTCGTCGAGGTCCCGGTTGGTCGCATGGTGTTTCTGCCACACGACCTCCGTCACCGCGGCGAGCGCCAGTTGAACGCCGATCTGCCCCGAGGGATCGTCGGCGACAAGCCCCGGATCGTCGATGGTGCAGTGGGCCGCGTAGAGCCCCGGATCGAGATCCGCGGGCAGGGTCCACTTGCGCACCCAGTACCGATCCGTCGCGGCTGTCGTTCCGCCGTCCGTCGCCCACCCGGTGAAGGACACATAGTCGCCGTCCACCACGGGCACGGTCAGCATATAGTCGGTATCACTCATCGCGCCATACAGCCACAGCGTCTGCTGGAAAGCCCTCAGCATGAGCCGATGGACACCGCCCACGCTCGGCACTTCATCCCCCGCGCCGTTCTGCACCTGGAGCTCGGTGTCCGCGATGTACGGAAACGGGAAGTACATCTGCGCATCGGTGACGCGCGGCGTCAGCCACAAGAGCGATGTCGCGAACACGCCCGTCGCGATCGCGGCCCACCGCGCCGCACGCCGTGCTCCTCCATTCAGCCTGGTTCTCTGCATGTCTCACGTCCTCCGTGGGAACCGCCGTTACAGAACATGCATGCCGTCTCCCGCCTCAGCGGGACGGCGAATGGGCTGAACTCCGGTCCGGCAATCACCTCCCTCCAATCGGGAGGAACGCCGGGAAGAGACACGACACAGACGGGAAGGCCGAGCGACGGATGCGTCGCCCGAAGGGGGGATAGGCTGCTGTCAGTCCAGAAGGTCTCATCGCACGGCGTCCCAGCCTCGCGCTGTATACCTCGGCCTATGCATCGACTCTACACCGTATTGGATGGGCTGTCAAGACCTTTTTTCGGCGCCTCCTACTCGCCCTCCGCGGCCTCGCGCGCGGCGGCGCGTTCGGCATCCTCCGCATACCGCTCGTACCAGGGCTTGCGCTCCGCCGCCTCCTCCGCGAGAGGGCTGTCCGGATACTCCGCCAGCAACTCGCCCAACACCGCCGCGCCATCGCTGTAGCGTTGCGCGGATCTGTACGCCCGCGCCAGGTCGAGCATCACCTCGTCGCGCAACGCGAAGTCCGGCGCGTTGAGGTAGAGGTCCTCGAGTTCTCCCAGCGACGACTCGGTAAGACCGCCGACCGTGCAACGTTTGTGGCGCCCATGGAAGGCGTAGACCGTATCGGGGAACTCGGTCAACAGCCGGCTCAGGGCGCCGCCCCGAGTCGCGAACGAGTTAAGGTCGAACCCATTCGTCTTCAGTCCTTCCGTCCACAATGCCAGCGCCTCGCTCTCGCGACCTTCGGGCGCGCGCACCGTGACCTCCAGCCAGTTCGTCAGAACGCTCGGGCGCTTGCCGGAGGGCGCGTCCTGCCCGTCCGCCGGCGCAAGCTGCGCCTCCACCCGAAACCTGTGCACGCCTGGACGGTCCAGCACAAACGCGCTGGTCCCGCCGTACGCCGTCAGGAGGTCGCGGACCGTGTACGCCCCGCCCGGCGCCAGCTCGACAATGTTGGGGGAGAGGTAATCGCTGAAGATCGCGGGGACGTAGCGTGCCTGTTCCTCGCTCCCCGGTCGCTGCTGGTACACCGTCGTGCGGCCGTCGCCAATGTCCCAGGGCGCGTTCACCTGCACCGGATCCTGCGTGACGTTCGTCAGCGTCAGCTCCAACACCAGCGGTTCGCAGCACACATACGTCTGCTTCGGCGACCTGATGGTGTAGGCCACGCTTCCGGAAGCCGCGCCCGCGTCGCCGAACGCGGCCCCGCCCGCCAGCAACACAAGCCCCGCCGCGGCCGCGATGAGCCACCCGCCGCCGTTCCTGTGTCTCTTCGTATTCATGTCTACCTCCCTGCCCCCAGTTCGTGCCTTCCCCCGTCACCGCGCCTCGCGCGCGGCGGCGCGTTCGGCGTCCTCCGCATACCGCTCGTACCAGGGCTTGCGCTCCGCCGCCTCCTCCGCGAGAGGGCTGTCCGGATACTCGGCCAGCAACTCGCCCAGCACCGCCGCGCCATCGCTGTAGCGTTGCGCGGATCTGTACGCCCGCGCCAGGTCGAGCATCACCTCGTCGCGCAACGCGAAGTCCGGCGCGTTGAGGTAGAGGTCCTCGAGGATCGCCTGCCGGCACGCCTCCTGCGAGCGCCCCTGCAACGTCGACTCGGGCAACGCGCCCCGCTTGGCCAGCGCGGACCGCGCGTGCCGCCCGTAGACCGTGTCCGGGTGATCCGCGACCAGCGCCGCGACCGCCTCATCGGACTGATCCAGCGATCCCAGGTCGAACGCAGCCCGCTGGAGCGCCGCCAGCCAGAGCGCCAAGGCCTCCGCGTCGCGGTCCGCCGGGGCGCCGACCGTCACCTGGACCTCGTTGCTCACGACGGCCGGCCAGCCCGACGCCGGCTTGCCGCCATCGCCGGAGTCCACCGTGAACCGCGCCCGGAACCGGTACGCGCCCGGCAACGCGAGAACGAACGGGTTGGCGCCTGCTCGGTCATCGGTCTCCATCGTCGCAAGGATCCCCCGCAGGCGGATCGCGCCGTCCGCGGCAAGCGGCGCCCGGAGCGGGACCATGAGGCTGAGGGTCGACGGCGGCTGGTACACGCGCCATTCCGCCTCGCCCGGACCGCACACCTCGATCATGAGGGGCGCCTGCCCGACCTGCGGCGGCAACGTCACCGTGAGCGCCCCCTCCGCGTCGGTCTCAAGCGCAACATCCAGCACGATGGGCTCACCGACGAGACACTGCGCGTCGCCGCTATGCCGGAGCGTCACGCGGATCGCGTCCGACGCGCACCACGCGGCCCCGCCCGCCAGCAACACAAGCCCCACTGCGGCCGCGATGAACCCGCCGCCGCCATTCCTGCGTCTCTTCGTGTTCATGTCTGCCTCCCTGCCCCCAGTTCGTGCCTTCCCCCCGTCACGGCGTCTCCCGCGCATCTCCCTGATCCTCCGTCCTCACGGAACCGGCGGGTCCTCCTCGCCGCGAAGCAGGCGCTCGACATGCTCCGTGTGGCGGCTGTCCGGGAAGCGCTTGCGCATGGTCTCGCAGATCTCCTGCGCCTCCGCCTCCATGTGCGCGCTCAGGTAGGCCTGCGCCAACTGCTGCATCGCGCTGTCCAGCAGCGGGAAATCCGCCGCCTCCGCATCCCGCACGAACGCCTCGAACATCTCGACCCGCGACTGCTGCGCCTGCGCCCGCGTATGCTCCACGTCCCGCGTGTCCGCATACCCGGCCGCGTGCACGCCCCAGCGCCCGGCCACGGCGATGCGCGGCAGTCTCTCGTACAGCCCGAACACCGTGTCGCCGAACTCCGTCGCCAGTCGCTCCGCGGCCGCCGCGGCCTCCTCACGGGCCGCTTCCTTGGGGCTATAGGTCCCGAGCAGCACCGTCCGGTACAGCGCGCCCGCCTCGGCGTCGCGTCCCTTGGCCGGGTTCACTGTCACTGTGAGTACATTCGACCGGACCAGCTTGCCCCGCCGCGACCCCGTGGCGCGATCCGGATCGGTCACCAAAGGGCCGAAGGCGCAGCGCACCTCGTACACGCCCGGTCGAGAGAACGGCACGACCACAGGGGGGACGCCCCGCCGCGCAGCCGTCTGCAACAGCATGCCGCTCGCATGGACGTACCCCGGCTCGACCTGAACAGGAGGAGGCTGCGAGGTCATGAAATGCGTCGTTTCCCGCAAGTTGTAGCCGGTTCCGCCCGGCTCGGTGATGTGCACCATCACCTCCGGCTTCCTGATCCAGATGGACTCGGAACCTGTGTAGGAAAGCCGCCAGTCCAGAACCAGCGGCTCGTTCGGCAGAAGCGTCGTCTTCGGCGACGATATCGTCAGCGTGAACGGGAGATCCGGCGCATTCTCCTCGTCCTTCGCGTACCTCAGCCACTGCTCGAAAGGGGCGTCCAGGTCGAGCCCGGCCGCCGCCGCAACCGGACAGACCAAGGCCGAGAGCACGACGATGCTCGCGACCAACCCTGCGTATCTGACTCTGCTCTCATCCGACATACCGCATCCCTCCCGATCGAACAGACCCCATCGCGCCGCCGGAGTTCGCCCCTACTCGCCCTCCTCCGTGCTCACGGAACCGGCGGGTCCTCCTCGCCGCGGAGCAGGCGCTCGACGTACTCCGTGTGGCGGCTGTCCGGGAAGCGCTTACGCATGGTCTCGCAGATCTCCCGCGCCTCCGCCTCCATGTGCGCGCTCAGGTAGGCCTGCGCCAACTGCTGCATCGCGCTGTCCAGCAGCGGGAAATCCGCCGCCTCCGCATCCCGCACGAACGCCTCGAACATCTCCACCCGCGACTGCTGGGCTCTGCGCAGATCGCCCTGTCCGCCCCGGCTTGCCTCCCAGACGCCGTGCTCCGACGCCGCTGCAACCCGCGACTGCCGTTGGTAGAGCCCAAACACCGTGTCGCCGAACTCCGCAACCAACCGCTCCGCGGCGGACACTGACTCGTCGCGACTGACCTGGCCGTCTCCATAGACACCGAACATGACCGTTCGGTACAACGCGCCCGCCTCGGCGTCGCGTCCCTTAGCGGGCTTCACGGTCACCGTCAGTACGTTCGAGTGCACCGGCCTGCCGCCAACGGTCGCTTGGCGCGTCTCCGGGTCAGCCAACGCAGGCGCGAGCCTGCACTGAACCTGGTAGACGCCGGGCCGCGCGAAGGGTATGACCATCCGCGTCGCCGAGGGTTTGGAGACGATCTGCAGCAGCTTGCCGCCGGTCCGTACGCAGCCCGGTTCCATCGCCTCGACCACGGCGCGGTCGAAGTGCACATGCATCCACCGCTTCACGTCGTAGCCGTCGCCATCCGGCTCCGTGATGTGCACCTTCACGTCCGGCGCAACGACCCAGATCGTCTCATTCCCGGCATACGTGATCCGCCAGTCCAGGGCGAGCGGCTCGTTCGGCAGAAGGGTCGTCTTCGGCGACGAAATCGTCAGCGTCAACGACAGGTCCGGCGCCGCTTCGTCGTCGCCCATGCCGCTCCCGGTGTGCGCAGACGGCGCGTCGCGCTCCGCCGCGGTCGCAACCGGACAGAGCAATGCGAAGAGGAGAACGGCGAGATGCACAGGCGAGCGACGGATGCGTCGCCCGGAGGGGGGATAGGCTGCTGTCATTCCTGAAGGTCTCATCGCACGGCGTCCCTGCCTCGCGCTGGATACCTCGGCCTACGCGTCCACTCTATGCCGTCTGCGCGCGGCTGTCAAGACCTTTTTACCGGGCTCAGGCGCCCCGCAGACGGCAAAAGGCCCCGACGCGGGGCGTCAGGGCCTCTGCAATGCGCCGCCGCTCCGTCGCGGAGGGCGGGATGTCTGCGTTCGCGGACTAGATCTTCCAGCCTTCCCGATTGTCGCGGGTGAGCAGCGCGTTCGCCTCGGGGACGTTCGTCACCTGCATGTTGGCGGCGTCCCACTCGATGCGCTGGCCGGTGCGGACCGCGATGTTGCCCAGCAGCACGATCTCGCTGAACGGACCGGAGTACTCGAAGTTCGAGCACGCGGCCGGTCCGCCCTTGCACGCGCGGAACCAATCCTCGTAGGGGCTGTTGTCGGGCACGCGCTCGATGTACGGCTCGGGGACCACCACCGCGGCATTCTCCGATTCCGGATGCAGCCGCGGGTTGCCGCCATACGTGCCGCAGGACATGTAGCCCTTGGAGCCGATGAACAGCGTGCCGTTGTCGCCGTCGCCGAGCTTCTCCTCGGCCGGAATCCCCTCGGGACGCTCGGGCAGCTCGCCGCCGTCGTACCAGTAGAACGTCAACGCGGGCCAGGTGCGGCCGTCGGCCTCGCGCTCGGGGAAGTCGTACCGGATGACCGACTTCACGGGCCCGCTCTGGGCGGTGTTGCCCTCCTGGCGAACGCACTCGACGGAGGTCGGCGCGCCGAGGTGCAGCGCCCAGTAGGCCGGGTCCATGATGTGGCAGGCCATGTCGCCGAGGGCGCCGCAGCCGAAGTCCCACCAGCCGCGCCAGTTGAACGGCGCATAGCCGGCGTTGTAGTCGCGATAGGGCGCCGGGCCGAGCCAGAGGTCCCAGTCCATGTGCGCGGGAACTTCCTCCGCCGGGAGCGGGTCGACGAGGCCCTGGGGCCAGATCGGCCGATCGGTCCAGCAGTGCACCTCGGTGACGTCGCCCAGCGCGCCGCTCCAGATCACCTCGCAGAGCTGCCGCACGCCTTCGTCCGCGTGGCCCTGGTTGCCCATCTGCGTGGCCACGCCGTACCGCCGCGCCGCTTCAGTGAGCATGCGCGCCTCGGCGACGGTGTGCGTGAGGGGCTTCTGCACGTAGACGTGGATGCCTTGCTCCATCGCCGCCATCGCCGCGACGGCGTGCGTGTGGTCCGGCGTCGAGATCGTCACCGCGTCGATGTTCTCCTTCTCGAGCATCACGCGGAAGTCCTTGTAGTAGGTCGCGTTCGGGAAGTTGCGGATCGATTCGGCCGCGCGCACGTCGTCAACGTCGCACAACGCCACGACGTTGTGTCCGCGACAGGCCCAGATATCGCTGGCGCCTTTGCCGCCGACGCCGATGCCCGCGATGTTGAGCTTCTCGTTCGGCGAAGGCGCCGCCTTCGCGATGCGCGATCCGGTGGCGCACCCGGCCGCAGCCATCGCCGCGCCCATCAGGAACGTCCGTCGTGTGAACCGTCTGGATTTCATGTCTGCCCCTCATGCCAAGTCTGTTGTCGTGAAAACCACGGGTCGGCGCCACGCCGCCCGGCGTGGACAACACTCATACCCGGACAGCATACTCCAGGCTTGAAAACCTGTCAAAACGGACTGAGCTTCACGGGATCCATGAGAACCACCGGCGCCAGGACTCCAGATGGACGGCGTTTGTCCGTCATTCCAGGGAAACGCCGCCCGTTCTCCGCCCCCGCCGCGCTGCTCGTGGTCCTGTGGCTGGTCGCAACGGCCGCCGCGGCCCAGCGCCCGCACCACACCCTGCGCCTCGCCCCCCTGCTCCACGCAGAGACGACGGACGCGGGAACGCTGCTGGTCTCCGACGTCGAGGCGGACGGCGCGCGCATCGCCTTCACCCTGGTGCGGCCCGACGCGCCGCTTGCCTGGGTCGACGATGCGGGGCGGGACGCCTTCCTCGCGCAGGCGATCGCCGCGGCGGACGCGGCCGTGCAAGCGGGTCGCACCGGCCTCGCGCTGGACCTCGTCGCCGACTCGCCACGACACGCCGTCACGTGGGCCGGCTACGACCTTGACGCCACAACGCCCGACGCGATGGAGACGACCGCCCGCCGGTTCGGTCGCCGTCTCCGCCAGGCCATCGACGCCCGCGCGGCCCAAGCCGACCGACCGTTGGAAATCCTGTGCATCGAGGCGGATGCCGAGGCGACGGGCGTCCTCTGGTACGCCTTCTTCGAAGGCTTGGTCGACGGCGCCCGGTCCGGCAGCCGACCCGTCTACCTGATCACACAAGCCATTTCGGATGCGGCGGACCCGCTGGCGTGCATCCAGGCGACCGCGGGGCTGCGCCGACGTCTGCGCTGGTATACGCGCCTCGGCGACGCCGTGCACGACGCGGTCCGCATCGGCATGGCCGTGAGGTCCGATGCAGGCGACCCGGGGGCCTTCCCGTTGCACCTCGCGGCCCGGTGTTACAGCGAGACCTACGCGCTCTACGACGGTCCTCCCGAAGACGCGCCGTTGGCGCCGGAGGCGCTCCCCTTCGACCCCACGACCATCGTCCGCATCGGGCCGTGGATCCGCGACGATCTGATCGGCTATGCGCTCCGAGACGAGGAGGGCGCGGCGCTAATCCTGTGGACCGGACTCCCGGAGCCGCTGCGCATCCCGAACCGCGACCGCCCGGTGACGGTGACGGACCTCGCGTCGGGCGGCGCGACGGAGATCGCGCCGGAGGAAGGCGGCGTCACGATTCCTCCGCAGGAAGGGGCGGTGCTGATTCGTCCGCTCCCGATGCAGGACTGGGGCCTGCCGGCCTGCCTCTGGGTCGACCTCGACGCCGGCGGCTTCTCGAACGCGCTCGAATGCGCGTGGGGCCTGACGAACCGCACCGGGTTCGCCCTGACGGGCTCCGTCGCGGCGACCGTATCGCGGCATGTGAGCATCCGGCCGAACGTGCAGCCGCTCGATCTGGGTCCGAACGACGATGTGATGGCGACGGGCATCGTGCGCGGGGCGTTCCGTCCCGGCGGTCTCGTCGAGATCAGCCTGAGCATCCACGCGCCCGAGGCCCCGGCGATCGCGGGTCTGTTCCGCTTCCCCTGTTACCAACGCGCCACGGCCTCCGCACGCCTGCGCAGTCCGATCACGGCGGCCCCGTTGCTCATCCCGCGCGAGGTCGACCCGGACCACGGAGCGCAGGTCGTCGCGGCATCCGCGGCGGGCGAAATCGTGTGCCTGCGGACCGATGGCGCCGTGCGTTGGACGCACCGCCGCGCCGCGCCGTTCTCAGTCGGACCCGCGCTGGTCCGCGACTGGCAGGGCGCCCCGCTCATCCTCACCTGCGACGATGCCGGGACCATCGAGGCGCGACATCCCTCCGGCGTGCCCGCGTGGAACGCGGACTTGGGCGGACCGCCGTCGGTCGGGCCGATGCGCGTCGGCCATCTGCACGGGTTCCCGGGCGAGGAGATCGTGATCCCCCGACAGGACGGCGCGGTCGCGATCTTCCTGAACACGGGCCAACTCCTGCGAAAACTGGATGCGAAAGGACGCAACCCCCGCCCGACGCTCGGGCCCGCGAGCGCGGCGGCCGGCGCGGACATCTACACCATCGCCGAGGGCGACGAGGCCGTGCTGACCTGCTTCGAGCGCGGCGGACGCACGAAGTGGACGCACACGATCCGGATGACGCCCGCCTGCATGCCGCTCTTCATCCCAACGCGCGACGACGAAGACGGGGCGGTCGTCGCAGTGGGGAGCACACGCGGCACGATCCAAGTGCGCGACGCCGTCGCGGGCGAGGTGCTGGCCGAGCGACGCATCCCCGGGGCGACGCCGGTAGTCGGGCTGGTCAGCGTGGACCTCGGCCCCGAGGTCGGGCCGATCCTCGTGGCGACGTCGGAGAGCGGCGTGCACGGGTATGCGCTTGACCTCGAACCGCTGTGGAGTCGCCCCCTCCCCAGCGCCGCCCCCGCCTGCGTCGTGCCGCTCATCGGCATCGGTCCGGGGCTCCTCATCCCCGGCGCGGACGGCGCCTTGCACCTCCTCACGGCGACAGGCGATCCGATCTGGACGAACCCCGAGGCGACCGGCGCGATCGTCGCGGCGCCCGCGGCCGGACCGCCCGACCTGGAGACGGGCGCGGTTACGGCGGCCTACGTCTCCAGGGACGGCGGCCTCCGCATCCTGCCCATCGAGGTCCCGGAATGGTAGCTCCGGGAACGGCGCCCCGCGGCGCGTCTACGCCGGCCCTCGGCGCGCCTTGATCAGCAGAACCGTCGCCCAGCGAACGGGGATCATCGCCGCCTCAATGCGGCAGACGACCACGAGGACGGCATTGAGGAGCCGCGCGATCGGCGCCAGCGCGACCAATCCGCGCGGCGGTCGCGCGCTGCGGGAAACGCCGTCCCCTTGCGGAAACACCCGCGACACGAGCAGCACCGTCGGGGCCATGATGCACTTCTCGAGCAGACCCAACACGCGCCTCGGCGGATCCGGAGCAAACCCCGCCTCGACCAGCCGCTCCCGCATCTCCGCGGCCTCGTACCGTCGGAAATGATCGACAAACCGGTCGTCCACGCCGAAGTACGCCGCCCGGTGCGGGAACGTCACCGCCGCCGCGCCGTTCGGTTCGAGCACGCGCGCCATCTCGCCGATCGCCGCGCGGTCGTCGGCGACGTGTTCGAGCACTTCCGAGCACACGGCCTGGGCGAACGCGCCGTCGCGGAAGGGCAGGCGCGTGCAGTCCGCCGCGACATACCAGCCGCGGCCGTGGATGCGCCGCAACGTCGCGAGCGCCCGGGGCGACAGGTCGGAGTACACGATGCGGTCGACGTCGGTCAGGATGGGCGACATCCCGGCGCCGATCTCGAGGATCCGCCCGGCATTATGCCGATCCGGCAAGGCCGCGCGCACGGCCCGCTGACGGAGGCGGTAGTTGTAGAGGCTGTTCTTCAGCGTGACGTAGAAGTCCGCCGCGAAGAAATCCTCGAACCGGTCCTCCCGGGGCGGACCGCTCATCCCTGGGGCGCGTCGACCAGCGGCGGGAACAGCGGCGAGCGGACCAGCCCCCACTTCGCGAGTCGGTAGGTGGCGCCTACCCGCAGGCAGCCCAGCCCGTACCGCAAGCTGCGCCGGAAGTTGATCGACGACGCGTCATCGAAATACTTCGTCGGACACGTCACCTCGGCGATGGTGTGCCCGTGCCAGAGAATCTGCGCCAGCATCTCGTTGTCGAACACGAAATCGTCGGAGTTCGCGCTCAGATCGAGCTGTTCGAGCAGGCTGCGCGAGAAGGCGCGGTAACCGGAGTGGTATTCGGACAGCTTCGCGCCGGTCAGCAGGTTCTCCGCGAGGGTGAGGAACCGGTTCGCCACGTATTTGTACAAGGGCATGCCCCCGCGCAGGGCACAGCCGCCGAGGATGCGCGACGCCAGCACGCAGGGATACAGCCCGTTCCCGATGATCGCCGCCACGGCCGGGATCAATTGCGGCGTGTATTGATAGTCCGGATGGATCATGATCACGATGTCCGCGCCGGCCTCGAGTGCGAGCCGATAGCACGACTTCTGGTTCGCGCCATAGCCCGCGTTGCGCTCGTGTACATGCACCCGCGTGTGCGGCAGCGTTCGGGCGATCTCGACCGTCCGATCCGAACTCGCATCATCGACGAGAATCACCTCATCCACGATGCCCTGCGCAAGCACCTCCTCGTGCGTACGCACCAGGGTCTGCTCCGCGTTGTACGCGGGCATCACCACGACGACTTTCTGGTCTTGGTACATCCTTCATTCCCTGGTGAGACGGACCCATCCCGCGCATGGCATCGGTCGGCCGCGGACAGCTCTCCCGGAATGTGTCACAACCGGACCGTGCGCCGCAACCGCGGCCGGACCCGCTTCGATGCCTGCCGCGACAATCCGCTGTCCGTGATCGCCACGGTTGAACGCGCCCGCACGGCGCGTGGTACAGTCGCTGGCATCCCGTGCGCGCCGGGCGTCTCCTCGAACTGCTTGCGGATCCGCCGGGCCGCGACCGCCCTCGGCTTCTGGCGCCGACGGCGGCCCGGCGTGTAGGATGGCGGGCCTGCGCATCTCGCGCAACGGAACGAGCCAAACCCGAAGGAGAACTGGAGAATGCCGTTCAACCCGGACCGGTATAAGGACATGCCCTACCGACGCTGCGGACGCAGCGGCCTCATGCTGCCCCCGATCGCCTTGGGCCTGTGGCACAATTTCGGCGGCAAGGCCGACCACGACACCTGCCGCGCCATGCTGCGGACGGCGTTCGACTTGGGCGTCACCCATTTTGACCTCGCGAACAACTACGGGCCGCCGCCCGGCGCCGCGGAGGAACGGTTCGGCCGCATCCTGCAGGAAGATTTCTCGGCCCACCGCGATGAACTGATCATCTCGACGAAGGCGGGGTACTACATGTGGCCGGGGCCGTACGGCGACTGGGGCAGCCGGAAGTACCTGATCGCGAGCATTGACCAGTCGCTCAAACGCATGGGCCTGGACTACGTGGACATCTTCTACTCGCATCGGCCCGACCCCAACACGCCGATGGAGGAGACGCTCGGCGCGCTCGAGCAGATCGTTCGCCAGGGCAAGGCGCTCTACGCCGGCATCAGCAGCTACAACGGCGCGCAATACGTGAAGGCCGCGGAGACGGTCGCGCGCCACGACTGGGCGCCGATCACGATCCATCAGCCCGTGTACAACATGCTGAACCGCTGGGTCGAGCACGACCTGCTCGACTACACCGAGGCCTACGGCGCGGGCGTGGCCGTGTTCTCGCCGCTCGCCCAGGGCATCCTCACGTCGAAGTACCTCGACCCGAGCCGGACGGTGCCGGAGCAGTCGCGCGCCGCCGATCCGGACAGTTTCCTGAACGCCGATGCGCTCACGCCGGAGCTGTTGGACAAGGTGCGCCGGCTCGCCAAGATCGCCGAGCGCCGCGGCCAGACCATGGCCCAGATGGCGTTGTCGTGGGTCCTGCGCGATCCGCGCGTCACCACGGCCATCATTGGCGCGCGCACGCCCGCGCAGATCGAGGATTGCGTCGGCTGCGTCAAGAACGTCAAGTTCGACGGCGACGAGCTGCGCGAGATCGACGAGATCCTCGCGTCCTAGCCGCCGCTCACCTCGCTGAACGCCGCGCGCCGTGGTCCCCTCCGCCACGGCGCGCGCTTGTTCTGCAACAGGTTACCGCTACGGCACGGTCAGTCGCGCCGATTGCGTCTACGGAGGGCCGCGACGCCCGCCCACACGACCATCGCCGCAGTCGCGGACAGCCCGACCGGCGCAAGCGGCAGCGAAGGCGCAGGCACGTCGTCCATCCGGAACGCCGCCTCGACGGTGATATCCGCCGTCACATCCACATCCCGGCGCGGATTCTGCGTCGAACCGTCCGACCATTGCTCGAACGTGTAGCCGACGTCCGCGTCGGCGCTGACTTCTTCGCCGTCCTCGCCATGCTCGACGGTCTGCTGAGACGGGCCGACGATCTCGCCCCCGACCCCCGCGGTGTAGGTCAGCGTGTAGGTCTTTTTCCGGAACTCGGCCGCGACCGTGATATCGCCCACCACGTTCACGTCCTGACGCGGGTTCGCCTGCGAGCCGTCCGACCACTGCACGAACTCATACCCATCGTCCGTAGTCACGCCCACCGGCGCCCCGTCCTCGCCATGCTCGACGGTCTGCGGCGACAGGCCGTCGATCGAACCGCCGACGCCCGCCGTGTAGGTCAGCGTGTAGGTCTTCTTCACGAACTGCGCCTGCACGCTGATGTCGCCGATCACGTTCACGTCCTGTCGCGGGTTCGCCTGCGAGCCGTCCGACCACTGGTCGAACGCATACCCGTCGTCCGGCGTCACGCCCACCGGCGCCCCGTCCTCGCCGTGCTCGACCGTCTGCGGCGACGGGCCGGCGATCTCGCCCCCGACGCCCGCCGTATAGGTCAGCGTGTAGGTCTTCCTCACGAACTGCGCCTCGACGTTGATATCCGCAGTCACGTTCAGATCCTGCCGCGGGTTCGCCTGCGAGCCGTCCGACCATTGGTCGAACGCGTAGCCGTCGTCCGGAACGGCGCTGACCTCTTCCCCGTCCTCGCCATAGTCGACGGTCTGCGGCGACGGGCCAGCGATCGAGCCTCCGACCCCCGCCGTATACGTGAGCTGGACTTGCGTACGTCTCGACGCGGGCGGTCCGGGCGTCGTCTCGACGTCATCGTCATTGCGCGCCACCACCGAGAAGACGTACTCCGTGGCCCCGGTCAGGCCGCTCACGACGACCGTGTCCCACACCGGAACCGACCGCCACACGGCGACCGCGCCCAACGACCCGTCGCCCTGCACCCACTGCGACGTGGTCACGCATCGGATTGCATACTCCGTGCCCGCCGGGTTGCCGTCGGCCGAGTCGATCGCCACGGGGATCGTCGTGCGGGTCGGCGCCAGCGGGAACAGCGGCGCGAGCGGCGTCCCGGCGAGCGTGTACACCGACACCGGCGACGTCTGGGGGCTCTCGCCGATGCCGTTGAAAGCGCTGATCTGACAAGTGTACATCGTATTGGGGAGCAGTCCGGTCTGCGTCCACTCCTCCACGTCGGGTCCCGTGTCATACGTTACTGTTCCTGGCGCCGTAGCGCCCGGCCCGGCGTACACGTTGAAGCCCAGCTCATCCGCCGCGGCGTCGTACCACGTCCACGTAGCTTGATCCGACAGGACGTCCTTCCATCCAGGATTGGTCGGCGCGGCGGGCGCGGTCCCGTACGAGACAACTCCAGTCCACAGCTCGCTGGTCTCGGTCATCGATGCGCCCGGTATAGACGGAGGGAACGGTCCATAGGACTGCGCCATCTCAAAGCCGTCCCCTGGACTTCCGGGCGATCGGCTCGGCACGAAGGCGTGCGTGTCCGCCTGCCACGCGAACAGGTAGTCGCCGCTGTCCAGCCAGACCGAGGACGGCGTCCCGTCCACGACGGGGACCGTCACCCAGTGGTTCTCGGCGGTGTTGGACACGGACCCGCTCTCCCAGACAAGCGTCGGGGCCGCGCCGGACGTGTCGTACAGCCCCACGCGCACCGGACCCGCAGCGGTGTGCGAGTACAACGCTACGCTCTGGAGCGCGCCGGACTCCGGCATCGTCAGCGGGGAGCCTTTGACATGCCCCGCCTGTGAGTTCAGCCCCACCTTGACCACCGTTCCAGGGCTCGTCACCGTGCCGAAGTAGCCGTAGCCGTGGCTCCCGTCAACCGCGCCGCAGTAGAGCAGCTCCTCGCCTGGATTCAGGGTCACGCTGTCAACGACCAAAGGCGGGTCGCCGCCGGCGCCGCCAGACACCTCCACCACCGTTGCCGGGTTGCTGAAGACCCCGTAGAAGAGGCTGCCGTTCACCGGGTAGTCGGAACCGCAGGAAATCGACTGGCCGGGATCAAACGTGACGGCTCCCACGCGCGACGGCGGATCGCTCCCCGCGCCCAGATCCACCTTCACCACGATCCCCGGAGATGTATACGTTCCAAAGTAGCCGAGGCCGTTTGGCGCGTCGAGCGCGGCGGTCTGGAGCATGTCCTCTCCCGGATTGAACGTCACCGCCCCAACGCGGGACGGCGGATCGCTTCCCGCCCCGGGATCCACTTTCACCACCACACCGGGACTGGTCATGCAGCCGAAGTACGCGTGGCCGCCGACGGGATCGAACCCCGAGCACAACAGATCATTCTCACCCGCGTTCAACGTCGTCGACCCCAGGCGCGCGGGCGGGTCGCTCCCCACGCCGAGATCGACCTTCACCACCGTGCCTGGACTCGTTCGCGTTCCGAACAAGGCGTACCCGTTGGCGGGATCGATCACAGCGCTCGATATACTATTCTCCCCGGGGTTCAACGTCAGCGCGCCGACGCGCGTCGGCGGGTCGTTCCCGGCCCCAAGGTCCACCTTCACGATCGAACCGGGCGACGTGTCCGTGCCGAAATAGGCGTATCCGTTGGCCACATCGATCACACCGCTGCCGATGCCGTCCTCACCGGGGTTCAGGGTCAACCCGCCGACGCGCGTCGGCGGGTCGTCTCCCGTCCCAAGATCGACTTTCACCACCACCCCGGGCGAAGTGCTCCCGCCGAAATACCCATACCCATTAACCGGGTCGACTACCACCGTGGTCAACCAGTTCTCGCCGGTGTTCAGGCCGGTGACATCCGTGCGGGCGAGTTGCCCGTTGACGTAGTTCGTGTCGCCTACAGCATCATTCCCGGCGATCGGGTCGCTGAACCGCAACGAACGGTCCGTGTACGTGCGACCCGCGCGATCCGTCACGGTGATCGCGACGCGGTACCAGATCTCCTCGAGGCCGACCGCCGTCCATTCCGCCTGCCACAGACCGACCTCCGCGCCGTCCCGTACGCTCTTCGACGTCAAGGGTAGAATCGCAACGGGGGCCGTCTTCCGTGCCGCCCCCGACACGTCGTCGGGCCGGGATAACGTGTCCTCTCGCTCGATTCGCGCCTCAACGGACGCCACGCCGGCCTTGGCCGTGACCGCCGCCTGGATGGTCGCCCGTTCCCCGTTCTTCAAGGAGGGCGCCGACAGGGTCGGCAAGATGTGTATCGTCCCGTCTCCGCTGCCGGGCAGTTCCCCCGTGAACGCCATCCGATGTGGCGTCTCGCCGTGCGCGAGAACGCCTCCCATCACCACCGCTAGAACCAACAGAAGCGCAGCACGCCGCACCACATCTCGTCTACACATCAGACGATTACTCCTCTCGGCGTTCTCGGGGCGCCCCTACCGGACACGAAGCCCGACATCTCACAAAGACGCATCCTGCCCCGCCTGCCAACGCCGAATGCAGTATTGCAGGCAAGAACAGAATATGTCAATCACTACGTTTTATGTTAAAAACGAGCGATGTGCGCTCTCCGCCCTCTTGATGCTCCGCGCCGCCCGCTGGTATGGTCTCAAAGCGCGCGCCGAAGGTACGGGGACCATTCAGCGTATGCCTTCGTCAGGAGGAGCCATGCCCATTCGTCTGCGAAACCTGCCCGTTCTTCCGGTCCTGCTGGTCGGCATCATCGCGATCCAACAGGCATTTCTGTTCTCGCTCAGCCGATCGATACCTGCCCCGCCGGAGCCGACAGCCGCCCTCGAACCGGAGCCCGCGAGTCCTCTCGAGAGTCCGGCGTTCGTCAGAGACCCGATCGACCGCGCGGAAGCGCTGGACTTCATCCGCGAAGCGCAGTGGACGAGCTACCCCGCGCTGCGCCCGCCCTCGGATGCGCTCATCAAACACGCCCTGCGCTATGGCGGACCGGACGCAGAGCCGCTGAGCTGGATGCAGGAGGCGACCGCGCAGCGCAACGCGAACGCCCATATCGAGGCGGCGCACGCGATCATCGACGGCGTCGCACGGGATCGCACCTATCTGTCCTATATCATTCAGGAGATCGACGCCGTCGCCTACGACCTGGCCTTGACGCTCGTCCGCTCCGGCGAACGCGAGACAGCCCGAAACCTCATCTCCGCCTGCGCCGTCGCCTCGGGCGACCCCATCGCCTACCTGCGGCATACGCTGAACCGGATGCCGGATGAGGACATTGCCCGCCTGTGGCGAGAAGACCCCTACGCGGTGCTCGTCGACTTCGGCGAAGACGACACGCTCTTCCAGATCCGGAAGATGACGGATTTTCAGAACAGGGAATCGCTCCGGTGGACCAACGACCCGGACGAGAGCCTCCGCGGCGCCGCGAGCGTGCGCATCGCCGCCGGCGAACCGAACCGCGACGGCGCGCTCATGCTCGGATGGCGGGACCCGCTGATGCGGCTCTCCCCCGGCGCCGCGGGACTGCGCGTCTACGCCAAAGCGGAGCATCCGGATCCGGTGCAGGTCGCGGTCCTCGGGTCAGGCGCTTTCGGAAACGGACGCGAGTTCGCGTCGGTGTTTCGCATCCCGCTGCCGGACCACCGGGGCGACGGCTGGCTCTGTTTCGACACGGAGGCCGTCAGCGATGACCTGTTCAGCGCGGTGATCAACGGGTACGGCGCCTCCGAACCGTGGTCGATGCAGCATCTGCAACAGGGCGCCGTGACGCAGGCCAGGGCCTCGCTGAGGCTCATCGGACTCGACATCCCGCCCAACGGTGCGAACCGCTACTGGCTGGACCGGGTGGAGCTGTACATCCCCGCGGGCAGTTGGACCGAACCCCCGACTGTACCGGACCTCTCCAGCTTCGGCCTCGGGTGGCGGCCTTCCGAGCACGACCTGCTCGCCGACGATGGCATGGACGACGCGACGCAGGAGCAACTGGCGGAGCTTGAGGCGCTCGGTTACCTCGGCGCCGTCAACGCCGCTCCGGCGACCTCGGGCGTCACCGTCCACGACACCACGAAGGCCTGGCCGGGGCTGAACCTCTACGTCAGCGGCCACGCCCCGGAACTGACCCTGATGGATATGGACGGCCGGATCCTCCACACGTGGCGCCCGAACTACGACCACCCGAACTGGCCCGAAGACCACGCGCCCGAGGAGGAAATGGCCGACCGCCACTGGCGCCGCGGGCGCCTGTTCCCCAACGGCGACGTCCTGACCGTGCAGAGCGGCGAGCTGCTCGTGAAGATGGACCGACACGGCGACATCCTCTGGGCGAAGCCCGGCGGCTACCACCACGACCTGCGCGTCATGGACGACGGGCGGATCTACGTCCTCTATCGCGAGTGGGAGCGCGTGGCCAACGGCGGGCCCGGTCGCGAGACGTTGGTGGACTACATCATGATCCTCGACGCCGACGGGAACGAGCTCCGGCGCGTCTCGCTGTTGCAGGCCCTGGAGGACTCGCCCTACGCCCCCGTGCTGGCGGATCTCGACTATGGCGGCGACATCCTCCACGCCAACTCGATCCAGGTGCTCGACGGGCAGCTCAGCGACCGCATCCCGGCGTTTCGCGAAGGCAACGTGATGGTCTGCATGCTGATGCCCAGCCTCGTCGCGGTGGTCGACATGGAGACGGAGCGAGTGGTGTGGGGGCAGACGGGGAAATGGCTGCATCCGCACGACCCGAAGCTGCTGCCCGACGACACGCTGATGATCTTCGACAACGCCGGCCCGTCGTGGCACTGGCTGCTGCCGCGGGCCTCCCGCGTCCTGATCTGCGACCCCGTCACCCTCGAGGTGACCTGGGACTACACCGGCGGCCCGGACCAGCCCTTCCATTCCAACACGAGCGGCGCCGCATGGCGTCTGCCGAACGACAACATCCTCATCTCCGAGACGAACAACGGACGCGCGTTCGAGGTCACCCGGGACAAGGAGATCGTGTGGGAGTACTTCAACCCGGAACGCAGCGGCGAGAATGACGAACTGATCGCGAACATCTTCGAGCTGGTCCGGTACCCCGAGGACTACGCGCAGACCTGGCTCCAGTAGCGGCCGATTCGCCCCCAGCCTACAGCGACTGAGACGAAGCGGCGGGGCCGACTATCAAGCCGACCCCGCCGTGCATGTCCTCAACGGTCACCCTGAGCAGGCGCCGATTGCCGATTACGGGGTCTCCCACAGGAGATGGGGATACTGGCCCGCGGCGATCCCCCAAGTATTGGCGAAGTCCCAACCCGCGCCGGTGTACGTGGCCTGCTTCTTCATGTCGGCGGTGGTCTTGCCCACGCCCCCGACCGACGACGCCTGGCCGCTCGTGTCCACATCCCAGAAGCTGGCGGAGGCGGTATCGGAGTTGGATCGGCCGATCAGACCGCCGGCGTGCTCAAGCCCCTGCACAAGCCCCGCCGAATAGCAGCGCGCCACGGTTCCCGTGGTTGTGAAGGACTCCTCGGACGCGTTCACCGTGATCGTCGCGGGCCACAGCGCCTTGTCTGTAAGGCCCTCGGCCAGCAGCCGGGTCCAGCGCCCCGTGTTGCCCGTCAGGCCGCCGACGCCGCGGCTGCCGATGACGGACCCCAGCGCGTAGCAGTCCGCGACTTCAGACAGGTTCGCCCCGACGAGCCCGCCGACGTGGCCATAGAACGGCCCGCCCGCCGCGGTGTGGATCAGCGTGCCCGCCACCGGGCCGTCCGCACAGGAGCGCACGATAGCGCCGCCGAACGCGTCGCCCACAAGTCCGCCGACATCGCCGTGGCCCGAGACCGCGCCCATGGCCGCGCATTCCGTCACCTGCGTGAGCACCGCGGACCCGATCAGCCCGCCGGCGCCATAGGTCCCGGCTACGTCCACCTCAGCGGTGCAACGCCGCACTTCCGCCATGTCGGCCAGGCCCGCCAAAGCCCCGGTGTCGGCGCCGCCGGTCACGCTTCCGTCCACGAGATGCACCTTCTCAACGACCGCGCCCGGGCCCAGATAGCCGAACAGCCCCACCGAAGAGGCGTTCGGCCGGTTGATATGCAGCCCGGTGATCACGCGACCATTGCCCTCCAGCTTGCCGTAGAAGGCGTTGGTCGGGTTGTTCACGTCGCCCGATCCGATCGGGGCGAATCCCGCGCCGTTGTTCCAGTCCGCCGTGGCGGACGCGTCGATGTTCGCCGTGAGCTTGTAGCGCGCGTTGAGCGGATACGCGGCATCCCGCCCGATCTTCTGGAGATCCTCAACCGACGCGATTGCGATCGGTTGCTCCATCGTCGGCTCGGGGCCTTTGGACAGGAACAGCTTGATGCTATGCACCGCGACGACTTCCGCCCCGGCCGCCGGCTCCGTGCGAACAACCCTACCGGGGGGCGAAGCGTCGCTGAACTCGCCCGCCGCGACATCGACCTCCTCAATGCCGTGGCTTTCCACCTCCGCCATCGCCTCGTACAGCGTCAGCCCCGTAAAGTCCGGGACGGTCACCCTGACCGAGGAAGGACACCCGAACAACGCCCCGCTGCACAACAGAACGAGCGCTATCGAGGCAAGAGCCGCCCCTGCGTTCACTCCAGCGACCCTCAGCCCGTTGCGTGTTTCCCCAAGATGCGTCATGCCGTTGTCTCCCGTCCATCCCCGGACCCGACCCGCCTGCTGCGTCGCCCGACGCCGCGCGATATGCCGGCCCGTTCCGTCGGTCTGTTCAGTATACACACTTCCCGCTATTGCCGGTAGCGTCGGCCGCACGCCCGCAGAACCGCGCAGACCTGCATGCGCCCAGTATAGATCGCCTTCTGGAAAAGCGCTACACATACGCGCCCGCCGCGCGTCGCGCACCGACGTCGCCTCATTCCTTCCCCGCAACCCGGTCGAACGCGAATTCGAGGATCCGCCGGGCGTCCGCATACTCCGTGAAATGCCCCAGCTCCTCGCGGTGGATGATCAGGATGTCGCGCTCGAGCGCCCGCAGCACGCCCGCAAGCCGCAGCACGCTCTCCGGCGGTACGCTCTCGTCCTGACCGGAGACGGTCGCGCCGATGGGCATGGTGAGACGTTCGGGCCAGTACTCGGCGCTGCGCCGCTTGTACTCCTCCGGGATCGCCGCCTTGGTCCCGCCAAACGACTCCATGATCGCGTCCTGGAAGTTCTCGTACTCCAGCAGGTTGGCCGTCCCGTTCATCGAGGCCGCCGCATCGACCAGATCCGGGTGCATGGCGGCGAAACTCAGCGCGGCGGTCCCCCCCATCGATCCGCCGGACAAGATGATGCGCTCCACGCCGTAGTCCCGCTTGACCTCGGCGATGACCTGCACCACGTCGGCCTCCGCCGCCGGACCCATCCACGAAGTCGTCGCGCGGTAGTCGGGCGAAACGCACACCGCGTTCCGCTCACGCCCGACATCGAGCACCGCGCGACACTCGTCGCGGGCTTGCCGCACGAGCTGCCATCGGTCGGAACCATGTCCGTGCAGGAAGAACAGCGCGACCCGCGGCGGGCCGTCGGCGCCCTCCTCCGGCGGCGCGACGACGACGTACCGCTGCTCCGTGCCGTCATAGTCCGCCACGAACGCGACGTCCCGCTCGCCCTCCCGCGGAACCTCCGCGCCGCCGTCGTCGCTTGCCGCAGCCGCCAACGACATCGCTCCCATCACGCACAACACCGTCATCCTGAACACGCCTCTCCTCCGGGTTGTCTTCACCATGAAAGTATATGCCGGGCGACGGGTCTACTCCGAGTGCGTCGTCTTCGCATCGCCCTGCAATGCCCTCGGGGAATACGTAGACCGCACGCCCGCGTTTTGCTGTATGAAACCAGATCCGCTATACTGAAGCATTGGAGAAGTGCCAACCCGCACCTACGGCTCGTCCCACTTCTCTATCTGACGCCAGTCGCGCGTCGGCTGGTAACCAAGCAGCTTCTTAGCTTTGCGGATGTCGAACGCCGGCGCCTCAGGGTTCGCCTCGTAGTAGGACTTGTCCCGCACTTGCGGAAGCTCATCGTAAATTCGCTTCAACACGTCGAGCGTCGGCTCGCCGTAGAACGTCGTATCGGCCATGATATAGAACGCCTCGAACGGGATCGGCTCATCGCCCTTGAACGTGTACTGCGTCGCCAGGCGCACCGCCTGGGCGACGTCGTGCGCCGACACATAGCACCCGAACCAGGGCTTCTCCGCCCGTTCGCCGCGCCGGAACGGCTCGATCATCGCCGTCAGGGCTTCCGCTTCCTTCCGCATCCACACGCCGCAGTACCGCAGCGAGATCCCTTCGATCTTGTGGGCGCGGGCGAAGTTCTCGACCATCTCCTCCCCGAACCGCTTCGTAAAGCTGTAGCTCTCGTGCGGCCACAGCGGGTGCGCCTCGTCGATCGGCAGATACTCGGGACGCAACACAACGTCGTGGATGCCGAAACCCGCTGAGGATTCGCTGCCCGCGTAGACGATCCGCTTCACCCCGTTTTCGCGGGCGGCCTCGACCACGTTGAAGCACGTCACCATATTGACGGCCATCACCTTCTCGCCGGGGTCTACAAACGCGTTCGGAATCGCGGCGAGATGCACCACGGTGTCGTAGCCCCGCAACGCACGGATCGTCTCCTCCTTGTTCATCAGGTCGCAGCGGACGAAGTCCACCCCGTCGGGCAGCTTGGCCGGCTCCCGGACATCCAGCACCGTGTGCGGAATGTTGTGCGCCGCGAGATCCGCCACAACGTACTCGCCTACGCCGCCCGCGCCGCCAGTCACCAGAATCTTGCTCATGTTGCGTCTCCTGACTCGTTACCGTGTTCCACTTCAGCAGCAGTATGCCCGCCGATGCGACAGGCCCCGTCCCTACACACAACGGCGGCCCGCCGCATCGGATCACCGGTCACTCCGGCTTCGCCGCCCCGCCTGGGCGATGGCGGCGCATCACCCTCATTCAAGCGCCTTGCGCAGCGACGCAATCGCCCGCGCCACCTTCTCTCGATGCGCCTCGATCGGAGCCGGGTCCCACGTGAACTCGGTCGTCGAGGCCGTGATCTCCGCCGGGGTCTCCAACAGCCCGCGGTAGGGATCGAGATCCAGACCTCTCCGGCCTCTTCGCCGGTTCCGCGCATGCCGAGAGACCGACGCTCGACAGCGCCTTCCTCGAGCCACACGCCGTCTCCCGCATCGAGATGCCAACCATCCGGCCCGTCGTCGCCGTCCTCGAAGGACGGATTCGGAACTTCGACCGGCCCGGCCGACGCTATCGGCGCATACAGCATGGCCGGAATCAGCAGGCCTGCGATCGCCGCGCAGACCGCCGGCCCGCCACGTATAGTCCCCTCAAATCGACGCACACCACGCATCGTCATCCGTCTCCCCCTCGGTCTCGCTTATATCCCTCGCTCGGCGATGACCGCGCGTTCCCAGTCGACCAGCTCCAGCGCCTCCGTGGACGACTGCGCCGTCCCGTTCGTCGGCGCCTCTCCACGCGCGATACAGTCCAGGAAGTAGGCCTGCTCCCCGGCGTACCCGTCGCCCTCACAATTATCCAGCGCTTCCGTCGCGCCGTTCGCGTCGTACACCCGCAGGTTCATGTCCACGGACGAC
Organism: Candidatus Hydrogenedentes bacterium UBA6118; assembly: GCA_002422525.1. Taxonomy (GTDB): domain Bacteria; phylum Hydrogenedentota; class Hydrogenedentia; order Hydrogenedentales; family SLHB01; genus UBA6118. The sequence continues at coordinate 301,148 of DIWA01000026.1, forward strand.
TCGAACACGAGCGTCGCCTTCTCGCACACGATGCGGAACCCCATGCGGAAGGGATACGGAGCCGGATGGCCCCAACCGCCTTCGATCGTCACGACGGGCCCGTCGGCATACTGGTACAGCGCATTCGCCTGCTCGATGCCTTCCTTCCCGTTGCGTACGCCGACCGCCTCAATGGACTTGGGCCGCCCGAACAGGTAGTTCACGAAATCGACGTCGTGTACGTGCAGATCGAGGATCGCGCCGCCCGACAGCCGCTCGTCCATGAGCCAGCCTTGCCAGGCCCACGCGGGTTTCGGAGACGTCCGGATGAAATGCGCATGCCGCACCGCCCCATACGTCCCCTGGCGCACGAACTCCGCGGCCTTCATGTACGCCGGCCAGAACCGCAGGCAATGGCCGACCATGAACGCGCGGTCGCTTCCTGCGATCGCCTCGCAGATCGCCCGCCCTTCCTCGCCGGACAACGCGAGCGGCTTCTCGCAAAGCACGTGCTTCCCCGCCTTGATCGCGGCGATGGCCAGATCCTTGTGCAGATACGTCGGCACGGCGACGATCACCGCGTCGACGTCCGCCTCCGCCAGCAGCGCCTCGCCCGACGCGTACGTCGCCACGCCGTCCAGGCTCGTGTCGCCCGACACCTCCAGGTTCCCGGCCGCGCCCCGGCCCGCCAGGTTCTCCGGCTCCTTGTCCGCAACCGCCGTCAGCTCGGCCAGCCCGCCCCGCCGAAGCGTGGCAAGATGCATCCGGCCGATGAATCCGAGCCCGATCAGGCCCACTTTGGTCTTGGTCATGGCTTCGCTTCCTCCATCTCGATCTCGTACGCGCCCGTCGCGAAGTCGACGGTCACGCGAACGCCATTGCTGAACGTCGTACGCTGCTTCGTGCGTTCGGCGTTGAGAAACTCGTGGTTCACCATCTCCGCGAACGCACACCGCTCCGCGAGCGCGGCCGCCTCATGGACTCGGGCGATCTGCTCCGCGTCGGCCTCAGCCTCCCCATACGGCGGCGTCGCGTAGGGCGCGCCGGCGTTCAGCAAGCAAAGCAGCCGCCCGCTCAGCTCATTGGGGATGCCCCAGCCGCCGCGTTCGCCCATGTCCCACGGCGTGATGAGCGCGTCGTGGTAGACCAGGTTGAACAGCGGAATCGGGATGCCGAACGCCTCCGCGCCGCTCCACACTTGCGGGAACGGGTTCACCGCGAACGGGGCATGGTGCACGAGGTCCAGCGTCGCCATGAACGCGTCCGTCGGTTCTTCGGAGCTCACGACGTAGCCCCGGGCGCGCAGCAGCTCAAAGCACTTCTTGCGGTACGCAAGGCACTCCGACCGCGTCACGCGCGCCCCCGGCTGCGCACTCTCGTCCATCGGCAACACGCTGAACACGTCCAGGTACGCGCCTTCCACGGGAATCCCGTGGTCTCGGAAGAGGTCGTGGTTGCGGCGCACGTACTCCGGGGCGTACCGCGGACTGAGCACCGTCTGCGGCCCGCCGCACCACTGCGACACCTCGAAGCGCTTGCCCGACACATCCGTCGCGGCCAGCCGCTCGTCATACGACGCCGCATTCAGGTAGAAGTCGCGATACTGGTCGTGCACCGCGAACAGATAGTCCAACTCCCGGCACGTCTCGCCGAACCGTCGCAGACCGTCCCAGCCGCCCTGCTCATAGCCTGCGGGCAAGGGATCCGGATGCGCGCTGTCGTAGCCATGGAACCCCCAGCCGTCCAGATGCACGTAGGCCCGGTCGATGCCGCCCGCCTTGAGCCTGCGCAGGCTCTGAGCCAGCTCGTCGAAGGTCAGGAGCTGGTGGTTCGCCTCCTCGCGCTCTTTGCGGTACAGAGAGGCCTCGGGCACGTAGTGGTACAGCGCGCCGAGGTGCACGATCGGAGTCCCGATCATCCGCTTGAGCGCCGGCGTGCGCACGCACTTCTCCGCCAACGACACAAACCGCCCGCTCTCCATCACATGCTGCCGGTACCGCTTCGCCAGGCTTACGTACGTCGCGTCTTCTTCCAGCACGTAGCGGATGGTCCGCACGTAGCCCACCTGCCCGAGGCTGGCGTACCAGCGCGGCCCGAGGCGCGTCGGCCCGCCGGCCGGATGAACGCACACGCCGCCGGCATCCTCCGCCGTATCGAAGATCCCCATGATGCCGTGGCCGTCCACGATGTGCCCGAACCACGGCATGTAGAACTCGCGGCTGCTCGTGAGCCCGCCGTACATCAACTCCTGATGCCAGTCTCCCGGGATCAGGATCCCCTGCATCACCGGACACACCGACATCGCGCGCGCGTCCGCGGGCAGGACCACCGGCTTCGGCCAGTTAACCGAGTGCAGCGACGCGCCCGTCTCGTCCGCCGCGACGTCGAACGTCACTTCCCCCTCACGCACATACGCGGTCACGTACAGCGTGAATCCCGGCAGGGCGTCGAACTCCCCGAACGTCATCCGCATGCCCGCGCTGTAGCCCGTGTGAAACGCCTCGGCCTTGCGAACGCCGGCGGCGAGTAACGGCAACCGGCCCTCCGCATTGTCGTAGAGCACGTCGTCTTCCGCGCTCGCCATGAACCGCCACTCCGTCGCGGGCGTCGTGATCGACACCGAGAGATCGTTTCGATCCACGGCCAGCGTCACGGTCGGCGTCCGCACGGTCCACGCCTCCGCGGTCTCCTCGAAATCCCCCGGGGCGCGCTCGGGCCGCTCCGCCGCATGCGCCCACAGCCAACCCCGCACCGCATCCATCTCGCGATACAGCGCGTTCACCCCGTCGCCGTCCTTCGCGCCGCCGTCGAGACGCTCGCGAAGCGCTTCCAGCCTCTCCGCGCGCTCCTCCGCGAACTCCGCGGCGACCTCGATGCGCTGCAGCGCCTCATAGTGCCGCTCGAGCGTGTCCAAACGCGCCGCAATCTCTTCCGCCGCTCCCCCGCTCATCATCACCATGACCAACGCCCACATACGCATCGCTCCTTGCGTTCCCGGCGGCGGTTCTCCGCCGCCCGCATCCCTCGGTCTGGTATAGTGAACGGCGAGCCTGGGCCGGCCGCTGGTCTCACTAATGACCCAGGCTCGCCGCCGTCGACTGATCCGACAGGGATCAGCCGAAACTCGGCAGCGCCGCTCCGCCCGTCCGCCGACGCGAGGCCAACGCGCCGAGGTGAAGCGTACACTGGTATGCGCATTCCCTGCGCCTCAGTTCAATGACCAAGGCGAGGGCCGGCCTCGCCATGGGGCGGCCCGGAGGATGCTCGCCAGGCCGGCCGCGGCGAATCAGCCGAATCCGCCGTACTTCCACATCCACATGTAGACGAATTGTCCGAGGTTGTCGCCGTACTCGTTCGGGGGCTCATTCCACACGGGGAACTTCTGCCCGTAGCGAACGAATTCGACGTGCCCGTCCATGTACAGCACGTTCGATCCGCCCGGAACGTGGTTGAAGTAGGCCACGGGGTTCGTGCCGACGGCGTACTCCTGCTGGTCGCCGCCTTGTTCGGACGACGCCCACGCATCGAACATCACGGGCAGGGCGGTCTGCGCCGTGGCGCCGCTCGCCGGGTTGTTGATGTCCGTGATGAAGAACCGCTCGATGCCTTCCTTCAGGCGAGGATAGGTCGACGGCATCGGGCTGCCGTCAAGGTCGTGGCTCGCCATGATCCACGAATGGCTCGTGCGGAGCGCCTCAAGCACAAATCCCGGTACGTCGATCTGTCCGAGGCTGCCGAACGCCGCGACATGGCGCCCCCGGACGGCGCCCACATGCCCCCCTGGTGCGGTCTCAGTCGTGCACGTCGTGCAGCAGCGCCAGGGGGAATCGACAGGTCGCGATGTGCTCTTTGTTGACCGAACAGACCACAACCACGACACCTTCGACTACGGCCAGATGCGGGTAGCCGTAGCGTCCCCCTTTGAACAACCCGTCGAACTCGGGCGGCGTCGCGGGCGCGTCGCCGACGATGTAGTGCCGATCGAACGTGACGCCGTCCTCGCTCAACGCCAGCACCAGCGGCGTGCGCGCGCCGATCGCCTCGGGATCCGGGGTGCTCAACGCGAAGAACCGCCCGTCGGGCAAGCGGCCGAACTGGTGGCGGCTGCAGTTGTCCGTGAACGCCGTGGGCCGGACCCGCGCCCACGTCTCGCCGTTGTCGCGGCTCTGCGTGCAGGCGAGGCGGTTGCGCGGCGTACGCAGCATCATGTGGACGACGCCGTCATCCGTCTGAAACCACGACCCCTCGCAATAACCGATGCCCTCGGGGTCGATCTTCAGCGCCCGCTGGAAACCCGCCGAGTCATCGACGTGCCCCGGCGGCACGCCGGGCAGCGTCGCGACGCGCCAGCCGCGCAGGCCGGTGGGATCGTCCGTGTAGGCGAACGTCGCGTTGGCCGGCATCAGCAAGCGACCGTTCGCCAGCGGCCGCGGGCCGAGGTTGAACACGACCCCGTCCACCACCTTTTCCGCGGCGCCCCACGTCTCGCCGCCGTCAACCGACTGCACCGCCATGCAGCGCGTGTCCACATGCGCTGCGTCCGCCGGAGGGCGCCCGCCTTCCGACGTGAGGCCGTCTTGGGCGTACCCATACACGCCGAAATAGGCCGTGATCGTCAACGGCGCGTCCGCCGAGGCGCGGTACGCATACAACCCCGTCGCCGTACACACCTCCCCGTCGGCGGCGATCGAGCGCGTCGCCTCGATCACGCGGGGCGCGGCCCACGTCGCCCCCTTGTCCGTCGACCGCGTGAACCACACCTCCTGCCCCACGTCATCCTCGTGCGCCCGGCCGCTCGAGAAGGTCGCATACAACACGCCGTCGGCGACGATCACATGGGGATGGTGGTGATACGACCGCCCCGGCCGGGCCCGCTGAATAGTCGTCTCCTCCAACCTCAGGCGCACCGTCGTCGCCTCGCCCCACCGGTTCGTGATGGGCGCTGCGTTTCCCCTGTCCTCGATGGCCTGGCCCCAAGCCGACGCCGTCAACGCGACCCCCATCAACGCATGCCACACAGCCGAGCTCCGCATCGTCCCTGCACCTCCCTGGGGTAGATCCATCCTGGTCCGCCTGCATACCCTGCTGCAGCGAGGCATCGGCCGTCAACCGCGCACGCCCTCAGACCTTGCCCCGAGGCGCCCGTTTCGGTCATTCTGCCTCCGGTGCGGGCCGCGGTCCGCATCAAGACGCATGGAAAGAAGAAGGGAGCAGTACGCATGAAGTGGAAGTCAATCTCGGCCCTGGTCGCAGCAGCAGGTCTGTGCTGCGGCGCCGTCGCCATCGCGCAAGAGGCGCCCGCGGACACAGCGGAGACGCCCGCCGCAACGTCCGCCCCCCGCGAAGATGACATCCGCCTCGGCTACGCCTACTTCGTTGAGCGCATGGTGGGGAGCTGGAACACGAACGGCTTCATCTCCCGCGTCCGCCGCAACCTCCGCCGCGACCTGCCCATCATGGCGTCGGTCGGAGCGCCGGCGGTCAAACTCTGTCTCTGTCCGCCGTTCGCCGGCCTGCGCTACCAGGAAGGGCAAGGCGCGGAGGTGGACGTCGAAACGCTCGAAGCGAGCACGCGGAACATGGTGACGATCATCCGCCAGTTCGCCGACCACGGCATCCCGGTCGTCATCGACTTCGTGCTGAACGACTACTATCTGCGCGGACCCAACGGCTGGATCCCCAACAATGACCCGGACTGGTACCAGTACGCCTACGAGCCGATGGGCTTTCCCGAAGGGGCGCAGCGGATGGCGCGCGACTTCGCGGAATGGGAGTCGGCCTTTGTCGAGGCGTTTCGCGAAGCCGACGTCGAACGTCACATCCTGTACTACAACCTCTTCACCGAGGCGAACTACTCGTTCCGTCCCTACGCGAAGGATGTAACGAGCTGCGTCGTGCGCACCGTGCTCGCATCCGTCAACGTGCCGGACGACAAGCGCGTGGCGGACGCCTATCCCCACACCGACGCGCAGCATCTTGCAGACGACGTTGCGGCGGTCGGCAAGCCGCTGGCGCTCACGGAAGTGCATGCCTATCCGGACGTCGCGGACGTTGACCTGCCCGCCGAGTTCGCCCACGTAAAGGCCCTGTTCCCCGGGATCCGCGTCGAGTTGGGGGAGATCGGCGGCAGTTACTGCGCGACCGGCGAGGATGAGTTCGCGGAAGCCAGGACCCTCCGCGATGCGCTCGACGCCGCCCACGACGCCGGCGCCCGGCTCGCGTTCAATTGGGGGCTCTGGGATGCCGACGAGGAGCTGGTCTGCGGCGAAGGGTTCGACGGGTTGCGCGTCGGAACGGGGTTTTCGCCGGGGCGTCCGCGGGCCACGTGGGGAGACATCGTCGACCGCTACAGCGCGTTGCCGGGCGGCGATTTCGAGACCGATTGCAGCGGCTGGACGGCCGCGACCGAGTGGGACGCCGAGGTCCCGATCACACACTGCGGACCCGACGTCGGCGGCGCCGCGACGGGCCGCCATTTCATCCGCATGGAGACCGTGCAGCAAGAGGCCCACGAGGTCAACTCGCCGTCCTTCGCCATCGACGGCACGCATCTCGCCGTCAGCGCGTATCTCCGCGGCGACTGCGACGCCGCGTTCGTCCACGTGGACTACCGCGACGAATCCGGCTGGAACTGGCAGACGAACCGCGCACCGCTGATCAAGAAGGCGGTCCTGCCCGAGACGAACCGATTCCACCAGATCCAGGACCTGTGGGGCGGCGAGGTCTTCCGTTTGCCCGACGGAACCCGCGAGGCCCGTCTGCGGTTCGTGATCTACGCCCGCACGGCCGACGACCACCACCAACTCGACATCGACGCCGTCGCGGTGAACGCCTTCACGCCGCTGGAGTGACCGCTGCCGTCGCGATGCTGGCCGTGGTCAGCCCTCCCCCCGCGCGGCCGGAAGCAGCTCGGCGGGGCGATTGGTGCAGATCTTGTCGACGCCGAGCCCACGCCAACGCGGCAGCTCGGCAGGATCGTCGATCACCCACGCGTTCACGCGGAGGCCGGATTCGTGCGCTTCGGCGACCAGGGTCGTGTCCACGGTGTTGCGCTCGGCGTGGATCCACGGGATGCCGAGCCGCCGGGCCACCGGCAGGATCTCGAGGCCGCGGCCGATGCAGGCCAGGGTGATCTCCGGGGCGAGCGCACGCACTTCGAGCAGCGGCTCGACCTCGAACGAGGACACGAGGCAGTCCTTCTCGCGCCCGAACGCGCGAAGCAGCTTCACCAAGCGCTCGGCCACGTCGAACCCTTGCGCAAACGCTTTGATCTCGACGTTGACCCGCGTGTCGCGCGATGCCGCAAGTTCGAACACTTCCTCAAGCAGCGGGATTCGCTCGCCGGCGAACTCCGGATCGAACCAACTCCCCGCATCCAGGCGCCGCAGCTCCTCCGCCGTGAAGTCGGACACCGCCCCCGCGCCGTTCGTCGTTCGGTCGAGCGTGTCGTCGTGGATCACCATCAACGCGCCGTCCTTGGCGGGATGGATATCCAGCTCGGTCCACCTGACGCCGAGGTCGAACGCGCGCTGAAAAGCGGCCAGGGTGTTCTCGGGCGCATTGGCGCTGTCGCCGCGGTGGGCTTCGATGACCGGATGGGCGTCTGTACTGCTCATGGGGGGACTCCATTACACACAGTCCTGCTTCGATACACGATTCGCTTGCCGCGCAGCATAGCACAGCCCCCGGGTTGCGCCATCGCGCCGTCCGTTCCGACATGCCCGCTCGCTACGACGCCGCGCGGTCGTGCGCGTCCTTGCGGGGTCTCCGAACCGGGTCTACAATGGCCTCGACGGCGTGCGGCGGCGATCGCGGTGATCGGTCGCCGCGCACAAGCGCCGCGCACAACGTGAGGTTGAGACGTGTACGACACAGACCGCGGGAGTGATCTGCAATGGCTGCTACGGACAAGAAGATGACGTTCGGACTGATCGTGGGCAATCGGGGCTTCTTCCCCGACGCGCTGGCGAAGGAGGGCCGCGAGGTCCTGATGCGGATCCTCGACAAGCTGGGATACGGCGTGATCGTCCCCTCGCCGCAAGACGCCAAGTTCGGCTGCGTCGAGACCTGGCCCGAGTCGCGCGCGTGCGCGGACCTGTTCAAGAAGCATCGCGACGAGATCGACGGCGTGATCGTCACCTTGCCGAACTTCGGCGAGGAGCGCGGCATCGCGGATGCGCTGAAGCTGGCGGGGCTCGACGTGCCGGTGCTGGTCCACGCGTGGGATGACGACGCCGACAAAATGACGATCCAGCATCGCCGCGACTCGTTCTGCGGAAAGATGAGCACGTGCGCGAACCTCACGCAGTACGGCATCCCCTTCTCGCTCACCCGACGGCACACCATGGCGCCGGAGACGCCGGAGTTCGAAGAAGAGCTCCGGGGCTTCGCGGCCGTGTGCCGCGTGGTCAACGGGCTGTCCAACTGCCGCGTCGGGGCGATCGGCGCACGTCCGGCCGCCTTCAACACGGTGCGCTACAGCGAGAAGCTGCTCGAGGAATCGGGGATCAGCGTCGAGACGCTCGACCTTTCCGAGGTGTTCGGCCGGGCGGCGCGGCTGTCTGACACGGACGCGGCGGTGAAGGAGCGGCTCGCGGCGATCGAAGCGTATGTGCCCGCGAAGGGCATCCCGCAAGAGGCGCTGCTCAAGATGGCCAAGCTGGCGACGGTGGTCCAGCAATGGATCGACGCCGACGACCTCGACATCACCGCCGTGCAGTGCTGGACCTCGCTCGAGGAGTTCTACGGCGTCGTCCCCTGTACGGTGATGAGCATGCTGAGCGACCAGCTCCGGTCCTCCGCCTGCGAGGTGGACGTGTGCGGCGCGGTCGCCATGCATGCGCTCGCGCTGGCGTCCGAGACGCCCAGTTTCCTGCTCGACTGGAACAACAACTACGGCACGGACCCCGACAAGTGCGTGTGCTTCCACTGCTCGAACCTGCCCAAGAGCGTGCTCGAGGAGCCGACGATGGATTACCAGGAGATCATCGCCGGGTCCGTGGGCAAGGAGAATACGTTCGGCACGATGGTCGGGCGGATCAAGGCGGGTCCGATGACCTACTGCCGCGTCTCGACGCTCGATGTCGAGGGCTGCGTCGGCGCTTATCTCGGCGAGGGCCGGTTCACGGCGGACCGGGTGTCCACATTCGGCGGCTACGGCGTGGCGGAGATCCCGAACATGCAGGGCCTGCTCCAGCACATCTGCCGAAACGGCTTCGAGCACCACGTCGCCGCGAGCCACAGCCGCAGCGCCCGCGCCGTGCACGAGGCGTTCGACACCTATCTCGGCTGGGATGTGTACTGGCACATGTGAGCCGCGCATCGGCCGGAGGCGGGGTCTCGCGCCTCGCCTCCGCCGTCGCGACGCCCGTCCGCGGGCTCAGAACTCCGCCGACTTCGGCGTGCGCGGGAAGGGGATCACGTCGCGGATGTTCGCCATCCCCGTCGCGAACTGGACGGTCCGCTCGAAACCCAGACCAAACCCCGCGTGGGGAACCGTGCCGTAGCGGCGCAGGTCCACATACCACCAGTAGGCCTCCGGGTCGAGCCCGCATTCCGCCATCCGCCGCAGCAGCACATCGCGCCGCTCTTCGCGCTGACTCCCGCCGATGATCTCTCCGATCTTCGGGGCCAGCACGTCCATCGCCGCCACGGTCCGCTCGTCGTCGTTCAGGCGCATGTAGAACGCCTTGATGTCCTTCGGGTAGTCGTACACGATCACCGGCCGACCCACGAGCTTCTCGGTCAGATACCGCTCATGCTCGCTCTGCAGGTCCAGCCCCCACGCCACGGGCAGTTCGAACGCCTCGCCGGACTGCTCGAGCGCGCGAACGGCCTCCGTGTAGCTCATCCGCTCGAAGGGGCTCGCCACGATGTGTTCGAGCGTCGCGATCGCCGTGTCGTCCACCCACTGGTTGAACAACGCCATGTCCTCGGGGCAGCGTTCGAGCACGGCGGCGAACAGCGCCTTGATGTACGCCTCCGCGAGGTCCATGTCGCCCTCGAGATCGCAGAAGGCCATCTCCGGCTCGATCATCCAGAACTCCGCCAGATGCCGCGACGTGTTCGAGTTCTCCGCGCGGAACGTCGGCCCGAACGTGTAGACGTTCGTCAGGGCGCACGCGTACGTCTCCGCGACCAACTGCCCGCTGACGGTCAGGTAGGTCTTGCGCCCGAAGAAGTCCTCGGCGTAGTCCACGCCGCCGTCGGCCTCGCGCGGCGGCGCCGCCGGGTCCAGCGTCGTCACCTGAAACATCGCCCCGGCGCCCTCACAGTCGCTCGCGGTGATGATCGGCGCGTGCAGATAGAGAAAGCCCTGGCCCTGGAAGAACTCATGCGTGGCGTAGGCGAGCTGGTTCCGCACCCGCGCGACCGCCCCGAACACGTTCGACCGCGCCCGTAGATGCGCGATCTCCCGCAGGAACTCCATGCTGTGCCGCTTCTTCTGCATCGGGTACGCGTCGGGCTGCTCGACCCACCCCAAGACCTCGATCGCCGTCGCGGCGATCTCGACGTTCTGGCCCTTGCCCGGCGACTCCCGCAGTTCGCCTTCCACGCGCACGCTGCACCCCGTGGTCAGGCGCAGCACCTCGGATTCGTAGTTCGGCAGCGATCCATCGGCGACCACCTGTATGCCCCGCACGCAAGACCCGTCGTTCACCTCGATGAACGAGAACCCGCCCTTCGAGTCGCGCCGCGTGCGCACCCACCCCTGCACCTCCGCGCGCGCGCCGTAGTCCGTGCGCTGCAACAGCGCCTTGACCCGCCGCTCGGCATCCACTGTCCTCATGCGTAGTCCTGTCCTTTCCGCCCCTTAGATTGGCGTCCACGCGCCCCGTCGGGCCGGATTATATCGCCGCGAGCAGCGCCGCGCCACCGAGACGGCCCGAGCGCCCCGGCATGTCCGGACCCTGTGTTCAGGACAGTTATGTACTGAACGCTTGTGTCATGCGACCGGACGCCCGCGGCTGGCCTGCTCCTGTCGGCAACCCAGACAAAAACCCGCAAACCTGCCCTGCGTAGCGCGTTACAGCCGATCCATTCCCCGCGATCCGCCGCCCGGCGCCCTTGGCATATATCATGCTTCAACTTGGGAACCACTGCGAACGAATCCCGACGACCCCCGGCGCCCCATGGCAATCATCGTGGTCATAGAAGACGAGCCGGTCTTGCGGCTGACGTTTCGGCACATTCTCGAAGCCGAAGGGCACGAAGTGTGGGAGGCCGACAACGGCCGTACGGGACTCGCCCTCTGCCGCAGCAAGCGGCCCGACCTCGTTATCACCGACCTGATCATGCCCGAGCTGACCGGCGCCGAGGCCGTGACCATCCTCGACCGCGAACTCCCGAACACCCCGGTCATCGCGATGTCCGGCATGGAATCCGACGTGCCGGAGGAGATCGCCGAGCGGACCGCGCGGTTCCGGTTCGTGCTCAAGCCCGTGAAGCCGCAGACCCTGCGCACCCTCGTCGGTACAATGCTCGCGCCGGGCGCGTGAGCCCAAGCGCCGGCGCGCCGCTGCAGACCGCCCTCCCGACGGATCCCATGTGTCCCGTTTGACGTCCGACCGTCCCCGTGCTACGGTGCGGACGCCCGCGCGCACGGGCCAGATCGCGGACCGAGTGCGCGGCGCGCCGACCGGTCGGCGGAGTGAAGGGGGTTTGACGCACGCATGGTATCCACCTGGGTCGTGACGCCGTGCTACAACGAAGAGCGGCGCTTGCCCGTGAAGGCGTTCGAGGCCTATCTGGCCGAGCGCGATGACGTCGGGTTCTGCTTCGTCGACGCCAACAGCGACGACGACACGGGGCCGCTTCTGCGCGAGATCGTTGCGCGCCATCCGGACCGCACCGCGTTCACCGCCACGCCGGGACGCCACGGCAAAGCCCAGGCCGTCCGCGCGGGCGTGTTGCACGCATGCGAACTGCCCGGGGTCGAGCGCATCGGCTACTGGGACGCCGACCTGGCCGCCCCGCTCTCGGAAGTCACCCGCTTCATCGCGCTGTTCCACGAGCGGCCGGAAGTCCGGTTCGTCTGCGGCGCGCGCGTGCGACGGCTCGGCGCGCGGATCGCACGGCCCGCCGTACGCCGCTATCTCGGCCGCGCATTCGCCACCGCCGCCGGACGCCTCCTCCACATGCCCGTGTACGACACGCAGTGCGGCGCGAAGATGCTGGACGCCGCGCTCGCCGCCGAGCTCTTCGCGGAACCCTTCCTCTCACAATGGGTGTTCGACGTCGAGCTGCTCGCCCGGGCCCGACGCCGCTTGGGCGACGCCTTCCCCGAGGCCGTCGTCGAGCTGCCGCTGGAGGCGTGGGAAGAGGTCGCGGGATCGCGGCTTCGGCCAATCGACTTCCTCTGGGCCGGCGTACAGCTCGTGCGCATCGCCGCGAAGTACCGCCGTCCCGCGGCGCGAGATTAGCGGAACCTTCCCGCCTCTGCTATCATGCGCGCGCTCTGCGGCGGGCAACCGCGGACCAACCGGCCGGAGGTTCACAGCGCGTGGTCTACATCAAAGCGATTCTGCTCGGCATTGTTGAAGGCTTCACGGAATTCCTGCCAATCAGCAGCACAGGCCACCTGGTGCTCGTCGAGGACTACCTGAGCCTCGACCAGGGCCAAGCGTTCACCAACACCTTCCACGTGGCCATCCAGTTGCCCGCCATCGCGGCGGTCGTGGTGTACTTCTGGTCACGGCTCTGGCCGTTCAGCGGGCCCCGTGAGGCGCAACGCCAACGGCTGCTGCTCTGGACGAAGATCATCGTCGCCGTGCTGCCCGCCATCGTGCTGGGACTGCTGTTCGACGACCTGATCGAGGCCCATCTGCTCTCCCCGGTCCCCGTGGCGATCGCCCTGCTGGTCGGCGGGATCATCCTGATCGCCATCGAGCGCCGGCATTCGGTCGCCCGCCTGACCACGACGGAAGCCCTGCCGTACCTCACCGCGCTATGGATCGGCTTCTTCCAGTGCCTGGCCATGATACCCGGCACTTCGCGCTCTGCGTCGACCATCATCGGCGCGATGCTGCTCGGGGCGTCCCGGCCCGTCGCGGCGGAGTTCTCCTTCTTCCTGGCGATCCCCACCATGCTCGGCGCGACCACGCTCACCCTGGCCAAGCACAGCGGCGGGTTCACCCCGCGGCAGTGGGCCCTGCTGGCCATCGGCGGCATCGTGTCGTTCGTCACCGCCTATGCGGTCATCGCCGCATTCATGGGCTACATTCGCAAGCACGACTTCCAGGTGTTCGGCTACTACCGCATCGTCCTCGGCGCGATCGTACTCCTCGCCTGGCTATTCCGCGGATAGGCGCACCGACGCGCCGCTCAGTAGCGCCCTTCAGGAACCAGTTCCAGACCGGTGTACCCGGAGAGCTGGTTGATCGTGAAGCTCTTGACCACGGTGTGCCCGCGCTTCACGTCGTACGTGCCCAGGCACATGCCCTCTTCGAACACCCCGTTCTGCACGAGAAACTCGATCCACATCCGCGCCCGCTCCGCGTCGCCGCCCGTGACGAACAGCCCGTCGCGTCCGACCAGCTCCTCCCAGCCGCCCCAGAGGTCGTACTGGTTCATGCGGCGCTGAATCGGGATGCAGTACGCGCGCGGACGCCCCGGCGCGTAGAACGCGAGCCACGCGGTGAGCTGGTAGCGATCGCTGAACAGGAACGGCCCCTCGTCGGGGTCATAGTCCAGCGCTTCCAGCGCGGCGCCCAGCTCGCGCCCGCCCCGCAGCTTGTTCGTCGGGTCGTCGTCCGGATCGATCTCCATCCCGAGCAGATGGAGACGATCGTCGCGTTCATCCAGGCTCGGTTCGGCCCCGAGCAGGTAGATCACGTCCGTGGACCGCGCCGCCGCGCCGAGCAGGCACCCCAACGCGATCCCGGCGGCCAGCAGCCGTGTCATCCCGCGCCCGCGAGGGCGCTGCACCCAGGCCCAGCCGAGGGCGATGGCCGCGGCCGGATACGCCGCCACGGGCCAGTTCGCCTGCGGCGGCCGCGTGAACGACACGACCAGGTAGAACGCGAACAGCACGCCGAAGCACAGGAGCAGGTAGGCCGCATCGCGATCCGCCCGCGCCTTGCGCGCGCATTGCCACACCGCCCACGCGAACAAGCCGAACAGGATCGGCGACACCACGCCCCCCGCCTGCGCGCCAAGGAACTCGGCGACCTGCGCCAACGACCGGCCGAGCGACCAGCCGCCCTCATCCAGGCCGATCGCGGCGGTGTGGCGGAACGACACCCAGTCGTGCTGCGCGTTCCAGTAGATCACGCCGGTCTGCAGCGCGACCGCGATCAACAGCGCGAGCCACGGCCCGCGCGTGCGGAGACTGCGTCGGTCCACGAGGATCAGGTACAGCGCGAAGCTCAGGAGCAGCACGGCCATGGTGAACTTGGACAGCATGCCCAGCCCCAACGCCGCGCCCGTGAGCGCCCACATGCCGCGCTCGCCCGCCGCCGCACGGTGGAACGCGTACATCGCCAACAGCCAGAAGAACACCAGGATCGGGTCGATCGTGATGAGCGCAGACCCGACCCACGTCGCGGGCATGGCCAACGCCGCAATCGCCGCCACGAGCGCCGCCCGTTCGCTCTGCGCGATCCGCAACGTCAGCGCGTAGACCAGCGCGAGCGCCCCCGCGGACAGGAGCATCGCCGCGCTGCGAATCGCCGTTTCGTTGTTGCCCCCCGCGCTGGCGAAGATGCCAATGACATAGGCCACCATCGGCGGTTTGCTGTAGTAACAGAGGTCGAGCCGGCGCGACCAGTCCCAGTACTGCGCCTCGTCGCCCGCCAAGTCGAACACGCCGAGGTAGAGGAACGCGAAGGTCGACGCGACCCAGATCCCCAAGATCCAATGGAAAACCTTCCGCTCGGGCGCATAGCTCGGTCGGGCCGTCTCGGGCGCTCCCGGCGGACCCCAGATCCGCGCCACGAGCCAGAACGCGCACCGGTAGGCTGCGTACCCCGCCGCGGCGCCCCATGCATATCCCGCCAACACCTGGCTGGGGTAGTGGTTGCCCGTGTAGACCCGCGAAAGCCCCACCATCAGCGCGATCGGCACGCACAACCACGCCGTCCGCCGTCGGACAAGGAACAGCACGACCGCCGCGGCCGCCGCGTTGGCCGCGTGCGACGAAGGCATGCCATGGCTCTTTCGGTTGTCGAACGGGTACCACTCCGACTGGTACACGATCCACTGCCCGCTCCGGTGCAGATGCACCGAGTCTTCCCGGGCATACGGGCGCTCCTGCTGAAACAACGGCTTGAAGACGCGCTCCGATCCCAAGTCCGCCGCCGCCGCCGCCAACACGACCGCGAGAACCACGGTCCGCGCATGGCGCCCGCCGAAGTAGCACACCAGCGCCGCCGCCAGCGCGCCCGGAATCACCACATAGTTCTTGTCCGAGAACACCGGCATGACCGCATCGAGCAGCGGAGATCGGAGGGTGTCATTGATGAAATGAAACAGCCACGCATCCATGCGCGCGAGTATACGGAAACCCGTAGAGACGATCCACGAACGGCCCTGCCCCGCGTCCCATGCCGGTTACCCGTAGGGGCGATTCACGAATCGCCCAGCCCCGCGTCCCCCCGATCACCGTAGGGGCGATTCACGAATCGCCCCATTGACGAATCGCCCCATTCTATGCGAATGGCTCCGACTTGCCAGCCGAAGCCTTGGCGAAAATGGTGGAGGCGGCGGGAATCGAACCCGCGTCCGAAGGTGCATCGACGTAAGCGTCTACGTGTGTAGCCCGTCCTTTAGGATTCGCCGCCTTGGACCGCGTCGGGCTCGCTGACCAAGGCCGCTAGGCGGAGGACGTACTCTCCACCGACGGCTCCGCCGTCCCTCGGCTTCGAGGCCTGCTGTCGACGCCTTAGCCCCCTAGCAGGCGGTCAGGGGTAAGACGGGAGGCCTAAGTTAGGCCGCCATTGCCAAAGGTTCGTTGGCAGTTGTGAAATGATCGGCTTTTTACGAGGCCAGCCGACCAACCTCGACACGCAACTCACGCTTCATCACCCCCGTCGAAACCTTGTCGCCCCCACTTGAAGGGAAGGCCGGGCGCGGTGAACCGCCGCGCCGAAGGGGAAATCGCGCTGTCCATAGTATGCCATACACGCCCACGGAACGCCAATCGCCCCGACCCGACGAAGTTCGCGTTCAGTCTCCGCATACCCGTAGGATAGGGACTCCGCGTCGGGCGGAGAGGCGCACGGAGCGCAGGGAGGCCGGAGATATGTGGCAGCGAGTGGTGTTGGCGAGCGTGTTGGCGACGGCGTCCGCGTCGGCGCAGGAAACGGCGGACGTTCCGGCGCAGGCCGCCCCGGACCGCGGGGACGATATCCTGGTCGGCGTGTCGTACTTCGCCGGGTGGTGGGAAGCGCAGCCGAACAAGTGGACCCGCCGCGACGGGTCCGACTGGCGTCCCGACTTCCCCGAGCGGATCCCGGTACTGGGCCAGTACAACGCGCAGGACGTGATGAACCGCGAGATCGTCGCCGCGGCCGAGTACGGGGTCGACTTCTTCATGATCCTGTGGTACCCGAAGCCGGGCGGCGAGCACCCGGAGCCGAACGCGGCGAACCTCGAACGCGGGCTGCTCGACTTCATGGCCTCCCCCGAGGCGCACCGCATGAAGTTCATGGTCGAGTTCTGCAACCACCGCCCCTACAACGTGCGCACGGATGAAGACTGGGAAGCCTGCATCGAGGTCTTCCTCAAGGCCTTCGCCCATCCGAGTCATCTTCGCATCGACGGCAAGATCCCCATCAAGGTCCACAGCTCGTGGGACTTCTATCGCGACGCGGATGAGGATGTAGAAGTCTGCCGGGCGCGGATCGAGCGGCTGCGCGAGGCCGCGCGCGACGCCGGTCTGGGCGAGCTGCTCGTAGGCGTCGGCGTCGGCGGCCAAGGGGCGATCGGTCCGGACAACTGGGTCGTGGGCATGTTCGACTGGACCGGCACGTACATGGACCTGCCGCAGCTCGAGCAGCGGGAGGAAGACTACCCCTACGAAGAGCTCACGGGGTTCGCGCGGACGGGCCGTCTCATGCACGCCCAGGGGCCGCTGCCGTACGTGCCTTACCTGCCGTCGGGCTGGAACCCGCGCCCGTGGTCGGATCCGCGCGCGAGCTTCGCCCTGCCGACGCGGGCGCAATGGACGGCGACGCTCGAGGAGCTGCGGCAAGACCTGATCGCGCAGCCGAACTTGGGCTTCCCGGGACGCCCGGCGTTCACGATCTACGCCTGGAACGAGTTCGGCGAGGGCGGCATGGTCGCGCCGACCGCGGGCGAGCAGTACATGAAGCTCGAGGCAATCCGCGACGTGTTCAAGCCCCAGCGCTGACGCGCGCAACGAACCCGAGGAGGTCTCCAGATGATCCGACGCGCAAGTCTGTGGTTGACGCTGGCCTGCGGCTGCATCGGCGCGGCGCACGCGGGGGAGTTCGTCACAATCGACGAAGAGACGGGGCTGTTCCGCAAGGGCGACGAGCGCTTCTCGCTGCTTTCCGTCACCTACGTGCAGCCGGCCGGCGAGCGCACCGGGGCGAACGCGGGCGCGATCAATATCTTCGACTTTGATCTAACCCGCATCGCGGACGACTTCCGCCATATGCGGCGCTTGGGCGTCGGGGCGATCTACATGCGCATCGGCACGGGCTTCTTCCTCACCCAGGAGGGCGCGTGGCGACGCCTCGACGATCCCTACCACGGCGTGCTCGATCCCGACGGCGCGCGCGCAGCCAACGACACGCGACTCGCCGCGGCGGCCGCGCAGGGGATCGGCCCGTTCACCTACAACTATGAGCTGTTCGACTATCTCCTCGACTGCGCCGAGGACACCGGGATCTACGTGGTCCCGATGATCATGGACAACTGGAGCAGACCGCGGAAGCACGACCTCGGCGAGCGCCTCTCCGCCGTCACCAACGCGGAGACTTGGCAGAGCCTCATCTCGGATTGGCGACAGATCCTCTCGCGTTACAGCGACCGCACGGCCATCATCGGCTACCTCCTCGAAGGCGAGACCTTCACGCTGCGCCCCTGGGACGAGCGCAACTGGCATTTCCTCGCACCGGACGGCCCCGAGCTGAAGGTGCACCCCGCGCAACTCGCTCATGACGATCCCGAGCTGCGCACGGACTTCCAGCAGTTCCTGCAAGCCCGCCATGGCGACATCGGCACGTTCAAGGCGCGCCTGAACCACGGCTACGACCGTGCGCAGGTCACATACACCGGGCCCGACGCGGCGACGCCCCGCTATCCCTTCGCTCCGGACGCTTTCGCGGAGGCTGCATCCCTCGCCGACGTCCCCCTGCCGACTGTAGAGCGCGGTCGCGGCGACGACGGCCCCGGCCCGGGCGCCCACTTCCCCTGGTGGCGCAACGTCCCGTTCGACCCCCTCTGGGTCGAGTTCGCCTACTTCAAGAGCTGGATCTACAACGACCGGCTCAACGAACTGATCGCCGCGCTGCGCGAGGTCTGCCCGAACCACCTCTTCTTCCACAGCGCCGCGTGGGACGGCGCGCCGGTGTGGCACCCGTTCTACATCCCTTGGGACCACGGCGCGTTGGACTGCGAGGTCGCCCTGCACGGGGGCGGCTACACGCTCTCGCATACCCTCGCCCAACCGCTCACGTTCGACCCGTACGAAGGCCACATCGAGCTCTATCAGTCCGTCGGGTGCTTCCGTCCATTCCTCCGCGCGCCCGGCGTTCCCCACATGTTCGGCATGGGCGAGGGCGGCCTCGCCTTCGAAAGCAACGACGACGACGCCACGCCGGTCACGGAGGCCGACGAGGCCGTCTGGACGACCGCGCTGCTGGTCGACAACTTCGGCTCAGGCGCGGGCTTCGTCAATCTGTGGGACTGGAGCGTCGTAACCGGGTTGTCGCACGACGATCCGACGCTGCACGACCATCTCGTGACCGAATCGATGCGGGCGCTGTCCGAGGCGATCGAGGGGCGCACCTTCACGGAGTCCGCGGCGCGCGTCCTGATCCTCGCCAACGGCCCCATGCTGAACTCGCTAATGAAACAGCTCGCGTACGACAACCTCCGCGTGCTGTCGAGCGCCCTGGCGACCGCCCACTACAGCTTCGACATCGTGACCACCGACGAGATCGCATTCGGGGCGGAAACGGGCAAGGTCGACCTTAACGGCTACGACGCGGTCCTCATCCCGGAGCTGTTCACCCTGCCCGACGCGCGCCTCTCGGGGGCGGCGCCCATCGGGGCCGCGCCTGCCGAAGGTCTGTGGGAGATGCTGACGCGCTGGGCCGACGCCGCGCCCGGCCGCGTGCTCGTGTTCGGCGCAACAGGCATGCGCGACGCGTGGTTCAACCCGATCGGTACGCTGCCGGAGGCGTTCCAGAGGCTCACCGGCGTCGACGGCGTCGGGCCTTTGGTGCGGCGCGACGGCGCGGCGACCTGGACCGCCGACGAGGCCGTGCTGCAGACCACACTCAACGGCGTATTCACCCACACCGTGCAGGTCGCGGACGGCGGCGCGGCGCCTTGGTTGGTCGACGGCGACCAGACACTCGGCGCGCGTCGCATCCTTGCCAATGGGTCGCGGGTCTGCGTCATGGGCTTCCCGCTTGGATTGACCTGGCCTTCCTACATCGAGGAGTCGGTATCCGGCGGCGGCCTCAACACGGACCTTGACTTGGCCGCGCTCGCGGGGTTCTACGCAGACGTGCTCACGGCCGCCGGCGTCGCGCCGGACTACGACGCGCCGCCCGACGTCGTGGCCTATCTCTCGGGCGACGCCGAGGTCCTCCTGATGCGCCGGACCATCACCTCCGACGACGACGGCCCGCTGTGGGTCGCGCATCCGCGCATCGGCGGACGCCTGTACGCGGACGCGACCACGGAGGTCTCCGGATCGGAAGGCGAGGCGCGGGTCATCGTAGCCGACGCCGGCGTGGACCGGGCCGCTATCCTGCGCGCGGTCGGCCGCATCGAGCTGCTCGACGAGGGTCCCGTCTCTGCGTCCGTTTCGACGAAGCCGGACGGCCGCCATCGCATCGAGATCACCGGCGGCGCGGCCGCACGCCTCATCACCCCCTCCGGCGTCGCGCACACCCTGGACCCGCCTTCTGCCGGGGCCGCCCGCACGCTCACGCTGACCGAAGCCGGCGAACGCATCGCCGACTAGACCTCACGCGGATCAGAACGAGGGGACCCCGCGAGGTCCCCTCGTGATGCACCAGAGTCAAACGTCCCGTCGCCCGACGCTACACCTGGCCGGGCCGCTTTCGGTAGAGCGTCATCGGCGTCCCGTCCGCCGCGCTGAACGGCCGCAGACGCACGCTGAACTGGAACGGCGCCGGCTTCAGCTCGTACTTGGGCAGCACGCCCGGCCCGCAACTCCCATTACCCAAGCCGGACTGCCGATGGTCGAGCTGCACGTACACCTCATCGCGCTGCGGCAGCTCGTTCGTGTGAAGCGCGGCGTCCAGATCCGCGGCGCTGTAGGGCAACGCGCTCGCCTCCATCACCGGCACGCCCATCGCGACCAACCCCGCGCCATCCGCACGCGTCAGCGCGATCCACCGCACGTCCGTCCTGTTGCCGTACTCCTGCGGCACGACATACCGCATCGGCTGCTCGCGCACAGGGATACGGTACACGCCCACGCGGGCGCCCTCTTTGCGATCCACATAGCTCTCGTGCGGACCGCGACCGTACCACGACAAGGCATCAAACGGCGCCGGCATCACAAACGCGAGCCCAACCCGCGGCAACGGCGGCAGTTCCCCGTGCGGCGTGATGTCCGACTCGACGACGATCTCGCCGGTTCCGTAGAGCGTGTAGGTCAGGCCGCACCCGAAGGCCGGGTCGCAGCCGGGGGCCTGCAGCCGGAACCAGCTCACCACCTTGACGCTCTGCGCGTTGATCTGCGTCGCCTCGATCACGGTCTCCGACGCTTCCAGCCGGTCCAGCCCCGCCTTGCGCCATTTTGCCGCCATCGCATGCTCGCCCTGCAGAATGGCCGCGTCGTTGTCCGTCGGCGCGCGCCAGAGATTCACCCGCAACGGCGCCGCCAGCAGCTCCGTGTCATCGAGACGGAGCGTGTCGAGGGCGCCGGAACCGCGACCGAAGCGCGCCTCGAACCGCGGCCCCGTCACGCGCACGCCGTCGTCGGCCTCTTCGAACGACACCTCCGGTGCGTCGATCTTCGACACGACCTCGATGCGCGACCACGGCATGCGAAACTGCTCGAACGCGATCTCGAATCCCGCCGGGGCCCATGCCGCGTCGCACGCCAGCGTGAACTGCACGTCCAGCCAGTAGGTGGTCGCCGGCGCGAGACTCGGCGCGCGGTATGGGATCGTCAGCTCGACGGACTGCCGCGGCCCCGTCGGCGGCAACGGCAGCTCGCCCTGCGCGACGACTGCGTCATCCGCGCGCAGCACCCAGCTCGCCCGCAGATCGCTCAGGTTGGTGAAGTAGCGCCGGTTGACGATGCGGAACCGTCCTTCCGACAGGTCGATCGGATCGAGCACGACCGGCTGCAGGATCTTCTTGTACTCCTGCATGGCGTCGTGCGGCTGCCGGTCCGGCGAGATCAGGCCGTTGCAGCAGAAATGGCGGTCGTTGATCTCATCGCCGAAATCCCCGCCGTATCCGTAGTACTCCACGCCATTCTCA
Organism: Candidatus Hydrogenedentes bacterium UBA6118; assembly: GCA_002422525.1. Lineage (GTDB taxonomy): Bacteria > Hydrogenedentota > Hydrogenedentia > Hydrogenedentales > SLHB01 > UBA6118. Next base: position 322,787 of record DIWA01000026.1, read on the forward strand.
TCCGTCTTCACGATGGCCTGGTCCACCCAGTCCCAGATGAAACCGCCTTGCAGATGATCGTGGCCGCTGATCGCGTCCCAGTACTCTTTCAGGTTGCCCGTGCTGTTGCCCATCGAGTGCGCGTACTCGCACATGATGATGGGCCGATAGGCGGCCGGATCCGCGGCCATCTCGATGATCCGATCCACCGTCGGGTACATCGGCCCGAGAATGTCGACGCACGGATGGTCGTCCGCCGGGTGATAGTGCACCAGCCGCGTCGGATCGTAGCCGTGCATCCACCCCGCCAGCGCGATGTGGTTCGGCCCGAAACCGGACTCGTTGCCCATGGACCACCCGAACACGCAGGGATGGTTCTTATCGCGCTCGACCATCCGCTGGCCCCGCGCGATCAGCGCGCCCGTCCACTCCGGATCGTTGGTGTGCGTGAAGTCGTCGTGCCGCCACAACGCGTGCGATTCGATGTTCGCCTCGTCCAGCACGTAGATCCCGTACGCGTCGCACAGGTCGTACCACCGGGGATCATCCGGGTAATGGCTCGTGCGCACGGCGTTGATGCTGTGCCGCTTCATGAGCAGGATGTCCTCGACCATCGTCTCCAACGGCACGCTCCGGCCGAGCGTTCCGTGGTGCTCATGGCGGTTCACCCCGCCGAACAGCACCGGCTGCCCGTTGATCAGCGCCTGCCCGTTCTTGAGCTCGACCTTGCGAAACCCGATGCGCGCCCGCTCGACCTCGAGCACGGACCCGTCCGGCCCCCGCAACGTCAGCAGCAGGGTGTACAGGTTCGGCGTCTCGGCCGACCATTTCGCCGGCCCGCTAACCGCCCCGCACACCTCCGGCCGCGCATAGGCGCGCGGACCGACGGTGAACTCCACGCTCGCGGGCGTCTCGAACACCGGCGCGCCGTCGGCGTCGTGGAGCTGCATCTCCAGCGTGCACCCTTCCCGCGCGACCAACTCATGGTTGTAGGCCTTCGCCCGCACGGTCAGCGTTGCGTCGCGGTACAGCGCGTCCAACTCAGGAAGGACGAAGAAGTCGGCGATCCGCACGGATGGCGGCGCATACACCACGACGTCCCGGTAGATCCCGCTCAGCCACCACATGTCCTGGTCTTCCAGGTAGCTGCCGTCGCACCAGCGATAGACGCGCACGGCGACCGTGTTCTCCCCGGCGTGCACGTACCGCGTGATGTTGAACTCCGCGGGAAGCCGACTGCCCTGACTGTAGCCGACCGCCTCGCCGTTCACCCACAGCTCCATCGCCGCGTCGACGCCCTCGAACAGCAGGAACACGGGCCGCCCGTCCCAGCTCTCCGGGATCTCGAACGTCCGGCGATAGCTGCCCGTCGGATTGTCGTCGTGCGGAACAAACGGCGGCTCACAACTGAACGGCATCTTCACGTTCGTGTAGATCGGTTTGTCGTAGCCCTGCATCTGCCAGCAGCCGGGCACGGGGATATCGTCCCAGCCGCTGCAGTCCGCGTCCAATCGGTGGAAGTCGGCCGGAGCGTCCGCGGGGCGCGGGGCCAGGTGGAACTTCCAGGTCCCGTTCAGCGACACGCGCCACGGCGACGCGTTCGGGTCGCCCCGAAGCGCCGAATCCGCGTCCGGATAGGGGAGCAGCGGCGCGTGACCCGGCTCCTTGTTGCGTTCGAAGACGCTTGGGTTCTCCCAATCCGGCAGCACCCCGTCGTACAGCTTATCCGACATGTTTTCCTCCTCGACCGGCGCGGCGATCGCCCCGGATTGCAGCCTCATCTCGGCGCCGGTTCAGCCCGTGCGCGACGAAGCCCATCTTACCAGCACCCACCCCTTGCGAGCGAGACCGCGCAACGGGCGTCCGGGCGACTTGCGGAACCGCGTCCCTATCGCACACTATCCAGAGGAGGCCGCAGCAGTGCGGCGAGACGGAGGGCGTGACATGGACGAACAGACGACGCCGCCCGACGGATCGGCGGCGCCCGAGAACTCCCTCGAGACGTTGCGCCACGAGATCGACGCGGAGCTCGCGGCCGCCCGCCAGGAGGCGGAACGACTGCGGGCGATGGCGGACGAGGCCGCGAAGGAGGAGGCCGCCCTGCACGAGAAGGCCGAGGCGCTGCGAGCATCGACGCAGCCGCCGGCCGAGCCGGAGAAAGCAGCCCCGGATGCGCAGGCCGCCCCGAAGGGTGAGGAGGAACCGGCGGAGAAGCCGGCCGAACCCGTGGAGCCGCCTGCGGAAACGACGGCGGGAGCGCCTGAAGCGCCTGAAGCGCCTGAAGCCCCCGCGCCGCGACGCGGCCTGCTCGCCAGGGTGAAGGGGTTCATGCGTCGCAAGCGCCCCTAACGACGACGGGCCTCCGCCGCGAAGGAAGAGGCCCGCCGATGGCGCCGAAAACGCTCGCCGATCGCGTCAGCGCTTCATGCGGTTCACGACGCGGGTCAGCCAGAGATCCAGGTAGTCGCGCCCCAGCTCCCGCGCCACGTCGATGCCGTGCTCGCGGCCGTACTCGATCGCTGTGCGCAGGGCCATGTCGCGCGCATGCTTGCGTTCGGCATCCGTCAAGCGGCCGTCTTCGCGTCCCGCCTTGATCCCCTGCACGTAGGCGCGATAGGTCGCCTCGACGCCCGCCTCCAGCGCCTCGACGGCCCGTTCCAGCCGCAGCGCCCGCGCCCGCACATGCCACTCGCTCGACTTGAACGCTGTCCAGATCGCTCCAAGCACGCCGCCGAGCAGCGTCAGGCCGGTCTCTCCGGTCAACAATGCAGTCAAATCCATCGTGTCGTCTCCCTTCGTGGCGCCCCGGCTTACCGTGCGCGATCGCGGTTGTCCGCGTGCACGTGGCCGTCGGCGTAGTCGTCCTTCACCCAGTCGAAATGGCGGCGGCAGACCCGCCCCAGTTCACGTTGCGGGATGCGCCGCCGCCCGTTAGCCGTCATGGCGACGAGGTCCGCGGCGATTCCCCCGTGCCGGCTCAGGTGTTTGCTGTTGCGGGCGACGGCCCCGCCCTGATCGGTCCAGCCCAGGCATGCGGCGAGGCGCTCGAGATCCCGCTGCGTGCGCACCGCGTCCGTGATGATCACCCAGACCTCCTCGCCCGCCGCGGCGCACAGGTCGCGCCGGACCCGCTCGAGCGACGCCAACGCACTCGCATGCACCATGGCCAGGCCCTCGCCGTTCTCGAACTCGCGCAGACGAAAGTGGCTCACCGCCTCGCCATCGATCTCCGCCAGCAGCCTCACATCGTTTCGCCCTGTCAGTCCGCTCATGCCGTCGTCCTCCCCGTTCACACGAACGTGCGCGCGTCGACGATCCACCCGTCGACGCCGTTGTCCGCGTCCAGGATCCGCGTCATGCCCGGACGGCAACGGATATGCGCCAGGGCGATGCCGCCTTGCTCCGGTTCGGGCGCAACCGGCGACGCGGCCTCGCCCCCCGTCCGCAGCCGGATATCCCACGCATCCAGCCGGGCCTCCACGAGATCGATGCGCGGATCCGTCGTCGGCGGGGCGATTTGCGCGCTGCTCCGCGCCTCGTCCATCCGAAACGGCAGCCCGTCGATGAACGCCCACCCCGCCCCGACGTCCACGGCCAACGACGGCGGCGAAGCGGCGCGCACCCCCAGGTCATCCGTCGTCACGCCGCGCAGCACCCCGTCGCCTCCGCCCCATGCGCGGCAGACCAGGAAATGCAGCATCTCAAGCGCCGCTTCGATGCGGTCGTCCCACTGGTTGAACTTGGCCGAGGCCACCGGCCGTTCCTGATAGGCCCAGGTCGTCTTCACATAGGCTCCGCCCCGTATCGGCACAATTCGCCCCTCCTTTTCGGTTGTGCTGGGTCAATCCAGGTGATGCGCGCCGTCCAGCCCAACGGCGTCGTCGTCCAGCCGGAACTGCCGCACGGTCCGGGCCGACGGCTGGCTTCGCGTCATGAAGGCGATCGGGTCCGCCACGGATCGCAGCGGCGATGTGAGCCGCACCGTCGTGCTTACTCGACGACCCGCGATGAGGTGCCGCACCTCGTCCACGCGTCCCACGAGCCGATCCGCGTAACGCCCGCCCCACAGCCCGTCGACCGGAGGCGCGACCCGACGCAGCTCCGCGCCGCGCACCTCCACGAGGTCCCCCACGCTGATGTCCGTTCGCCCGCGATAGAACGTGATCTCGGCTGAGATGCGCGGGTACGCGACGTCGTCGAGCAGCGCCTCGACCAACAGGTCGGCGTCGTCGGCCTGACTCAGGGCCCGATAGACCAGCCCGCGCTCCTGCACGCCCACGGCCCGCACGCTCGCCTCGCGCGTGTAGACCGACGCCAGGCGTTCTCCGTCCGGGCCGCCCGCGAACGCGATGCGGTTGGCCGCGGCGACCAGGTCCTCGCCGAATGTCACGCCGCACACGACCGGGTCGCGCACCACAACATGATCCGGCGCACCCGGTCGGCGCAGACGGATGCCGCCTTCGTCGTCGAGCGACCAGATCGATCCGCCCGCCATGTACGCGAGCGCCGTCGCGAGTTCGAGCGCACCGCCTTCCGCATCGAACCGCGCGATGGTCTCGGGCCGCGCTTCGATGCTCTCACGATGCGGTCCGGCGTAGCTGAAGAAGTCCTTCAGGGCCAACGCCGGCGCGAGCCTGCGTCCGTGGCCCGGCAGCGCCACGCCCGCCTGCCCCAGTTCGATCAGCGCGGCGTTGAAGCACGCGCCGCCGCCGAAGGCCAGGCCGACATACCGTCCGTCCGCGTCGATTCGGTTCGCGAACCCGCCCGTCTGGTCGCGGTACGAATCCAGTTCGATGTGCGAGACGCCCTTCGTATCGATGAGGGCCTGCAAGGTCTCGCGCGACGCCTCCGCCCGCACGGCGTACCCGCTCGCGGCGTACCGAGCCGCCGACCAGCCGACCGTGTCCGGATGCCGCGCCGTCGCTTCCCCGTTCAGCGCGACCTCCTCGCAGTCGACCCCGAGCAACCGCAGATCCGGCCAGGCGCCCCCGTCCACGCGAAGCCCCGCGATCGTCCGGCCGTCGCGCGCATGGGCCGCCGACGCGTCGATGCGGTCCGGCCCGACCCAGCTTCCCGAATCGACGCCCCCGACCGGCAGCGCGTCGGCCGCGTTCTGTCGTGCCAGGAACTTGGCCCACTCGCGCTCCGCCCCCTCCGGATACGCCGTGTGGTCCACGTAAGCGTGCAACCGGTTCGGCGCGGCCTGCACCAGATCCCGCAGCAGACTCGTCGCCTCGCGGTGCCGGAACGCACCCGCAACGACATCGTTCAGCCCGAGCGCAGGGATCGCCGCATCAAACGCCGTGACCCGATGCATCGACACGTACCGGTCGACCAGCCGCTTCCGCGCATCGCTCCACTGCGGCGCCGTGCCGACGACAGGCGCATCGATGATCCGCCGACCCGCCATCGCGACCCGAACGCGGTACCCGGGCGCGAGCTGTTCGACGTCCGGCGGCAGCAACCCCCGCGCGATGTCGGGGCGATCGGGCGCGGTGCGGATGATCTCGAGCAACGGCACGCGCTCGTAGCGCGCCGCGCACAACCCGTCGGGCCGAAACGCTTCCACGCGATAGGCGATCTGGTCGACCATGCTCCCCCCTTTACCACCACCGATGCCGGTAGGCGATCGTCGCGGCGGCTTCGTGCGGCGTGCTCGGGTCGCCGCGGTAGACCAACGTCGTTCCCCCGGGCGACACGAGCGGAAACGCGCCGAACGCATAGGGCGTCACGTCCGCGTCGTCCAACAGCGCCCGCCCTTCCGCGGCATCGAACAGCAGCAGGCTCCCTGCATGCACGATGCCGTCATAGACGATGCGCCGCTCGTCGTCATCCAGCGCCGGGTAGACGAGATCCGTCACGGCGGTCAGCGTCACGATAGGACGCGCCGACGCGTTGCCGTCGGTATCCAGCGCACAGGTCGCGCCGTCCCCGTCGATCGCCCACGTGACCGTGACCGCGTCGGTCGATTCCTCGAACGGGTCGCGCGCGCCGAGCTTGAGTTCGAAGGAGCCCGTGCGACCGCTGGCATCGATCTCGCGCGTGTACGCATCCCGACGCACCCGCAGCCGCCGACCCGGGCGCAACTGCAGCGCGGCCGACCAGTCGTCCGCCGACGCGGCCTGAACAATCGCGTCGAGCCGGGCCTCGATCTCCGCGCGCGTCGGCAGGCCGGAGACCACGCCGCTCAGAATGATCCGTCGCTCATCGCGACCCCCGACTTCCTCGAGCTGTTCGCGAACGTGCGTCGCCCGCGGGTCGAACGTGACCTCTCCCAGGGTGATCGCCATGCGTCAGTCCTCCCCCAGTACGGCCTGCGACGCCGTGACGGTTGCGTGCTCCCGCGCCGCCGGCTGCGTCACGAACGGTTCGAGCGCACGCCACGCCCTGGCCTCGGCGACCCCCGCCGCGGCCAACAGGTCGCGACGCCGCGTGCTCTCTTCGATCCGTTGCGGCCCCAATGCGACGCGCTGCTGATCAAAGGCTTCCGCCGCGGCGAGCGCCTCGAACAACCGCGCCCCGGCCAGCAGCGTCGCGCCGAGCACAAGCCCCCGCGGCAGGTGGTCGACCGTCTCGCCGGACACGTCCACAGCCGGATCAAGCACGCGCGCGATCGCGACATGGGCGTCGGCGATCGCCGTGTCGACGCTCTCCGCGCTGAGGCGGTCCGTGCTGTGCAGATTGAACTGGGCCCGAACGCGGGCCTCGGTGGTATAAGCGTCCATGGATCCCTCGCTTGTCCCGGGAGGGCCGAGAGGCCGCGGATGCGCTCCGCGACCTCCGACCGTCGCCCCCCGGATTCCCCCCCGCGCCGTCGCGGCGCCGAGGTCTACTCCTCTACCCAGTCGCTGTTGAGCACAACGCGGGCCTTCTCGTAGATCACCGCGAAGTCCGTGACCACCGTCAGGTAGGTCCGGTCCCACTGGCGGCTGATCAGCTTATCGCTCTCGACCAACAGGTCCTGCTCGGTCAGCTTGCTCACCGCGTACCCCGCATCCAGCAGCGTCACCGCGTTCGCCGGATGTTCCGCCAGCGGCACGAGCTTCGCCCCCAGCGGCGTCGGCCAGTTCCCCGTCGCCGCGAAGTCCGACACCGCCGCGTCCTTGAACGGCTCCATCTGCAGCAGCTCCCGGCAGGTGTCCGCGTTTGCGACGAGGTGCGTCGGCGTGAAGTAGTGGTCGACGCTCAGCTTCATGTAGCCCCGCAGCAGGTCGTCGTAGGTCCACGTCTCCGGCGTCTCGGTGTTCAGCGTCTCCGCCGCGGTGGCCGGCCCGGAACTGTCGCCCGACACAAGCACCTGCGCGAGCCGGGCATCCAGCGTACGGCCCAGGCGCTCGCCCATCCGCCGCAGATGCACGCGCAGCATGTCGACGGCCATCCGCCGCACCACCTCGTACGACGCGATCACCCCGCGGCCCTTCTTGTCGAGCCGCACGATCCGGTCGCCGTAGGTGATCTCCGACTCCGGAATCGCCGCCCCTTCGGCCACGTCCCGCAGCTCCTCGTTCTTGGCGTCCTCCGCCACATACGGCACGTCGTACGCCGACCCGTCCACGGGTTCGTCGCGGACGATCAGTTGCGGGTACACCGGCTTGCGCGTCATCCCCGCCACGACGGCCTCGCGGACCAGGTCCGGAAACAGCCACTTCGCGTTCGGATCGGACTGAAAGAACCGATCCACGGTGATGCGCCCGAGGTCGACCCCGAACTCCCGCGCGCAGTACTCGTCGAACGAGACGCCCAGCGCCCGGAAGTAGTGGCCGTGGTTCAGGTCGAGCGCTGCCAGCGCGTCGTAGAGCTCGCGACCGCGCACCGCCCGCAGCTCCTCCTCAGGCTTGCTCAGGAATGCCATCCGTTCACGCATGCGTTCATTGCCCATGGCGTTCATCTCCTCCGTTCAGATCAGCACGTGCACACGCTTCGCCGCCGCGTCCACCGCCAGCATCACCCCGCGTCCCGCGCCGCTCGCCGGCGCTTTCACTTCGCCGCTCCCCGCCGCGCCGACGATCCCCGTCACGCCGTCCAGCGTCGGGGCCTCGCCCGCGTAGGCGAACACGCACACCCCGCGAATGCGGACGGGCAGCAGCGCGCCGTTCCGCGTCTCATCGGCGAGGGCCTGGCCAAGCACGGGATCCTCGTCAGCCATCTGGTTGTCCACCGTGTACGGGCCCGCCAACGCCACTGCGTCGCCGGCCGTGATGTCCACATCGCCCGTCGCCGGCGTCCGGCACGTGATGACCATCTCCGTGATCGAGCCGCCTACGTCGCCCAGAGCCATATCGTCTTCCTCCCAGACCGCCGCGCGCGCCCCGTCAGGACGGCGCGGGTCTCGTTGTCCTCGTCAGTGTTCCCGCGCGATCCGCATCGCGCGCTCCTCCCGCCCGTCCGCGCGCCATTCCGGCAGCGGCTCCGGACGCGACACGGGCATCGGCGGATGCGACCGGTCGTGGCGCACCTCGAGCGTCCGCGTCTGGTCCTGGAGTTCGTCCAGCGTCATGCCGTCGAGCGCGCGCCGCCACACCGCCTCGTCAAAGGCCTCGCCGTCCAGCTCGCGTGCAAGACCGCAGAACCGCGCCATCAGCCGCTGTCGGGCCCGACGTCCGTCGCGCAGAAGCGTCGCCGCATCGCCGACATCCACGCCGAGTTCGTCCAGCGCCCGGCGCAGGTCACGCACGACCGCCGCCGGCAGTCCCGATTCGCGTTCGAACCGCACGACGCGCGCGCCGTTCATCCCGCACAGCCGAACCGCCTTGCAGTCCGCGCCGCGTTCGACCCAGGCGTAGCGGCCCGCGTCCTCCGTCACGGCGTCGCCCGGCGCGTCGAGCCACCGGAGCGGGTGCGGCGCCTTCTCAGTCGCCCAGGCGTCGTCGCGCAACACGGTGTCGTCGATGCGCCACCCCATGAGCGCGTCGCCCCACGCGATGCGCAGGTCCAAGTGCGGACCCATCGCGTCCCGGTGTCGATGGAGCACGAAGCGACCGTCCGTCGCACGCACATCCTCCTCCGACGCCTCCGCCGTATCCGCTTCCATCCTCAGCCGCCAGTACATCGCGCCCCTCCTCACCGCATCAGTTGCTGCGCCAGCGTCGCGATCACGCAGGCCAGGTTCGCGATCAGGAGCCCCACGCCCCGCGCCAGCGTCGTCTCGAGCCGCCCCACGCGCGTCTTGAGCTCCCCGATCTCGTCCGCCAGCGCACGAAACTGCACCCCGTTCGCCAACTCGAACGGACAGCGTCCGCCCTGGATCGGCGCATACGTGTTGCCTTCTCCGTTCATTTCCGCGCTCCTCTACTCTTCCGCCCAAGCCGACCCGACGCCTCCGCCCAGCGCCACGGTCAGGCCCCGCGCCGACGTCCATCCGACATCGCCGAGTCCCTGCGTCGCGCGATGCCGTTCCTGCGCCACGAACCCCGTGCCCTGCGACCCCGCGGACACCACCGACCCTTCCAGCACCTCCGTCACGCCGCGCATGAGGTAGTGGCAGAGTTGCTCCTCATAGGTCCGCCCGGGTTGGTGGCCGCAGCCGCGCAGGTCCTTGCCGCACACCGCGCACTCCGGCCAAGTGAAGGCGAACCCGATCGACGTCTCGCGATACACCCCGCCCTCGATGTTGCGGATGAACCCCGCGTTCTCCTCCGCGCGCAGCACGTAGACGTCCGGCCGCACCGACACGCGATCCCCCTCCCGATGCAACCGCGACCGAAAGAAGGTGCCGCGCGGCAGCGAACCGTGCAGGTCGTGGCGCTCCAGCAGCGGCCTCCCCGGCACAAGCCGGTTGATCGTCTCCAGCTCCTCTTCCGGGAACCGGCTGAAGTGCCGGTCGATCTCGTTGTGGCACAGGTCCAGCGTGAACACGGCGAACTCGTCCCGCTCCAGCGGCCGCAGGGCGTACGCATTCACCGCATCCAGCACCTCCCGCCCGACCTCCCGACGTCGCACCTCGACCACGACGCCTTCGCGCCGCCATACGCAAGGCTCCCATTCCATCAGCATTCCTCCTCCTCGCAGACCCGTCTCACTCAATGCCCAAGGTCCTCGCGGCATCCGCGTGCGCGAGAAAACCCTCATCCCGCAGCCGCACCGCGTTGCCGATCTCCCGCGCCCGGGCCGTCGCCTCCTTCAATGCGTCCACCGTGCGGTTCTGCCGCATGTCCACGCGCGCCCGCGCCTCGCCCCACATCAGCGCCAGCTCGAAGTTGTAGAGGCGTTCGAGCACCCGCTTGACGCTCCGGTTCACCGCCTCGACCTGCCGGTTGATGATCTCGAACTGCGCCGTGCCGTAGGTCTCCGTCGTGCCGTAGTTCCGCCCCATCAGCACGGGCATCAGATGCATCCCCGTGATCACCTGCTCCTCGATCGCCTTCAGGTTCTCGTAGAACACCACCGACCGCTGATCGCCGCGAAGGATGTTCACGCGCACGTTGTCGTAGGTCACCAGGTTCTGGTCGATCTCCAGACCGCTGAGCCGGTCGCGCAGACGGCTGAACCCGCCCTCGACCCGCTCCCGCCATGCCTCCGCCGATTCGCCGCGCTCCCGCTCCTCCGGCGTGTATGTGACATGCAGCTTTGCCCAGCCGGCGTTGTGCGTGGCCTTGGCCATGTCCTCGATCAGGCGCTGCTGGATCCGCATCACGAACGGAATCGTCGCCAACATCGAGCGGCCGTAGGGGTTCGTGCCTTCCCGATCCAAGCCCACGTAGATGAACCGGTCCCGAGGCAGCGCGATCTCTTCGCCCTGCCACACCTGGTAGGCCACGAGCTCGCCCGCCTCCCGCCGAAACCGCACCGTCCACACGTCGACCGGCACGACGTCGTGGATCGACTCCCCGCTCGCCGTCGGCACGATCTCCAACGCCGCGGCCCCATAGGTGAACAGCGACGTGTAGAAGACGTCCAGCAGACCGTCCATCCCCCGGTCGCCGCTGTTCACCCGGCGGTCCAGGCCTTGCAGCAGGCGCTCGGCCCGTCGCGCGGCCACATCCGACGACGCATCGAGGATCTGGATGTCGTAGCCCGTCTGGCACAGGCGCTTCCAAGTCCACACCCCGTCGGCCACATCCGGGAACGCATCGCGCAGGAACCGGTACACACGGAGCATCTCGAACGGCGTGCGGTTCGGCAGCGGAAGAAAACCCTCCCTGCCGAGGCCGTTCTCGCCCGCCCCCTCCGGCCGCGTCACCGGTGCCAGCGCCGCCGCGGTCTCCCGCGTCGTCGGCGCCGCTGCCCGTCTCCGCGGATCCCAACCGAGCCGCGGCCACCACGGCGGAATGCCCCTCGCACCCTTGCGCCGCGTCATCCGATCCGTCCCGTTCGCCATGCTCCGCCTCCCTTGCGGTTCCGCGTTAGCCCTCTCACCTATCTGCTGAGATCGTTGCCCTGTCCCGGGCCGACGGAACGACGCCCCGGCCGCTTTTCCGGTCCCGCGCGGCTTTCTGGTAGGATGGGGCGGCTTAGGTGGAAGAAGGGGCGGATGCCGCGCGAACGCGTCTGATTCGCGACCGGCCGCGCCCCGGTTCGGGAGGTGATCCATGCGGTTGAACACACGGTGGATCGCGTTGGCGACGGCGGCAACCCTGTGCCTGACGCCCGTCGCGCAGGCGGTGCAGGCCGACGACATCGTCGGCGTCTGGGTGTCGGAAGGGGGCAAGGGTCGCGTCGAGATATCGAAGAAGGGATCGGTCTACTCCGGACGCATCGTCTGGCTGGCGGAACCCGACTACCCCGAAGCCGACCCGAACGCGGGCGAACCCAAGCGGGACCTGAACAACCCGGACGAGAAGTTGCGGGACCGCCCGATCGTCGGGTTGACAGTGCTGAAGGACTTCGAGTTCGACGGGAAGCAGACGTGGACCAAGGGCACGATCTACGACCCGGAGAACGGCAAGACGTACAAATGCAAGATCACGATGCAGGGCGACGAGATGCACGTGCGAGGGTATATCGGCATTTCCCTGATCGGACGGACCACCGTGTGGAAACGCTACGTCGAGCCCGAGGAAGACGAGGAGGAGGCCGCGTCGTGACCGCGGACGTCCTTCCAGTCCCCCGTCCCGCCTCGCGATGTGGAGGGCGCCGCCCGTGACGCAGGCCGCTTCCGTCCGCGTTGTCGAACCCGTGCGCTGGCGCAACGGTCGGTTGACCATCATCGACCAGACGCTCCTCCCCGCGGAGTCCGTTGAGATCGACCTGGACACCCGCGAGGCGGTGTGGGAGGCGATCAAACAGCTCCGGGTCCGCGGCGCTCCGGCCATCGGCGTCTGCGCCGCCTACGGCGTCCTCGTAGGCCTCGCGGAACGCGCGCCCTACCCGTCGGCCGACGCCGTCGCGGCGGAAGTCGCGCGCATCGCCGACTACCTCGCATCCTCCCGGCCGACGGCCGTGAACCTGTTCTGGGCCTTGGACCGGATGCGGCGGACCGCGGCGGGACACGCCGACCCCGAGACGGCCCTCCAGCGCCTCGAAGCGGAAGCCGTCGAGATCTACGAGGAAGACAAGCGCCGGTGTCGCGCCATCGGCGAACATGGCGCCCCGCTGATCGGCGAGGGCGACGGCGTGCTCACCCACTGCAATGCGGGCTCGCTCGCCACCTCCGCCTACGGCACCGCGCTGGCGGCCATGTTCCGTGCGCGCGAGCTCGGCCGCCGCTTCTCCGTCTACGCCGACGAGACGCGTCCGCTGCTGCAGGGCGCTCGGCTGACCGCGTGGGAGCTGATGCAGGCCGACATCGACGTCACGGTGATCTGTGACAACATGGCGGCGCAGGTGATGCGCGAAGGGCGGATCCAGCTCGTCATCGTCGGCGCGGACCGTATCGCCGGCAACGGCGATGTCGCGAACAAGATCGGCACCTACGGCATCGCGCAACTCGCCCGCGCCCACCACATCCCCTTCTACGTCGCCGCGCCGCTCTCGACCTTCGACGCATCGCTCGCGACGGGCGATCTGATCCCGATCGAGGAACGCGCGTCAGAGGAAATCACGCACGGGTTCGGCAAACAGACCGCGCCGGACGGCGTGAAAGTGTACAATCCCGCGTTCGACGTCACCCCGGCGGAGCTGATCGCCGGGATCATCACGGAACGCGGCATCTTGCGACCGCCCTACGGTCCCGCGATCGCCGACGCGCTCGCCGCCGAAGGGTAGCGGGGCGGCAGACGTCGCATCCCGGGGCGCGCCGCCCCTGAGGCTGTATACCTATGTCAGACGCACCGGATCCCGCCGCGATCACGCAGATCGTGGCGATCGACGGCCCCGCGGGCGCGGGCAAGAGCACGACCGCGCGACGCGTCGCGCAAGCGCTCGGGTTCGCTTTCCTCGACACGGGCGCGATGTACCGCGCCGCCACGTGGCGCGCCCTCGCGCGCGGCATCGACATGGACGACCCGGAAGCCGCGACCGCCTCGACGCAGGCCATGCGGTACGAGGTGCGGCCGACGGCCTCCGGCGACCGCATCCTCGTGGACGACACCGACGTGACCGACGCGATCCGCACGCCCGAGGTCACCCGGATGATCCATCGCATCGACAACATCCCCGCGGTACGCGCGTGTCTGGTGGACACCCAACGGCGCGTCGCGGCGGTCCGGCCCACGGTGGCCGAGGGCCGCGACATGGGCACGGTGGTCTTCCCCGCCGCCCGCTGCAAGGTCTTCCTGGACGCTTCCCTCGAGGAGCGTGCGCGCCGCCGCCACGCCGAGCTGACCGCCAAGGGCGTCTCCACGGACTTCGATGAACTGCTGCGAGAAGTGCACGAACGCGACGAACGCAATCGGAACCGCGAGACCTCTCCCTTGCGGAAAGCGGACGACGCCATCCTGGTCGACACGACGCATCTGTCGCCGGACGAAGCCGTTGCGACCATCGTCCGCCTCGCAAAGGAGCGCCTATGACCCCCTCCGGCGACCGACCGCGCTGGGAAATCGCGCAGATGGACCCGCGTCGGGCCCGCGCGCTCGCGACAGAGATCGAAGTCTCGCCGCTGTTGGCCCATCTGCTGATCCGCCGGGGCGCAGCCGATCCCGAAGCGGCGCGCCGCTTCCTCGCCCCGTCCCTCGATCAGCTCAGCGACCCCTGCTCCCTCGAAGACATGGGCCGCGCCGTCCAACGGATCACCCGCGCCCGCGAACAGGGCGAGCGTGTACTCGTCTTCGGCGACTACGATGTGGACGGCTGCGCCTCGACGGCCCTGCTAGTTCGGGCCCTCCACGCGTTCGGCATCGAACAGTGCGACGCAGCGCTGCCGGATCGCATGAGCGACGGGTACGGCCTCAATCCCGACCACGTCGAGGCGGCCGCGTTCGCGCGGATCTCGCTGCTGATCACGGTGGACAACGGCGTACGCTCGCACGAAGCCGCCCAAGCGGCGCGCGAACGCGGCATCGACCTGATCATCACCGACCACCACCAGCTCGGCGACACCCTTCCCGAGGCGTACGCCGTCGTCAACCCCATGCGGCAGGATCCGAGTCACCCGGCCTACCACGCCTGCGGCGCGGGCGTGGCGTTCCGACTGGCGACGGCGCTGCTGGGCCGCCCGTTCGGCACGGACCTCGCCGCGCTCGGCACGGTGGCCGACGTCGTGCCGCTCGTCGGCGAGAATCGCATCATCGTCGCCGAGGGCCTCCGAACCATCGGCGAGCGCCCGGGAATTCGTGCGCTGGCGCGCGTGGCCGACCTCGACCCCGCTACCTTGCGCGCGGAGGATCTCGGGTTCCAGCTTGGGCCGCGGATCAACGCCGCCGGCCGCCTCGGCGACGCCCACGCCAGCCTCGACCTGCTGCTGTCCGACGACGAGCGCGAATCCACGCGACTGGCGCGAGAGCTGGACCAAGCCAACCGCAGGCGCCGCGAGGAAGAGGCGAGGATGCTCGAGGAAGCCGAAGCCCTGCTCGAAGCGCACTCCGACCATCCCAACAGCATCGTGCTGCACCACCCCGAGTGGAGCCAGGGCATCGTCGGCATCGTCGCCTCGCGGATGCAACGCCGCTACAATCGACCCGCGATTCTCATCGCCATGGGCGCCAACGGCATCGGCAAAGGCTCCGCCCGCGGTGTAGCCGGGCTGGATCTATCCGCCGTCCTGGCCGAGTGCAGCGACCACCTCGTCACCTTCGGCGGACACCAGGCCGCCGCCGGCCTCACCGTCGAGTCCGCCGAACTCGAGCGGTTCCGCGCACGGTTCGACGAAGCCGTAGCGCAGGCGATGCCCGCCTTCCATGCGCCGCCGCTCCAGATCGACGCCCAGGCGAGCCTCACCAACATCGACGCCGGCTTCGTCCAGCGCCTTGCCCAGCTCGAACCCTTCGGCCACGGCAACCCCGCCATCGTCCTCTGCACCATGAACGCAACCCTGCGCCGCGACGCTCTCCGCGTCCTCCGGGGCGGGCATCTCAAGCTCGTCGTCGAGGAGGGCGGCCGCGCCTTCGACGCCATCGGCTTCCGCATGGAGACCCTGGCCGAGGAGATCCAGGACGCCCGCGCCGTCGACGTGGCCTATACGCCCCAACTCAACACCTGGCGCGGCCAGACCTCCGTCCAGCTCCTCCTGAAGGATATCCGGCCGGCTGAGTGACCCCTGAACATCCCGATCCCATTCGGTATCCGCCCGCCGCCTGTGCTACGATCCGCCCATGGCTGCTTGCATTTGTACGGAACGCCTCTCAAAACGCTACGGGGCCACTGCGGCGGTGTCCGAGCTGACCTTCGACGTGCAGTTGGGCGAGGTCGTCGGCCTGTTGGGCGCGAACGGCGCGGGGAAGAGCACGACCCTCTATATGCTCTCGGGTCTGGTGGCGCCGACCTCGGGCTCGGTGTCCATGTTCGGACGCGATCTGCGCCGCCAGTTGCGCGAGGTGCTCCCGCGGGTCGGCGTGCTCACCGAGCGCCCCTCGTTCTTCGATTATCTGACCGCACGGCAGAACCTGCGGGCGTTCGCGGAGCTCGCCCGTCGGAACGTCACCATCGACCGCGCCCTCGACCGCGCCGGCCTGTTGCGCGCCGCGAACCGACGCGTTGGAACGTTCTCCCTCGGCATGCGTCAGCGCCTGGGCATCGCGCAGGCGCTCTTGACCGACCCCGAACTGCTCCTCCTCGACGAACCCACGAGCGGGCTCGATCCGGAGACCACGCAGGACGTGCTCCGCCTGCTTCGCGCCCTGGCGGAGGACAGCAAGGTGACGATCCTGTTCTCGAGCCATGTGCTCCAAGAGGTCGAGGTCCTCGCGGACCGCGTCGCCGTGCTCAACCACGGCCGCCTCATCGCCTGCGAACGCACGGAGCGCCTCATCGCATACGACCCCCATCGCGCCGACGTGTTGGTGGATGCGCCCGAAGCGGCGGCCTCCCGCCTCAACGAGCAGGACTGGGTCGAGTCGGCCGTCGCGCTGCCCGACCGCGTGCGCGTCGTGCTGTCCCACGAGTCGATCCATCACCTCACGCATTTCCTGCTCACCTCCGGGTTCGTGCTCTCCGGCGTAATCCCGCACCGGCGCTCGCTCCAAGACTACTTCGTCAAGATGCTGAACCCATGATGCGCCGAATCTGGACAGCCTATCGCGTCGAGTTGTTCAAGGCCGTGCACCAGCGGTTGGCCTTCCTGGGCCCTGCCCTGCTGATCCTCACCACGTTGAGCCTGACCCAGGTCCAGCCGGTGGTTCGCGACGGCCATGGCGACTACGCGTTCGTCGCCCACGCCACTTCCGTCTCCCTGCACCTCGTGGGGCTGCTCCTGTTGCTCATGTACTGCGCGAATCTCATCTCTTCCGAGCTGCAATCCGGCGTGGTTCGCACGATCCTGGTCCGATCCCTCCGGCGGTCGGAGTACGTGGCGGCGAAGATCCTTCTCGGTCTAACCTACGCGCTCATACTGACGCTCACGTCGGCCGTCGCGGCATGGACCGTAGCCGCGGCGCTCGGCGACATGGTCGGGGTCACCTATGGCGACGAGATCCTCTTTACCCACCCCGACATGATCCGCGCCTACGCCATGGGCGTGCTGTTCAGTCTGGCCCCGCAACTGGCCACGGTGGCGTTCGCCGTGCTGATGTCCGCCCTGTTCCGCAGCTCGGGCGTCGCGGTCACCGCCGCCGTCGGCGTCTGGATCGCGGCGGACGCGGTCAAACACCCGCTTGGCATCGCACCCTACCTGTTCTCCTCCTATGTCGAGATGCCGTGGCAGGTCTTCGCGAATCAGGCCAACGGCCTCGACGGGCGGTGGTGGCCCGACGCCGGATACTGCCTTGCGACGTCCGGCGTCGCCTTTGCCATCGCCACGGCGCTCGCCATGTGGATCATGCACCGACGGAATCTGCACCTATGACGTTCGCGCTCGCCATGCTGGCCTGTGGCGCCATGGCCTCCATCGAAGTGACCTTCGTCGAAGCCGATCTGCCCGACCTCCGGGTCAGCGGACCCAACGCGCTCACCGGCAAGCCCGTGCGCAACTTTCGCCACGCCGACCTGGACGGCGACGGACGCCTCGATCTGGTCCTGCCGAACCGGGTCTACTTGCGGCGCGGCCACGGGTTCGGCCCGGGTCTGCCCATCCCCCCCCACCCCGCGGATGAGCCGGAGCACATGGACCTGCTCGGCGACACCCTGTTCCTGCTTTCGACCACGGGCCTGCGCATCATCCAGCGCGAAGGCGACGCCTGGCGCGTGGACCACCAGCAGATGGATACGCTGCCGGACGGATACGCCTTCCCCCCGTCGGGCCCCCGACAATGGACGCGGTTCCTGCAAGACGTTCAGGGCGACGGCACGCCGGAGATCCTGCTCGCCGGCGATCGCGGCCTGTATGTCTACGTGTACGACCCCGAAGGCCCGTCGCCGCCCTGGAAATGCGCGATGACCGCGCCCATCTATCCCCCGCTGCGACTCGCCGCCGCCGGGACCAACGCCCTGTGGCCGCCAACCCAGCGCCGACTTGACCTGCCGACCCGCGAGATGACCTGTCGCCTCTACATCCGCGACGACGCCGTCACCGTCCGAACGCGCGAGGAGCAGGACGACCTGCGCGTCCGCTACCGAACCTACGTCTACCGCATCGCCGAGGGCGACGCCGGCGCGAACGCACTGGTGTGCCGGCGCGAGGCCGAGTTCCTGTCGCCTCCCATGCCCGCATTCGTCCAACCGTGCACGCTCGCGCCCGACACGGAACCGATCGGCTATGCCGGGGGGCGTTGGGAGTGGCTGCCCAACCAGCCCGTGCCGGTCCCCGTGTTCGAAACCGCCGTGTCCACCGATGGCGGCGGCGCGTTTCACACCATCCGCGTGCGCGGTCTGCGCCCGGCCTGCTCCTTCGTCGACTTCGACGGCGACGGCTACGCGGACCTCGTGACCGAACAGACCGGACTGCTGGATGGCGGCGTTCGCGAGACCGTCTCCAGGTTCCTTACCGACGCGACGGTCGACCACACCATCCAGATCTACCGGCAAGACCCGACCACGCGCACCTTCGCCTCCGAACCGACGGTGAGCGAACGCTTCTCGATCGACCTCGGGGCGCCCCCGGTGCACGGTTCGGAGATGTACCATCGCTACCGCGGCGCCGAGCTGCTGCTTCTCAACGGCGACATCAACGGCGACGGCATCCTCGACTTCGTCCTGCAGGACCGCCCTGATCGCATCGCGATCTACCATGGCGCCGTGGACGGCGCGCCGTCCTCTGAGCGGTCACTGCGCAGCCTGCTGAGTTTCGGCCGCGCCGCGCGCACGCCCGACGCGGCGCTGCCCATCCAACCCGACCGGCGGTTCTCCATCGACGACGTGGACGGCGACGGCCGCAGCGACATCATTGTGCGGTGGATGCCCGCCGACGCAGGGGTGACCGAGCGCAGCCTGGCCTACCTGTCGCGAGGAGGGAACTGATGCCGGCGACGATACTCTCGTGGGCCCTCTGCGCGGTCGCCGGCGCGTTGTTCGACGTGCATGCCGTCCCGATCACGTCTCCCGGCGCGACGTCGTTGTTCGCCGAGACCCATGCGGGGGCCCCGGCGGAGCTCGTCGTGGTGCAGGGCGCCTCGCTCACGATCTACGCCGCGCAGACCCGCACGCAACGCGTCGTGCACCTGCCCGACGGCGCCTCCGCGTTCGACATCGCCGACCTCGACGGCGACGGCGCCAACGAGATTATCGCGCTGCACGGTCGCGACATCATGTGCTATCAGCTCGGCAGCGACGCCCCGGGCCCCGCCGAGGTTCTCTTCTCATGCGACACGATCTTCTCCGCCCCCGCGCAACAGGCCAGGCCGTTCGCCATGCTCTTCGAGGTGGACGAACGCAGACTCCTTGCCCTCCCGACCGAAACGGGGCTGGAGTTTCGCACAGCCGACGGCGCCCTGGTCGAGCACTACGCCCTGTCGGACAACGACGCGCAACCCTACGGCGATCCCTTCAGCGCATGGGCCGTGGATCCGCCCCAGACCGGCGACCCCGACGGCATCGAGCTGCGGGTCAGCCGCGTCGCGACCTATCCCGTCACCACCCCGCTCGACGCCACGCCCGTGTTCACCCCGGTCGAGACGCCCGGCGTCGCCCATCGTCGCGTGTCGCCCGGCCGGTTCGTCGAACTCGCCGACGCGCCCTACGACAGTTGGCCCTGGTTCCCCCTGCGAATCGGCGGGACCTCCGACACCCGCGTGCTCTACGCCCCCGCCAAACCCGACCTGCGCGACACCCTCGTTCGGATCCGCACGCTCTCCGAAACGCCCAGCCCATGGCGTCCCGACGTCGATGCCGCCCCCCCGCGGCGCTATCCGGGCCTGCCCGTCACGCCGTTCGAACGACCGCCCGACTTCAACGGCGACGGTTTCGCCGACCTCCTCTTGTGGAGCTCGCCCCGACCGGGCTCCTCCATCGAGGCGTTGGCGCGTACAGTCATCGCACGCACGTGGCCCGCCCGGGCCGCGGCGCATCTCTACCGCCCCGCCGAGGAGACCTACGACCCCAAGCCCGCCTCCACGATCGAAACGCGCCTGCCGCTCACGCGGTTCCTCGTGCTCGAAGACGGGTCACCCTTCCAACACTGCGTGCTTGAAGACTTCAACGGAGACGGCCGCACGGACGTCGCGTGGGCGACGGAACCGAACACGGTGGAAGCGGCGGCGTTCGGCGAGACCGGCTTCGGCGCCGGCCCCGACTTCACCCATGCCTTCCCGGAACCGCTGTTGCGTATAGCCCACTGCGTCGACGCGACGGGAGACGGCCGTACCAGCATCGTCTACCAGGGCGCACAGGCGTTCTACTGGCTCCGCCCGCCCGTTCCCAGCGACCCCTGAGCAGTAGGCGGCAACCTGTCGCGCCCCTGTCGCGCCCGTGTCGCGCCCGGCGTCAGTCTTGCCGCGTCGCCGCGTCGGCGGGCGACGCCTCTTGCGCTTCCGACGCAGGAACGCCCGCTCCCACGTGCGCACTATCGGCCCGCAGCGTGTCGTCCATGTGCTTCAGGATGCGGAGCGCGCATCGCCGGCACGTCTGCAACGCCCGTCGCTGCCCCGGCGTCGTCTCGCCCAGCTCCTCGTCCAGCAGCATGTCGAGGTACCCCAACAGGGCCGTCAGGGGCGATCGCATGCGCTGCGCCATCGCCGCGTGGAAACTCACTTTGAGCGCGTTCACCTGGTTCAGCTCCGCATTGAGCCGGTCCAGTTTTCGCGCCGCTTGCCGCTCCGCCTCGTGAAGCGCGCGGCGCGCGGTCACATCCCGCACGACGGCCACGAAAAGACGCTGATTGTCGCGGAGGAAAGACCGGACGTGCAGCTCGACCTGCCGTTCCTCGCCCTCCGCCCCAAGAAACGTCTCCTCGCTCACCCCTTCCCCCCGCGAACGGACCAACGCCAGCTTGTCGGCCAGCGTGCCGTCGTCGAAGAGAAACGCGCGCAGGCGTTTGCCGATGATCTGGTCCGCCTCGCGGCCAAGCGCGGCGCAGGCGGCCTGATTCGCCTCCGTGATGAACTCGTTCTCATCGTAGACCAGTATCGGATCGGCCGCGCTGTCGAGCACCGTGCGAAGCATGGATTCCGAGGAGGCCAGCGCGCGCGCCTGCGCCGTGTAGCCGAGCTCGATGCGACCAAGCAGATCGGCCACGCGCCCCACGATCCAACCCGCCAGGCTGATCGCGATGATCTCCGCCGCGACGGTCCCCGGTCGCGGCGCCGCGCCGTGCGCGAGCTGCATCGCGATGGCGGCCGCGCCATAGACGACCACGCACAACAGCGTCACGATCAGGATGTCGCGCTTCCGCCGCGAGTAGGCCGAGCAGCCCACGACAATCAGGATGAAGACCACGAATGCGGGGCTTTCTGTTGACCCGGTGACAAGCAGCGCCACCACGCCATCGACAAGGTGCGCGGCAAGGTTGAGTCGCGTACAGAACCAGCCAATCCGACCGGTCGCGAGTACGTAGTGGACGAACAGGTTGTGGGCCAGCACCACCGCCGTCACGAGCGAGATCTCGAGCAGACTGCTCTCGATCCGCCCCGCGAACACCAACGGCACGAGGATCACGTACGCCACGTAGCGCCCCACCATCGCGGTCTGTTCCACCCCCGCGATCAGCGCCCGCCGCGATTCCCCCAGCGTCGTCATGCGTCCTGCTTGGCGGCCGCATAGACCCGGTTCCGCGGAACCCCGGTGTCCTCGGCCACGCGCCGCACGGCGTCCCGATAGGACAGTTCGCCGCTCGCCATCGCCTCCGCGACAAGCGCCTGCAACGCCTCGTCGTCCAGGTCCTCCCCCGGCGCTGCACCCGTAGGCGCATACAAGAGCAACACGCATTCGCCCCGCAGGCCTTTTCCGCGAATCCGCTCGAGCAACGCCTCCGGCGACCCGCGCAGCACTTCCTCGAACCGCTTCGTGATCTCCCGCGCGATCACCGTCTCCGCGTCCGGCATCACGTCCGCCACGGCGGTCAGCGACGCCTCCACGCGCCCCGGCGCCTCCAGGAAGATGTGCGTGCCCCCCAACGCCTGCAGCGACTCAAGCAACTGCACCGCCGCGCTCCGCTTGCGCGGGAAAAACCCGTGGAAGGTGAAACGATCGGTCGGCAGTCCGCTCACGCTCAGCGCTGCAATAGGCGCGCACGCGCCCGGCACGGCCACCACGGGAACGTCAGCCTCGCGGGCCGCCCGCACAAGCCGGTAGCCGGGGTCGGAGATGCACGGCGTGCCCGCATCGCTGATCAGCGCGCCGTCCTTGCCCGTCTCCAGGCTCGCGACCAGGCGGACGGACTCCTCCTGCTCGTTGTGCTCGTGATAGCTCGCCAGGGGGGTGCGGATGTCGTAGCGGGTCAGCAGCGCGCGCGAATGCCGCGTGTCCTCCGCCGCGATCCAGTCGACCTCGCGGAGTATCCGCACCGCGCGGGGCGTCATATCCTCGAGATTGCCGATCGGCGTAGCGACCACATACAGCGTGCCCGAGGCCATGCCTATCCCCTCCGGCGTCCGCGCCCGCCGCGCCGCGCAGACGCTTTTCTGCTCCCGTCCAGTGTACCGGACGGGTCCGGGTCGGCTCAATGCCCCTTGCTGCCGCCGTCAGGCCTGCCCGCTGTGGTACTCCTGAATCGAGCGGACCGCGAGCTGCGATGTACGCATCGCACGGATGCCCAGCACAGCGGCTTTCGCGGCCGCGAGCGTCGTCATCATCGGCAGGCCGCGCTCCACGGCGGTCCGCCGGATCCGACGCTCATCCGCCTTTGCATCCGGACCGAACGGCGTGTTGATGATCCACGCCACCTCGCCGTTGATCATCGCATCAACGACATTGGGCCGCCCCTCGCCGACCTTGTACACCCGCTCCACCGGGATGCCGTCGGCCTCAAGCCGCGCCGCCGTGCCGCCCGTCGCGATGATGCGGAACCCAAGCTCCGCCAAGTCGCGGCCGAGCCCGCCCATGCTGCGCTTGTCCCGGTCGTTCAGGCTCAGGAACACCGCCCCGGACTCGGGAATCCGGTTGCCCGCGGCGATCTGGCTCTTCGCGAACGCGAGCCCCATCGACGTATCGATGCCCATCACTTCGCCCGTGCTGCGCATCTCCGGTCCCAGCACCGTGTCCACCCCGGGGAACTTGATGAACGGCAGCACGACCTCCTTCGCCGCGACGTAGCTCAATTCGGGGTCCTTCGTCACGCCCAGCTCGCGCAAGGTCTTGCCCGCCATCACGCGGGCGCCCAGCTTGGCCAGCGGCAAGCCCGTGGCCTTACTCACGAACGGAACCGTTCGCGAAGCGCGGGGATTCACCTCGAGCACGTAGATCGCGTCGTCGTGCACCGCGAACTGGATGTTCATCAGGCCGACCACCTCCAGCTCACGCGCGAGCGCCCGCGTCTGCCGGCGCACCTCGTCCAGCACGGCCGGGCTCAGGTCGTACGGCGGCAAGATGCACGCGCTGTCGCCCGAATGCACCCCCGCCTCCTCGATGTGCTGCATAATCCCCGCCACGACGACGTCCGTGCCGTCGGAAATGGCGTCTACGTCGATCTCGATCGCCGCCTCAACGAACTTGTCGATCAGCACGGGATGGTCGGGCGACGCGTCCACGGCGTGCGTCATGTAGCGATCGAGCGCCGTCTGGTCGTACACGATCTCCATCGCGCGACCCCCGAGCACGAACGAAGGTCGCACCACCACCGGATACCCGATGTCGGCCGCGACCGCGCGCGCCTCGTCCACGGACGTCACCGTCTCGTTCCGCGGCTGGAGCAACCCCAGCTTCTCGACGACCGCGCGAAACTCCTTGCGGTCCTCGGCGCGGTCGATGCTCCGCGGGCTGGTCCCGATGATCGGCACGCCCGCTTCCCAGAGCGCGTTGGCCAAGTTCAACGGCGTCTGCCCGCCGAACTGCACGATCACGCCCTTGGGCTTCTCGCGCTCCACGATGTTCAGCACGCCCTCGAGCGTCACCGGTTCGAAGTACAGCTTGTCGGACGTGTCGTAGTCGGTCGAGACGGTCTNNACGCAGCAGTAGTCGAACTCGATCCCCTGACCGATGCGGTTGGGCCCGCCGCCGATGATAAGGATCTTCTCCTTGTCGCTCGCACGCACCTCATCTTCATCGCTGTACGTCGCGTAGTAGTACGGCGTGTACGCCTCGAATTCCGCCGCGCACGTGTCGACGAGCTTATACGTCGCGACGACGCCCTGACGAGTGCGAAGGCTCCGGACCTCCCCCGGGCCCATGCCCCACAGGTGCGCGAGCTGGTAGTCGCCGAAACCCAACTCCTTCGCCCGGCGCATGACCGCCGCATCATTCGGGTCCGCCGCGCGCAATGCCTCCTCCACCTCGACGATCTCGCGCAATTGCCGCAGGAACCACGGATCGATCCGCGTGGCGTCGTGCAGTTGATCCTCCGTCGCGCCCAGGCGAATCGCCTCCGCGATACGGAAGATCCGATCGGGCCGGGCGATGCAGATGTACTTCAGAAGCGCTTCCAGCTCTTCTTCCGAAGATCCGCCCGGCGCGAGGGGCTTTCCCTTGCCGTCCGCCCCGAGCCCGAACCGACCCGTCTCAAGCGAGCGCAGGCCCTTCTGCAGCGATTCCTTGAACGTGCGCCCGATGCTCATCGCCTCGCCCACGCTCTTCATCTGGACCGTCAGATTGTCGCTCGCGCCCGGGAACTTCTCGAACGCCCACCGCGGAATCTTGGTGACGACATAGTCGATCGTCGGCTCGAACGAGGCCGGCGTCTCCTTCGTGATGTCGTTCGGGATCTCATCCAGACGGTACCCCACGGCGAGCTTTGCCGCGATCTTCGCGATCGGGAAACCCGTGGCCTTCGACGCCAGCGCGGAGCTCCGAGATACGCGCGGGTTCATCTCGATGACCACCACGCGCCCGTTCTCAGGATTCACCGCGAACTGGATGTTCGAGCCGCCCGTGTCCACGCCGATCTCCCGAATGCAGGCGATCGACGCATCTCGCAGCGTCTGATACTCCTTATCCGTGAGCGTCTGCGCAGGCGCCACCGTGATGCTGTCGCCGGTGTGCACGCCCATCGGGTCCAAGTTCTCGATCGAGCAGATGATCACGACGTTGTCGTGCATGTCCCGCATCACCTCGAGCTCGTACTCTTTCCACCCGAGCACGGACTCCTCGATGAGCACCTCAGTCACGGGGCTCAGGTCGAGCCCCCACTGCACCACGCCGTCGAACTCCTCCCGGTTGAACGACACGCCCGCGCCGCTGCCGCCCAGCGTGAACGCCGGCCGGATGATCGCGTTGTAGTTCAGGATCTCACCGAGCTCGCGCGCCTCTTCAACCGAATGCACCACGGCGCTTCGGGGCGTCTCTAGACCGCAACGCTCCATGGCTTCCTTGAACAAACCGCGATCTTCCGCCTTGCGGATAGCGTCGCGCCGGGCGCCAATCAGCTCGACCCCGTACTTCTCCAGAATGCCGGCGTCCGCGAGGTCCAGCGCCAGGTTCAGGCCCGTCTGCCCGCCCACCGTCGGCAACAGCGCGTCCGGCCGTTCCCGGGCGATGATCCGCTCGCAGGTCTCCACCGTGAGCGGCTCGATGTACGTGCGGTCCGCCAGTTCCGGGTCGGTCATGATGGTGGCCGGGTT
>DIWA01000094.1 GCA_002422525.1 Candidatus Hydrogenedentes bacterium UBA6118
GTCCCACACTTGGCTTGCCGCGAAATGACCGGCGGGGGCGCCGGTCCCACACAGGGGGGTTGCGCGTTGGGGCGGGGCGTGCTACTGTATCGACCAAGCGAACTCGGTCGACCATCGTCGGGCAGGTCGCATGGCGGCTTCCGGCGACGCGAAGGAGGGATCGATGCAGTGCATGACGCTTGGGATGGCGCTGTTGGCGACGGTCTGGGCGGCATCGGCGCAGGAGGGGGCGGCGGAGGCGCCGCGGGGCGAGCGGGAGGAGATCTCGTTCTGGTTCTACTCGGCGGGGACGCTGGGGCTGCAGTTCCAGGAGATCGCGCATCGGTTCAATGAGGTGCAGGACCGGTATTACGTCAAGACGACGATGATGCCGTGGAACAGCAACCAGAAGGTGCTGTCGTCGTTGGCGGCGGGGATTCCGCCGGATGTTCTGATGGTGGATCGGCCCGCGGCGCCGGGATGGATCCTGCGGGGGGCGCTGGAGGATATCACGCCGTACGTGGAGCGCGAGGGGTGGTCGGAGGAGATGTTTTTCTCGGCGCCGTGGCGCGACGGGCAGTATGAGGGGCGGACGTATGTGATTCCGGTGCACAGCGATATCCGGTGCCTCATCTACAACCGGGACCTGTTTCGGGAGGCGGGGCTGGACCCGGACGCGCCGCCGCGGACGTGGGACGAGTTGTATGCGTACGCGCAGCGGTTGACGGTTCGAGACGGGCGGGGGCGGGTAACGCAGCTCGGGTTCGCGATGGACTACAACCTGCTGCTGGTGCTGGGGTGGCAGTTGGGGGCGGACCTGGCGAGCGAGGACCTGACGCGGATCACGCTGGATCGGCCGGAGTACGTGGAGGCGCTGACGTATATCAAGCGGCTGGTGGACATCGTTGGGACGGACGATTACCTGCGGTTTCTTTCGATGTCGGGGGCGGCGCTGGAATCGCAGGACGCGTTCTTCAACGGGCGGATCGCGATGCGGCTGGTGGAGGGGTTCTACCTGACGCGGCAACGGAAGTTCGCGCCGGACATGGATGCGCGGCTGGCCCCGTTTCCGATGCCGACGGCGGAGGAGGAGCCGATCTCGTGGATCTCGGGGTTCGGGCTGGCGATGCCGCGGGGCGTGCGCAACCCGGAGGGGGCGTGGGCGTTCATCCGGCACATGGTGTCGGAGGAGTCGCAGTTCGCGATTGGGGCGGACATGGGCGAGATTCCGGTGTTGCGGAGCGTGGCGCATCGGCCGGAGATCTATGACGATCCGAGCAGAAGGCCGCTGGTCGACATGGCGGATCGGTGTCGCTTCTATCCGAAGGTCCCGGTGATCATGGAGACCTACAACGAGGCGATGAAAGCGGTGGAGACGGCGCTGTACGGGCGGGCGACGCCGAAGGAGGCGTTGGCGGCGGCGCAACGGACCGCGCAGGAGTCGCTGGACCGGTACCTCTGGCGGGAGGGGCTTCCGTTGTTTCCATGGAGGGCGGTCGGGTGGCCGTTGATCGGGATGGCGGCGATCGCGGCGGCGTACCTGCTGTTCCGGGCGCGCCGCTATGCGCGGCGGGGGATCCGACAACGGAAAGAGCTGCTGACGGGATACGCGTTCGTGTCGCCGTGGCTGTTCGGGGTGGTGGTGCTGATGCTGGGGCCGATGGCGGTGTCGGTGATCTACAGCCTGTGCGACTACCAGGTGCTGAAGCCGGCGCGGTGGGCCGGGCTGACGAACTACCAGCGCATGCTGACCGAGGACCCGCTGTTCTGGAAGTCGCTGTGGAACACGGTGTACTACACGGCGCTCGCGGCGCCGATGGGGATGGCGCTGGCGTTGCTGCTGGCGGTGCTGCTGAACCAGCCGCTTCGGGGGATGCGGGTGTTCCGGACGATCTTTTTTCTGCCGACGCTGGTGACGGGGGTGGCGTTGGGCGTGTTGTGGATGTGGCTGCTGCAGCCGGAGTACGGGGTGGTGAACCAGGCGCTGGGGCTCTTCGGGATTCGGGGGCCGCTGTGGCTGCAGAGCGAGGTGTGGTCCAAACCGGCGCTGATCTTCATGAGTTTGTGGGGGGTCGGGGGGAGCGTGCTGATCTTTCTGGCGGGACTGCAGGGGATCCCGCGGGAGCTGTATGAGGCGGCGGATATCGACGGGGCGGGGTTCTGGCGCAAGTTCACGAACGTGACGCTTCCGTTGTTGACGCCGACGATCTTTTTCATTCTGGTGGTGGGGATCATCAACTCGTTCCAGGTGTTCACGCAGGCGTATGTGGTGTCGGGGGGGCAGGGGGGACCGCTGGACTCGACGCTGTTCTACGTGTTCTACCTGTATCGGAAGGGGTTTGAGGACTTCCAGATGGGATACGCGTCGGCGATGGCGTGGGTCCTGTTCGTGGTGGTGTTCGTGTTGACATTGATCCAACTGCGTCTGAGCCGACGTTGGGTGCACTACTGATGATGGGCGGGGCGGTGAATGGAAGGCGGGCGGCGGCGCGGCTGTTGGGGGGCGGGCGCGCCACGGAGGCCCGGGAACGGGTGAGCCTGACGCGGGCGGTCGTGGGGTACACGCTGCTGATCGTGTTGAGCGCGGTTTTCCTGACGCCGTTCGCGTGGACGGTGAGCACGTCGCTCAAGAGCGATGCGCAGGTGTACAGCCTGGACGTGACGTGGATCCCGAGCCCGGTGATGTGGAGCAACTACGCGGAGGCGATCACGGCGATTCCGTTTTTCACGTATCTGAGGAACTCGGTGACGGTGACGGCGCTGTGCATCGTGGGCACGGTGTTCTCGAGCACGCTCGTGGCGTATGCGTTCGGTTGTCTGGAGTGGCCCGGGCGGGACGCGCTGTTCGTGCTGTTGCTGGCGGGGATGATGCTGCCGCCGCAGGTGACGATGATACCGGTGTTCATCCTGTTCTGTCGGCTGGGGTGGGTGGACACGTTCGCGCCGCTGGTCGTGCCGGCGTTTCTGGGGGGCGGGGCGTTCTTCGTGTTTCTGCTGCGGCAGTTCTTCAAGACGCTGCCGAAGGACCTGTTCGACGCGGCGCGGATTGACGGCTGCTCGGCGTTCGGCATGTACTGGCGGATCGCGCTGCCGCTTTCGCGCCCGGCGGTGATGACGGTGGTGATCTTCACGCTGAACATGACGTGGAACGATTTCCTGGGTCCGCTGGTGTACCTGAACAGCGACAGCAAGAAGACGCTTGCGCTGGGGTTGCAGGCGTTCTCGAGCGAGACGGGGGCCGAACAGGCGGAGCTGATGGCGATCTCCGTGCTGATGGTGTTGCCGCTGCTGATCGTGTTCTTCCTGGGGCAGCGGTACTTCGTGGAGGGGATCACCTTGACGGGGATGAAGGGATGAGCACGAAACTGCCGACGAGCCCGGCGCGGGAGCGGATCCGCAAGGTGATGCGGCGCGACGGGCTGCCGGACCGGGTTCCCGTGGAGATCGGGATCGGACCGTGGTACGCGTGCCGGCTGCTCGGAGCGACGACGGTGGATCTGCTGCACAATAACCCCTCGCCGCAGGAGGCGATGCTCGAGGCGTTCCGGCGCTACGACTACGACCCGTGGCTGTGGGCGACGTGTCCGGCGTGGCTGGAGAGCGCGCGGGCGGACGGAAGCGACGAGCCCGCGGTGCACGAGGAGCGGCTGTGCGACACGGCGGAGCGGCTGCTCGTGCGGTATCGCGTGGAGACGCCGCTGGGCGCGCTGAGCTGGACGCTGGATACCGTGGCGGGGCGGCCGACGGTGCAGACGGAGCGCCCGATCAAGGACTTGGAGGCGGACTGGCCGAAGTACCGCTGGTGGATGGGCGCGCCGCGGAGGTATGCGCGCACGTTTACGATCGACGAGACGGTGTTCGGACGGGGCGTCGGCGGACCGGGGGCGTGTCTGCCGGTGAGCTGGTGGGTGTCGATTCGGCAGGGGGGCATCGAGGCGGCGACGTACGATCTGCTGCTGCACGCGCCGTTCATGGACGAGATCTTCGCGTGGTATCGCGCGCGGACGCTGGAGGAGTTGGGCGCGATCCTCGCCGCCGAGCCGCGCGACGCGATCGACGGATACTTCGTGCAGGGGTCGTCGAGTTCGTTGAGCCACAGCTCGCTGGCGTTCTTCGAGGCGTACGACCTGCCGTTCCTTCAGGAGGCGACGCGCCGCACGCGGCAGGCGGGACTGCCGTCGCACTTGCACGTGTGCGGACGGTCGCGGGCGATCGTGGCGCGGTGCGCGGAGCAGACGGCGCTGGACATCATGGAGCCGCTGGAGCCGCCGCCGGGCGGCGACTGCGATCTGCGCGATCTGAAGACGCGTTTCGGCGATCGGCTGGTGCTGAAGGGCAACCTGAATACGTTCGGGCTGCTGACGTATGGGACGCCAGAGCAGGTGCGGGAAGCGGCGCGGCGGTGTCTGGACGACGCGATGGCAGGCGGGGGGTTCTGGCTGGCCACGGGGGACCAGACGCCGGCGAACGCGCCGGAGGAGAACCTGGTGGCGCTGATCGAGACGGCGCGGACCTACGGAGTGTACTGAGGAGATCGGGGTGAGGCGCGGCGAAGCGCGGCTTGGGCCGGCGCGAGACTGATCGGTCGGGGAGGAAGGATGATGGCGCCGCCGAAGCCGGGCCCGTAGGGAGTCGGGTTGTATGGGACGGAGGGGGT
>DIWA01000006.1 GCA_002422525.1 Candidatus Hydrogenedentes bacterium UBA6118
CCAATCCTGTCCGTCCTGCAAATCCTGTCTACCCATTCCTTCCCCCCGATC
The DNA here is from genome assembly GCA_002422525.1 of Candidatus Hydrogenedentes bacterium UBA6118. GTDB lineage: Bacteria > Hydrogenedentota > Hydrogenedentia > Hydrogenedentales > SLHB01 > UBA6118. Next base: position 52 of record DIWA01000006.1, read on the forward strand.
CCTCCCCTCCCCCCTTCCGGCGCGGCCCAGCCGCGCCTTTGGACTGCGGCAGCTTGCTGCCGCTTTCGCTTCCCCCCGTCCATCCAGTCCATCCAGTCCACCCTGTAAATCCTGTAAATCCTGTCCCCCCTCATTTTCCCCCTTGACAACCCCGCTCTCTTGTACTAAAATATGCATACAATAACGCAAGGCCAACCCGGAGACCCAAGGCCATGCAGCTCCACATCTCGCCACACGACGGCGTACCCATATACCGCCAGATCATCAACCAGATCCGCCTACTCGTCGCCTCCGGCCGCCTGCGCCCCGGCGACGAACTCCCCCCCATCCGCGCGCTCGCCCAGGACCTCCTCGTCAATCCCAACACCGTCGCGCGCGCCTACCGCGACCTCGAAGCCATGGGCATCGTCGACACCCGACGCGGCGCCGGCACCTGCGTGTCCAACCGCGCATCGCCCCTCGCCGAGGCCGAGCGCACCCGCATCCTCACCGAACGCATCGACGCACTGCTGGCCGAGGCCCGACACCTCGGCTGCGAACTCGACGATCTGCTGGCCCTGTTGCACGACCGGCACAGGGCGATGGGCGCCAACGAAGGAGGACAGAAGTGATGGCGAACAGGGATCAACACGCGGAGGCGCCCGACGCCCCGGTGGTCGTGCGCGACCTCTCCCGGCGGTTCGGACGCAAGACCGCGCTGGCGGGCGTCTCGCTCACCGTGCCGCGCGGCATCGTATTCGGGCTGGTCGGCGAGAACGGCGCCGGCAAGACGACCCTCATCAAACACCTGCTCGGGCTGCTCCGCGCGCAGATCGGCGAGGTCCGCGTCTTCGGCATGGACCCCGTCGCCAAGCCGCGCCAAACGCTCTCGCGCCTGGGCTACCTCAGCGAACAGCGCGACCTGCCCGAATGGATGCGCGTGCAGGCCCTCGCCGAGCACTGCCGCGCCTTCTACCCCGGGTGGGACCCCGCCTACGCCGCGGAGCTGATCGCCCTGTTCGAACTCGACCCCGCCGCGCGCATCCGCACGCTCAGCCGCGGCCAGCGCGCGAAAGCCGGGCTGATGGCCGCCCTCGCCCACCGACCCGAGCTGCTCCTGCTCGACGAGCCCAGCTCCGGACTCGACCCCGTCGTCCGGCGCGACATCCTCTCCGCCGTGATCCGCACCGTCGCCGACGAAGGCCGCACCGTGCTCTTCTCGTCCCACCTCCTCGACGAGGTCGAGCGCGTCGCGGACACCGTCGCGATGATCCACCACGGCAAGGTCCTCCTCTGCGAACCGCTCGACGCCCTCAAGGAGCGCCATCGCGCCGTCGTCGTCGCGTTCCCGACCCCCCTCGACGCGCCCCCGTCGATCGACGACGTGATCGCCTGGCAGGGCTCCGGCCGCGAGTGGACCGCGCTCAGCAACGGCCGACCCGACGCCTTCCGCGCCGCCTTGACGGCCGCCGGCGGCGAGGTCGTCTCGGAAACGACCCCGACCCTCGAGGACATCTTCGTCGCGCATGTGCAAGCCGGGCGGACCGCCCGCAAGGAGGGATGACCGATGACGCGCCCCATCGTCCGGTTGATTCGCGAACGCGTGCAGACCCAGGCGCCATGGCTCGCCATAGCCCTCGCCCTGATCGCCATGGGGTGGCTCGCGATCCTGTACAGCCCGCGGGTATCGCCCTACAGCGAAGTCCACGAGGCCATCCTGGCAATGCGCGGCCTCTCCGCCTGGGGCGCCGTGCTGCTCATGCTCGTCACGATCGCATGGTGGCACGGGGACGCCTCGGCCCTGTCCCAACGCCTGCCCTCCTGGCTCATGACCCGCCCCATCCGCACGGCGACGCTCGCGGGCGTCGAGTACCTCGTCCGGCTCGCATTGCTGTTCGGCGTCACGGTCGCCGCCGCGACCGTCCTGACCCCCTCGCCTGCCCTCGACCCCATCCCCGTCGGCCATGTCATGGTCACGGCGGCCGTGCTGCTCTCCGCCGGGTGGCTCTTCGGCGGCCTCGGCCGGTGGACCGCAACGATCTGCGGCGTCGTCTACGTCTTCGGCGCGCTGTTCCTCTGGTTCCGCTTCGCCCTGCACCTCGCCCGCTCGGCCTCCGTCGACCCCGGGCTCCTCTACTGCGCCGTCCCAATCGTCGGTTGCGGCCTCCTCGCCGCACTTGGCGTCTGGCTCGACCGCCACGGCGTCTGGTCGGAGTTCCGCGGCCTCGGGCTCGCCTCCGCCCCCGCACCCGCCCTGCCCATGACAGCGACGCCCCCTGCGGCGGCAAGAAGCGCCTTCGCCGCGCAAGTGCGCGCCGAGTTCCGCGAGTGGGCCTGGATCCTCCCCGCCACGGCGGGCGTCACCTTCTGCCTGGCCATGGCCTACCTCGCCGCGATCTTCGCCCAAGCCCGATACCATGCCTACATGAACCTGGACCTCGATATGAGCGGGGAGCTCGGTGTTCTCCTCACCGTCGCATCGTACCTGGCCGCAATGATCGCCGGCCTGCTTCGACTCCCCAACCTCACCCGAGCCCGCGGCACGACGGCCCGCACCTTCTTCCTCACCTTGCCCCAGTCCGCGCTCGACCTCGGCAACGCCCGCCTCGCCGCCGGAGGCCTCGCCGTCGCCTCCCTGCTCGCGCTCCACCTGTTCGCGCTGAGCCTGTCCCGGTTGATGCTCGTGCCCTTCGCCGGATGGGCGCCCCTGTTCGACCTCCCCGACCTCGGCCTCCTCGCGCAGATGGCGGTGGGCGTCTGGGCCCTCTACTGGCTCGCCTCGCTCGCCGTCGCCGCATTCTGCGTCACCTTCGCCACGACCGCCCTCGCCATACCCGCCGTGGCCTCCATGTCAGACGCCGCCATCCCATGGATCATCACCGGCGTCTACCTGACCATCGGGCTCCTGGTCATCACGCTCGCCTGCCGCCGGCTCCGCCCCCCGCGTCGCCAGCTCTGGATCACCGTCGCCGCCGCCGCTGTCGCCCTCCTCCTCGCCGCACCCTACTCGCTGACCCCCGGCATCGGCCTGGACGCGATCCCGATCGTGCTCATGCTCGCCACCGCCCCCGCCCTCCCCTTCCTCACCGTCCCCGCAACCGCCCACTGGCTCCGCCACCGATGACCTCCCCCTTGCCCATCCCCGACGGTTCCTTCCGGCGCGGCCCCCCGGCCGCACCCCCCTGTGTGGGACCGGCGCCCTCGCC